>CBHYLN010000090.1:0-20643 GCA_966128725.1 uncultured bacterium | reverse complement strand
CTGGCCAATGCCGATACGGGATTTGGCGATCTGGTCGCGACCGCGCACCCAGCTTACCGCCGGCAGCAGCGTGGCGTACTGGTTCAGATAGGCGCCGCTGTTCCAGCGCAGCCGGTCATCGAAGCCCAGCCCATCCAGATACGCCTTGCAGGCATCGAACCCGATGATCCCGTACGCCAGATAGGAGAAGTAGATGTTGCACGAGTACCGCATCGCCGAACTGAGATCCACGGCCCCATGCGACGAGCCATGCTCCGTGATCGGCTTTGTGCCGCGCACCGGCACATATTCGCCGTTGCAGGCAAACCCGCGCTGCTCCGGAAGCTCGGCGCCGCGATCCAGCGCGGCGGCGGCGATAAACGGCTTGATCGACGAGCCCGGCGAGAAATTGTCCTTGATCGCCCGGGAGGTCAGCGGGCGTTGGACCGTATCGCGCACGTAACCTTCCCAGGCCGCATCGCTCCAGACGGCGTCCGGGTTGAACGTTGGGTAGTTGGCCACTACCAGCACTTCGCCGGTAGCCGCGTCGAGCACAACGATCGCGCCGGGCGTTCCGTTCAGCGCCCGCATCGCCTCGCGTTGCAGATTCAGATCCAGCGTAAGCCGCAGGTCGTGCGGCCGGTCATCGCGCAGCGAATCGTTCACCAGCGACAGCGCCTTCTCCAGGCCCATGCCATCGCGAAGCGGACCGGTCCAGTAGCCCACAACATGCGCGGCAACAGCCCCGGCCGGATATCCGCGTACGATGTGGCCGTTGTAGCGGTAGCCGGCAAGCAGGGTCCCGTTGCGGTCGGTGATGCGCCCCAGCGGCTGCGCAAGCGTGCGGAACCGGGCCTTGGTATCAAACCCCGGCGAGATTGTATCGGCCGGGGTTTGCCCGGTGGCCACAAGCGCCTCGCGTTCGGGGTTCATGTAGATGGTGGCACGGTTCAGCGCGGCGGCAATCAACCCCACGGCCGCAATGCCCAGCGCCAGCTTCAGGCCGGGGCCGCGCATGGAACGCAGGCTGTGCAGCAGCCCCCCGTACTGCAGGATGGCGGCCAGCACGATCACCCCCCAAAGCGCCAGTACGATATGTGTGGCAGTCAGCGGCATTGTGTTCGCATTCCTCGTGTTGCCCGGTTTGGGCCGTTGGCCACGGCCTGTTCATCGTTGATTTGGTACGCGCGCGGCCGTCACGATCAGGCTGATTCGATGCGGCGGACCAGGATGCTCATGCCGCTGCATACGAAGGTGTCGCCAACGGCAAGCTGGATCTCCTCCGGCCCCATCAACATCCCGTTCAGCGTTGTTGCATTGCGCCCGATCTTTCGGCAATACAGGCGCAGGTCCGCATACCGCAGCATCAGGTGTTCGCGCGAAAGCAGCTTGCGTGCATCGTACAGCGCTACAAATCCGCGCGGGCAGGGCTCGTGCGCACGGCCCACGATTGCGGGGTTGCCGGTAACCAGCACCGTGCGCTGGCCGCGGTCGTCGGTAACCTCTAGCGTGCACAGCCCCTGCACGGTGCGGGCCTCTACGGCACAATCCGCGCCCGACTCCGCAAGCACCACGTTTACGGTGACTGCCCCGTTGCCGCCCACCGCCCAGCCATGCGCCGCCACGAACTCCAGCGCGGCCTTCTCCAGATCACGGTTCAGCCGCTCGACGTTCTGCCGGGGCTCCCAACCGAACTCGCGCGCGAACGCGGCGCGGTGTAAACGGACCACCACGAAGTTGGGCGCGCGCGGTGTGCTCGCCGCCGCATCCAACCCCCGACGCAACGCATCCTGCAACGCAAGCTGCGCGGTTCCAAAAAGTGTTGTTAGTGCCACCGTTGCCGGGAGAATCGGTTGATGTAAATAAAAGCTCACTGCATGCGGCATCAGCGCACGAAGCGCGACACAACGGCGATCTCGCATTGCTCGATCGTGAACGAGGCGCCAAGTGGGAGCAGCCGGCTTTCGCCCTCGGCAAGCGTGTCGCCGCCCATCAGGCGCACGGCCGCCTTGCCAACCCGTTCGATACGCAGACGATCGCCGCCGATAAGTTCGAGCAGTACCTGCTCGCGGGAAACGGTGGCCGGTAGATCCAGATCGATCTTCCGATACCCTTCGCGCAGCGGCTGCCCGCTGGCGCCTCGGCGCCCGATCACCCAGCGCGTGCCTTCCAGCCCGATATCCGCGGCGGGCGCGCCGGCACGCACAACCAGGCGCAGTTGCGGCCGCGGGGCAGGCGCCGCCGGGGCCGCGGGCATCTCCGCGCCCAGCACGCTGGTACGGTCGTGGTATGCGGGGTCGGGTGGCAGCAGATCCGGTTCGTGTTCCTGCACCGGTGTCAGCACCGCGGCGTAGATCTCGTTGGGTTGCAGAAGCGGGTCGGCGGCAATGGTAACGTACAACGGGTGGTCGCCAAAGGTTCGCATCCGGCGGCCGCGCATCTCCTTCATCAACTCGTCGTTGAAATAGATGGCGATATCGCGCACGCCGCCCATCTCGGCCAGTTCGTCGTACCGCCCCTGCGAAAGGCGCAGCTCGAATCGCGAGGGGACAAGCGTTTCGGCGCCGGCAATCACGGCGCGTTCATCGCGTGCGTCGCGAAGCGCGCGAAGCCCCAGCTCGATCAGCTCGCTGGTTTTCTTCCGGGCTTCGCCTGCCGGGAAAAGCATATCGATCAGGCCGCGTAATCCACCTGCCATCGTTGCAACAGTACTGTGATCGCGGGCGTGGCGCGCGCTGCCCGCGGTAAGGTTATCTGGCCGTGCCGCGTATGGTATCGCGCGGACGGCCGGAAAGGACATCCCCGGCGGAATCCTGCGCCGCGCCGGCATGCGCGCCCGGGCCTGCGCCGCGCATGCGCAAGGTGTCGCGCCACCGGGCCGAATCCACGCGCCGCAACGAATCCAAACCGATGATCGTATCGCGATCGACCACCGAATCCTGAATGTACACACCGGAGTTGCGACTTTTCTCGTCCGCACGTTCCTGCACGGCTTCGGTAACCAGGTGCCACAACGAGATCATCAACACAAAAAACGTGATGGTGCCCAGCCCCACGCCGATAATCAATCCCAGCCCGCGCGGGCCGCGCCGTGGCTGCTCGGCCAGGGCGGTTTCATTGGTTGCCGGTTCCGGCATCGCCGGCCCGGAACGGATCACCACAACCGTTACGTTGTCGCGGCCGCCGGCGTGCAGCGCGCGCGCCACAAGCTCGTCGGCAACGGACGTAACCGGCGCGGCAACACGCAGAACCGAGGCAATCGCCGCATCGTGGATCATCCCGTGCAGGCCGTCGGTGGCCAGCAGCAGGATATCGCCGGATCCCAACGCTGCATGCACGATGTCGGCGGTGTGGTTGGCCGAACCAAGCGAACGCGTTATCACGTTCCTGCGCGGATGGCGCTCGGCCTCGTCCTCGGTGATATCGCCGCGCGCAACCATCTCGCCAACCAGCGAGTGATCGGCGGTGAGGCGTTTCAACGCGCCGCCAATCAGCCCGTAGGCACGGCTGTCGCCAACGTTCGCAATCGTAAGCTCGCCGGCATCGCCAACCAGCGCCGCCACCAGCGTGGTTCCCATGCCGTGCAGTTCGGGGTTGGCGTCGGCAGCGGCCAGCACCGCCCGGTTGGCGCTCTCGGCCGCCAGACGCAGCAGGGCTTCCGGGGTGCCGGTCTCCTGCTCAACACACAGAGCAAACGCTTCGGCCGCCGTGCTGCTTGCCAGTTCGCCGCCCGCATGCCCGCCCATGCCGTCGCATACCACGGCCAACAGACCATGGGCCGTGCGCCGCACCACAAGGTAGTCCTCGTTGCGTTCGCGCTTCCGCCCGATATCGGTGCGCGATCCAACGGTGTATTCGTCGCCCGCTGCGCTGCTGTTCATCGGCCCGGCCTGTTCGTTCATTCGTCCCCTGCCTTGCTGCTATCCTGTTGCGCGTTCCAATATCCGATTCGGCTACCGTGTTCCCATTCGCAGTGTTGCAACACGCGGCGTTCCGGCATCGTCGGCAACGGTGCCGGTAAGCCATACCACATGCTGCGTTCCATCGGCATCGGTGCGCACAACCTTGGCGGCAACCGAGCCCCCTTCCATCACCACATCCGTCAGTTCGTAACCATTGCCGGCAAGCTCGCTGGTGATGCGGGTCCTGTCGCCGGACTCACGCAACGCCCCGGTTGCATAGGTGTTCCACGCCTGGTCGGCATCGCCGGCCAGCAGCATGGAAACAAACAGCCGGTACGTGGACATCTTCGTCCCCTCATCCAGCGCGTTCGGCTTGATGTTCTCAACGGTGAGCGAGTCCTCCGCCTTGGTGGAATCAACCGTGGGTTTCGGGGCGGCAACGTTGTCGCGCTTGGTCCACTTCTCCCGCTGCCCGCCAATCAACCACTGGCCATCCACGCGGCGCAGGGTTGTGATGTTCGATGTTGTGCCGCGCAGCAACGTGCTGTCGTTCCGCATGCGCTGATACGTAATCACCCACTCCGTTTCAATCGTGCTGTCGTTCAGGGCACGCGCGCGTTTTACCTCGATGTCGTACTGTTCGGTGCGCACGATGCGGGCGGCGAACTTGGTCAGATCATCCAGGATCACACGCCGGTTTGTTGAGCGATACTTGAAGAACTCCACGTTGGTGCTGTCGTACAGCGACGCAAGCGCCGGGGCATTGCCATCAACCGTGTATTTCTTCACATCGCCCGCCACGCTTTTCGATACGCTTAATGCCTCGACATCGGTAAGCGGCTGCCGCCCGTACGTGTTCCTGTACCACTGCCAGCCAAAGTATCCGCCCACACCCAGCAGCAACGCAAGCAGCACCCAGGGCCACGGGCTGCGGCGCGCGGGCTCTGGCTGCGCGGGCCGGGGCGGGACAGCCTGCGGCGCCCCTGTGTGCGCTGGCGGTGTTGGCATTGCGCCCGCCACCACGGTTGGCGCCGACATCTCCGAGGCGTACTGCGCCGGCTGCGGGTTGGGTTGCGGAGCCGGCTGTGGGGCCGGCGCGGCGGCTGGCGACCCTTCCACGATTTCCAGCGCGCCAAGGAACTCCGCGCAACTGCCGAACCGGTCGGAGGGATCCTTCGCGGTGGCCTTGTTCAACAGGCGCACGACCTCCGGCGGTATCGAGGGCACGAACGCGCGCGGGTCCGGCAGGGGCTTCTCCAGAATCTCCTGGATCACCTCGCCGTAGGCCGCCGGCGTTGCCTCGTTGCGGGCAAACGGGCGGCGACCGGTAAGGGCCTCGTACAGCGTGATGCCAAGCGAATAGATATCGGTGCGATGATCCACGTGCCGGCCGCGCGCCTGCTCCGGCGACATGTATTCCGGGGTGCCGATGCCACGCTGCGTGGAGGTCTGCGCCTCCTGCCACGTGTATTTGGCTATGCCGAAATCCGCGAGCTTGGCCACATCGTTGCGGGCGATGAGGATGTTGGAGGGTTTGATATCGCGGTGAACGATACCCAGATGGTGGAGATGATCCAGGCCTCGGAGGATCTGGCGCATGTAATGGCGCGCACGATCGAACGGCAATGGGCCGGCCTCGCGATGGATAAGCGCGGCAAGCGAGCGCCCGTCGATATACTCCATCACCAGATAGAACTGATCGCGATCGCGGAAGCTCTCCAGCAGGTGCACGATGTTTTCGTGGCCGATACCCTGCTGAATCTCCGGCTCGCGCCGCATGCGTGCCTCGAAATCGGGCGCGGTGTTCTCAACGCTCATCGCCTTTACCGCCACGATGGCGCCGGTGTGAACGTGGCGCGCGCGGTAAACGCGGCTCATGCCGCCTGCGCCGATCTCGTCGATGATCTCGTAATCACCAACCTGGCGGCGGGCGCCGCCAACGGGGCTGTCGGAATTGGTATCGGACACGGTTACTCTTCGTCTAGGATTGTTCGAACGGTTCCCACGTACACTTCCAGCCAGCACGATCGTTACCGGCGGCGAAGATACGGAACTTGGGGTGTGCCGATTGTGGACGCAGGCGTAACGGAGTTGCAACGCCGGGGATGGGGCCGCTCGCCGAAGCACGCTTCGTATGTAGATTGCGCCCGCCGCTTTCCGCGCGCGGGAAATGCCCGCGCACAACCGAACCGATCAGGAGTCCGCCGCCAATGAAGGGAACGCCGCTTACCGAGGAGATCTATACATATATCGTTGACGCCTTTGGCGTTGAGGACGAATTGCTTGCGCAACTGCGCGCCGACGCCATCGCCGCCGGAATACCCGAGATCCAGATCAGCCCGGAGCAGGGGGCCTACATGCAGGTGATGCTGCGCGGCATGGGCGCACGCCGCGTGGTGGAGGTTGGCACGCTTGGCGGCTACAGCGCCATCATCATGGCGCGAGCCCTGCCGCCCGATGGCGAGCTGGTGACGATCGAGCGCGACCCGCTGCGAGCGGAGTTTGCGCGCGAGCAGGCGGCGAAGGCCGGCCTTGGCGATGTGATCCGGGTGATGGTGGGCGCCGGGGCCGATGTGCTGGAGCGCGAGCTGGCCGGTACCGGGCCGTACGACTTCGCGTTCATCGATGCCGACAAGCCCGGCTACGTGCGCTATCTGGAGCTGATCCATCCGATGATGCGGGTGGGCGGGCTGATCGCCGGCGACAACGCGCTGGCCTGGGGCAACATCGCCGACGCCAGCACGGCCGACCCCGACGTGCGCGGCATGCAGGCGTTCAACCGCGCGATGGCCCAGCATCCCGGCCTGCAATCCTGCATGGTGCCCGTGGGCGACGGCATGTGCATCGGCGTGGTTACCCGGCAGTAGCCAACGGTTGGTGAACGCCGTGATGCCGGCAGGCAGTTCAACCGACCGGCAGGCACATCGTACCGTATAAAATCCTTGCGGGGCCTCAAGTTGCCTGTGGCGTTCGGGCCCCGCTTTGTTGTATCTTCGCACCCATGACTCAACAGCAGATCTACGACGAGCTGAAGCTCCTCGCAGAACAGATGGGCCTGATGGTCCGCATCGAGATGGGGGATTTCGAGGGAGGCATATGCACTGTGCACAGCAAGCGATTGCTGCTGATCAACCGTCGCCACCATTTCGGTCGCCGTATCCACGTGATGGCTCGTTCGTTGCACGACGCCGGTCTGGACCAGGTGTTCGTGAAGCCGGCCCTGCGCGATGCGATCGAGGAGGAAATGGCGTTGCTGCGGAACGCTTCGTAGCGTAGCCGGCAACCCAGCGATTGTTGAGATGCCGGCGTCCACGTTTGGCACGCTCCTCAGGCCCCCCTGCACACACGCTCTCTCTCTCTCCCACGGCACGGCTTCGCAATAGCGGTCGGCAGCCGTAGCCGCGCGCTGTTGTGCGCCGAAGCACCCGAATCATCCGCACGAAACCATCAATCGCATGTTTACCGGGCTCGTAGAGGAAATTGGCACGATCGCCGAGGTTACCGAAACCGGCGGAGCGCGCAGGCTGCGCGTGCAGGCCACAACGGTTACGCGCGATCTTGGCATCGATGACTCGGTGGCCATCGACGGCTGCTGCCAGACGGTGGTGGAGCACGGCGCGGACTGGTTCACGGTGGTTGCCGTTGAGGAGACGCTGAAGAAGACAACGTTCGGCGATTTCACGGCGGGCCGGCAGGTGAATCTGGAACGGGCCTTGCGCGCCGGCGACCGGCTGGGCGGGCATTACGTGATGGGGCATGTGGATTGCGTGGGCACGGTGATCGAGGCTTCGACCCTGGAAAGCTCCTGGCTGTTCCGGGTGCGCTACCCGGAGGAGTTCGCGCCGCTGGTGATACCGGTGGGCTCCATAGCGATCAACGGCGTATCGCTCACCGCCGCGGACGTTGCCGCCAACACCTGCATGGTATCGATCATCCCGCACACGTTCGAGATGACCACGTTCGGCCGGCTTGCGCTGGGCGACCTGGTGAATCTGGAGTTCGATATGATCGGAAAGTATGTACGAAACTTCGTGCGCAATCAGTAGGTTGACCCACGATACCGGTTGGCACGGGTGCGCCAGCCGCCGGCGCCGCAACGGGCGCCGGGCAATCCTGCACGAGACCTGAATCGGAACTACCGTGCCACGCGCATTACGCTACTACATCGAGAACGAACCGGACAACGCGATCGCCAACGACGAGTGGGCACAGATCGCCAGGCTTCAGCACTGGTACAACTCGGAGTTCATCTGGAGCTGCGACCGCATCGGCATGAAGCGCTACATCCTGTTCCCCAACTACGATCGCATCCCCGAGATGCCGTACCACCAGGCGAAGTACCACTTCCGCAAGCGATTGCTGGCCAAGAAGATCGAGCTTGGCGGCGACGAGTTGGCCGCCGTGCGTGCGATGGAGTACGAGGGGCTGTTCACGGTGCGATGGGGCGGCGTGCGCGATAACGCGCTGGCCAGCGGCGTTTCCCACGTGGCCGACAACGAGTTCAACGCCTATCTGGTGTGCGAGTTCCTGCTGAAGTGCTCAACGATCGCGACCACGGCCACGTTCTGTGTTGCGGACGAGGGGCGATTTGTGATTACGCGCAATGCGGCGTTCCGCAACGGCGCGGTGCTGGTGCGGGAACAGGACGCCTATCCGAACGGCGGGGAGATTCCGCTGGATATCCCGCAGGTGTTCAGCGTGGTGAACCCGAACAAATACGACGAACACCCACGGTTCTCGCAGAGCCTGGAGGATTTCGACGAGCTGGACGAGCAGACCATCGCCGGCGCGGCGCACGAGTTCGGCTCGCTTGGGTTTGCGCAGAACTACGAAACGGCCTGGGGCGACAACGAGGGCCTGAACCTTCAGCAGCGCGCCAGGCGAATCAGCGTGGTGTAGCCGAACGGCAGCGCCGGCGTGGGAGCGGATGCACCGCGCCGCCTACCACTGTGTCAGCGAAAGCGTGTTGCCGTCGGGATCGTGAAACCAGGCAACCATCGCGCCGGACCCTGTATGCCATATGCCAAGTTCGTCCTGCTGCATCCACGGGTACCGGAGCGCCACTACACCGCGCGCGGCCAGTTCGGCAAGCTCCGCGCGGATATCCGCCACCTTCCACCCGATCATGGTGTACTGCGCCGGAACCAGTTCCGGCACGTTCTGCACGCGCAACATGATGCCGTTGGCGTTGAACACCAGCGCAAACGGGCTTTCCTCAACAAGCTCAAGACCAAGCGTGTCGCGGTAGAACGCACGCGCGGCATCGGGGTTGGCCGTGGCCGCGAAACACATCAGCTCGGCGGTATTCAACATAGTGGTACGTAGCCTCCAGTTTCAGATGGGATATTATTCAAACCAGATCTCGATCTCGTATCCGTCCGGATCGGCGAGATAGGCAAACGGATAACCCGGCGCAAACTCACCACGACTCAGGAGCGTTCCTCCTGCAGCCTCCAACTCGGCAACCGCACGATCGATGTCCTCCGGCCGCTTAAGCCGAAAGCCGAGGTGCAGAACGCCACCACATGCCCCTGCGCGAACTTCATCACGCACAAACGCCAACACGTCGTGCGGGCCAGGCCCAAGAGCCTGAATCTGGGTTTCGTCGCGGAAGTACTCATGAACACCGAACGCCTGCTCATAGAATCGAAGCGAACGCTCGGGATCACGTACCGCCAGCGCGAAATGGGTAAGACCATGGGTTTCGATCATCGAATTTTCGACTTTCGTGGAAGGACGCAAGGCGCCGGTGTCGACCACACGTTATGCCGAGCCGTTCGCCGCGCAACCTGGCAACATCATTGTGCGATTGCCCCATCCGCCGTCTCACCCTCCAGATGTTTCCGCAACGTGGCGAAGGCGTTGCGCCATCCACGGGCGTGTTCGGCCAGCGAGGCTTCGCTGAGATTGCCGCGATGGTCGAACGTGACGGTTGTGCCGTCGGCGTCGGCGGCGAACTCCGTGGTTATGTATTCCACTTCCGGCGGATACCCCATCGGCGCATCCCACACCAGCGTCTGCTCGATGCGGCGGTTGGGTTCGATGGTCGTGAAGGTGCCGGCAAAGCTCCAGCGGTTGCCGTCATTGCCGAGGGTCGATACCGCGTAGGCGCCGCCAACGCGAAAGTCCGAATCGGCACGGGCATCGTTGCCAAGGCTGCCCCAGGCCCAACGTTCCAAATCGGGCGCGTTGTGCCATGCGCCAAAGACGCGCTCAACCGGCGCGGCGAAATGTTCCACGATGGGCATCGACTGGTTGTGCTGCGCATCCATGTGTTCCTCCATTGTTCCGTTCAGTCACGTTCGATTGTACCGCACCCGGTACGCGGGGCCGTGCATCGGCCCGGCCGCAATGCTCATCACCGGCCTAGAACTTGTACCCCAGGCCCAGCGCAAGCACTTCGCGCACCTGGGTCGATGGGCCGGTTGTTCCGTCGTCGCGGTTGATCTTCACGGCGTCGTCGTACACCACATCAACCGATACGCTCGCGTTCAGGAAGTCATTCACCGTAAGGTTCAGCAACGATTCCCACGTTACCACAACCGTGGTGAAACGGTCGTACGGGGCAAACAGGCTCAGCCGGGTTTTCAGCGCCACGTTCTCCATCACATCATCCTGGTACAACACGTTGAGCAACGAGCCCAGCTCGCTTTTGGCCTTCTTGCCGGGCTCCACGCCAAACGCCCCGATCGCCGAAAGGGAATCGTCCAGCACCAGCGTCAACTGGTTGGAAAGCGGCGCCAGCAATATCTCCAGCGATTTCGCCGGCCGATATGTCATACCCACGCCCACCTTCAACCGCCCGGGCGCCAGGAAACGCGACTGCACGGGATAACTGCCCGTGGCCGAATCGTACTGCGTGTAGTCCAGCCCGTCGGTAAGCTGCGTGCGGAAATCCAGCAGCGCGCTGTACAGGAACTTGCTGGAGGCGTTGTAGCCGTACGAGGAAACAAGCGTAAGCCTGTCATCGCTTTTGCGCATATCCTCCTTCGCCAGCTTCATGAAGCCGTACCCGGTTTCAAGGCTGTTGGTCCAGGAGCTTATCGAATCCACATCGTTGGCGAACAGCGAAAGGATACCGGCGATGTTGACGGCGTTTTTGCCGCCGCCGGACCAGTTGGAGAGCGCTATCTGCGAGAAGTTCACGCCGAAGTCCCCCCCCAGCTTCCACCCCGATGTATCGGCCGGTGGTGGCGCCGGCTCCTGTGCAAACAGGCTGAAAATGTTCGCGGCCAGTAACAGAAAAAGGGTGAGCGTTGTACAGCGTGAAAACAAGGACATCGTTCGCCTATGGGTTGTGTCGGATTGCTCGATCGGCGAATCTACAATTTCGCCCGCGACACACCTACGCCGTGCAACGCCCGCCCGGCCGGAGAACCAATGCCGACGCACGAGCTATATTCGCCCATGCGAAACATCTCCTTTTTCTGGTGGCGCGCTTGCGTCTGCGGGCTGCTGGCGACTGCGTTGGCGACGGTAGCGGCCTGTTCGCAACATCCGGTGGCCCGCCCGGACTTCGCCGCGATACAGGCGGCCGATACGCTGGCTGCACGTTCGCCATTCGGCATGGTATCATCAGCAACGCCGCAGGCAACCGAGGTCGGGCTGGCGATCCTGCGTCAGGGCGGCAACGCGGTGGACGCGGCGGTGGCCGTGGGGTTCGCGCTGGCGGTAACACTGCCGCAGGCCGGCAACCTTGGCGGCGGCGGGTTCATGGTGATCCGCATGGCCGATGGGCGCACCACCACAATCGATTTCCGCGAGCGAGCGCCGGCGGCGGCAACACGCACGATGTATCTGGATTCCGCCGGCGAGTTCGTGCCGCGACGATCGCAACTGGGCGCGCTGGCGGCCGGTGTGCCCGGTTCGCCGGCCGGTCTGCTTGCCGCGCTGAAGGCCTATGGTACACGCCGGCGGCAGGAGGTGATGGCCCCGGCTATCGAGCTCGCCGGGCAGGGTTTTGTTGTGCAGCCCGGGCTGGCAGCCGATTTCGCCGCCAAGCTGAAGGACTTCGCGGAGTTCCCCACAACGATGCGGATTGTGGCCCCCGGCGGCACGCCGCTTCCCGCGGGCACGCTGTGGCGGCAACCGGAGCTGGCAATCACGCTGCAGCGCATCGCCGACAACGGTGAGGCGGGATTTTACGAGGGCCGCACCGCCGAGCTGATCGCCGGGCAGATGAGGCGCTCGGGCGGGTTGATCACCGAGGCCGACCTGAAGGCGTATCGCGCAACCGAGCGCGCGCCGATTATCGGCACCTACCGTGGCGACACGATCATCACCATGCCGCCGCCTTCAAGCGGGGGTGTGCTGCTGGCCCAGATGTTGAACATGATGGAGCAGTTCAACTTCGAGACCATCGAGCAGGGCTCGGCGCTGCATGCCCATCTGCTGGCCGAGGTGATGCGCCGCGCGTACGCCGATCGCGCCGAATACCTGGGCGATCCGGACTACTACCCCGTGCCCACGGCCGGGCTTGCCAGCAAGCGCTACGCGCGCGAGCGCGCCGCCACCATCGCCGACACCGCAACGCCCAGCGGCGCAATCGGGCACGGTGACCCCGCGCGTTATAATGCCGAGAGCCCGCAGACCACGCATTATTCGGTGGTGGACCGCCAGGGTAATTGCGTAAGCGCAACGGTAACGCTGAACGCGTCGTTCGGGAGCAAGCTGATGGTGGATGGAGCAGGGTTTTTCCTGAACAACGAGATGGACGATTTCGCCGCCAGGCCGGGAGCGCCCAATATGTACGGGTTGGTGGGCAGCGCGGCCAACGCAATCGAGCCGGGCAAGCGCATGTTGAGCTCGATGACGCCCACGATCGTGGTGCGCGACGGCCGGCCGTGGCTGGTTGTGGGCACACCGGGCGGATCGACGATCATCACCACGGTGCTGCAGATGATCCACAACCAGCGCGACTACGGGATGACGCTTTCGGCCGCCGTGGCCGCGCCGCGCATGCACCATCAGTGGCGCCCGGACACACTGTTCGGCGAGCGCGGGGCGTTCACCGGGCCTGCACGCGATTCACTTCGCCAACGCGGGCACACCCTGCTGGAGCGCACCGAGCCTTCGGGCCGTGTGGACGCGATCCGCATCGAGTACGATTCCAGCGGCCGGCGCACGGTGTACGGCCGCAGCGATCCGCGCGGCTACGGCGAGGCCCGGGGCGAGTGAAGGCCGCGGGAACCGGCACAACCGGAAGTGTCAGCGGGCAACCACGGCCCGGGTGCTCACGCGCCCCTGACCGCTCTCCAGTACCAGCAGATACTCGCCCTGCGGCAGCATCGTGAGATCCACCGGAACGGCCGTTGTGCCCGGTTCGCACCGTACCGGGAACGCAACCGCGGCCTCGCGACCTGCGGCGTCGATAATCCTGAGGCGGGCGTCGGTGTGGCGCGGCGCGGTAATCGTAACGGACGTGCGGCCGGCGGTTACGCTGGGGAATGCCTGGATTGCATATCCCGCCATGGCATGCTCGCGCGGCGCCGATGCCGCACGGTACAGCGGCACGTAGCCTGCCGGCTCGCATGCGCCAATCGGCAGGATGGCATCCACCGCGGCAGGGCTCAGCCCGAACAGCGGCGCCACCACCGAGGCGTAGTAGCAATGGAAATCGATGGTGTGCTTCAGATTGCCCGAGGCGTCGAGCTCGGCCAGGTTGGGCATGCCGCCGAACAGCCGCCCGCCATCCACCATCGCGCCGAACACCATGTGCGCCGATGCGGCGCCGTGATCGGTGCCGTCGCCGCCGCTTGCAACCCGCCGCCCGAACTCGGAGTACGTCATCCCCACAACACGATCGGCCACGCCAAGCGCGCCCAGATCCTGTTGGAACGCGGCCACTGCCTCCGACAACATCTTCAACAACGCCGCATGCCCGGCCTGCTGGTTGAAATGCGTATCGAAGTTCCCCAGCGACACCTTGTACACCCGTGTGCCCAGGCCGCCGGCAACAAGCCGTGCAATGATCGCCAGCGAGGCGGCCAGCTTGTTGCCCGCCGGATACTCCGCGATGTTCGCGGCCTTGCCGGCTGCGCGCTTGATGGTTTCGGCGTACGCCCGCGATTGCTGATCGACCCCGTCGATAAAACTCTTCTCGCGGCTTGCAGGCGTATCGGCGCCGGTGCCGGTATCCACTCGCGGCCCGCCGTTGACCAGTTCGTAGAACTCCGCCGGGTCGGTAAGCGACATGCTGATCGACGAGCCCACGATGGTGAACGCCGACGACGTGGCTCCGCTGATTTCGATTGCCGGCGGATCGGCCGGGATAGTATCCGGATACTCCGGGTACTGCGCGCTCAGCAACCGACCCAGCCAGCCGGTCCGCAAGTATTCCGATTGCTGCGATCCCGACCCGGTGTTCCAGATCTCCGTGCCGGCGAAGTGCGACATCGTGGAGAACGGATACCCGATGTTGCCAACCAGCGCCAGCGTGCCTTCGTTGAACAAGCGCTGCAGGCCGCCGATTGCCGGGTGGCAGCGCAGCAACGGCATGCCGTCCAGCGGCAGGGCATCCTGCTTGGGGATGGCCACCACCGGCCGCGCGTTATAATACCCGGCGTCGTCAACCGGGATGAAGGTGTTCAGGCTGTCGTTGCCGCCCTCCAACTGGATCACCACCAGCACGCGATCGGTGTTTCCCATCGCCGCGGCGTATTGCCACGCGGCCGAACGCGCCATCGCGCGCACGGGAAGGCCGTTGATAATCACGGGGACCGCAAGGATCGCGCTGCCCTGCTTGATGAATTCTCGGCGTCGCATGGATACTCCGGCTTCTGAATTCGTTGGACCTTGTTGCTTTTTCATCTTCATCGGAACATCGATATCGATGCCCGGCGCGGCCGAACCAGCCCGTTGAACTGCCCCTTCAGGCTATCGGCCGTTCAACACATCACGTAAGCGCGTCACGTAAGCTGATAGTTCGAGCTGCGCATCAGCCGCCGCAGCATCGCCCGCAGGCGCGACTCCTGTATCGCAGCAGGCGCATCGCTCCATTCGTAGTCGGCCGGCCCCACAAGCTCGGCCTTCAGCGCCGCCAGCAGCGCCGCATCGGCCGGATAGGCCAGCAGATGTTCGGCGATGTCGCGCACGAGCAGCTCGGGATCGTTGAACGTTGCGAACTGTTTGGCGTAGGCCATCACATTCATCTTCCACGAGCCCGTGCGCTGCTGCGGCGCGGTGTCCAGCACGCCCAGGATTGCGCCGCGCACCTCGTCGATACGGATGGTAAGCCCCTCGATCAACTCGTCGGTATTGCGCCGGCGCGCCGGCAACGTGCTGGTGCTGATCGACGAACGATAGAACTGCCAGCCCTGCACGCCGGGCGGATCGAAGAACGACAGGCCCAGCTTCTCCGCCTTCTGCTGCGCGTACTCCATCGCGAACTCCGAATCGCCGGCGCCAACCTTGGCCGTCGCAGTGGCGCGTATCGTGCTCACGAACAGGTCAGCCGGGCTTTTGATCATCGCCCCCATCAGGCCACGATCGTAGAAGTGCCGGCTTTGCAGCAGCCGCCGCAGCACCACGGCGATGTCCCATCCGCCGGCGCGGAACTCGGCCGCCAGCGGCTTGATGATGTTCTCCTCCACCTCCGGCGCAATCGGCTGCACCGGCGTGAGCGTTACGTCGGTATACAGCAGGAATCGATAGAGCTTGCGGATCACGTAGCGCGCGGTTTCCTCGCGCTCGAAGATGATGTCCAGCAGCGCGTTCAGCTCCGGCAGGGCCTCGGTATTGCCGGCAATGGAGCGGCCGTACACCGTCTTGTTGCTCGAGTCGTGGCCGCTGAGCCAGTTGCCGGCAACGTCGAACGCGATGCCGTAGCCGTTCCAGTCCCAGCCGGTAAGCGCGCGGGCGGCCTGCACCACATCGGCCTGCGTATAGTTGGCCGCGCCGCTGTTGTCGGCAATGCCGATCGTGAACAGCTCCTGAAGCTCGCGCGCGTAGTTCTCGTTCACCCACTGCGCCTTGTTGTTCTTCCCGTTCAGGTAGATCAACATGGCCTTGTCGATCGTCACCTGGCGCACCAGGTCCTTGAAGTTGCCCAGCGCATGGCGGCGGAACAGTTGGTTCTGCACGTACAGCAGGCGCGCGTCGTGTACCAGCTTCCAGATTGTCGGGAAGTGATTGTGCCAGAAAAAGGTCATGCGCTCGCGCATCGACAACCCGCCGTTGATCATCTGCGCGTACCACCAGCGCCGAAGCTCGTCGAAGAAGCCGTTGAAGATGTATACCTGCGACGAGTCCATCGCGATCAGCGGCGAATCCATCCACAGCCCCACATATCGCGGTGGGCCGGGCAGCGGCGATGCGTCGGTTGTAAGGCGCGTCACCAACGCCTCCATTGTCATCGCCTGCGCCTCCTGCAGCTCGGCATACGTGGGCGCGCCAACGGTGCGGCGCAGCAGGTGCAGCACGGCGGCACGGTCCCACGGGCCGGCATAGGGCTCCAGGCTTGGGGGCTCGGCAAACAGCGCGCAGGGCGCCTCGGTGTGCGATGTGTTGGCGGGCTGGGCAGCGCCGTGCAGAATCGGCTGGACCTTCCGAAGAAACGTTCTGCGGTTCATGGCATGTTCTGGTTCGTTCGGTGCAATCGGCCCTGGCGGCCACAATTGCACGGGCAATCTAGCACGCAGGGCGTTTGGCGCGGCTACTCAAATAATTCTCAGAGACGGCATGCACGTTGTGCAACGCATCCGGATGCGATATGCCGCGCACCAATGCATTGCCGGGCGGGAACGCGCGGCGCGGCGCGCCCGCTGCGGCACGCCCACCGCGGGATGTTATCCCAGGCCCGCCAGCGCATGGCCCAGGCTCTCGCGTTCCGGGATAGCCAGCTTCCGCCGGATGTTATAGCGATGATTCTGCACGGTGCGCACCGACGTGGAAAGCAGCCGGGCGATCTCCTTGGTATCCAGATTCACGCGCATCAACGCGCAGATCCTCAGCTCGGTGCCGGTAAGCGTTGGGAATTGCCGCTCCAGCCGCGCCAGGAACGGACCATGAACACGCGAGAACTGTTCCTCGAACGCCGCCCACTCCTCGTCGGTCCCCTGATTGCTTCGTATCTCGCGCAGAAGATTCTCCAGCAGCGGCTGCGTGCCCGGCCCCGCCACCGCTGCCACCGTGCGCAGGCGCGTATCGATCGCATCCAGAAGCTCGCGCTTGCGCACCAGTTCCAACGCAAGCGCCGCAAGTCGCGTGTTGTTGGCCTCCATGGCGCGCTCCAGTTCGGCCGCCCGCAGCCGAAGGATCTCGCGCTCCTGCTGGGCGCGCTTCTGCTCCAGGGCAAACAACACGTCGGCCATGGCCTCCAGCTTGCCGGGGTTGTAGATCTCCTCGTGCAACGCAACATGCCGCCGAAGGTGCCGCAACGCTTTCTGGGCGCGCCCCGTGGTGGCATAGATATCGGCCAGGTACTTGTGCGCCAGGCACTGGCTGGCGCGGCGGCCGATTGCCGTGAACGTTGCAAGCGACTGCTCCAGATTGGCGATCGCCTCGGCATGTTTTCCGCCCGCGGCCTGCGCCCGGCCAAGCGTTCCCTGCGCCATCGCCTCCAACGCCCGGTCGCCGATCGCCCTCGCGGTGCCCAGCGCGCTGGCGGCGTCGCGGGTGGCGCTGGCAAGATTCCCCAGCATGGTTTGCGCTGCCGCGCGATTGGCAAGCGCCTGCGCCACGGTGTGCGGCGCCTTGCGCTGGCGCGCCAGCTTTACCGCCTGGTTGAAGTATCGCACGGCCGCACGGTAGTTGCCGTCGCCCGCCTCGATTGCCCCCAGATTGTTGTACTGTGTCA
The DNA here is from genome assembly GCA_966128725.1 of uncultured bacterium. Lineage (GTDB taxonomy): Bacteria > Bacteroidota > Ignavibacteria > OLB7 > OLB7 > JAFDZV01. Next base: position 2,967 of record CBHYLN010000090.1, on the reverse strand, counting down.
TGCCGCCGGTAACGCTGTCGGTAAAGGCAAGCGTGCGCAGCATCAACTCGCGTGCCCGTGCGTTCATGCCAAGACGGTGATACAGTCCTCCGGCAAACGCGTACGCGGTAAGCCGGTCGTGTTCGCTGCCGCTCCCTTCGGCGGCCTCCATCGCGCGCAGCGCAAAGGCATGCGCCTCGGCCAGATCCCCCGTCTGCAGATGGTTGATGCCCAGCCGCGCGAACAGTTGCGTCTGCTGATCCAGCGAAAGCCGGTCGGCGGTTGGCAGGCAGGATTCCAGCACGGCGATCGCGGCACGATAATCACCGTGCCGGTCGTGAATACGCGAGAGGTGCAGCAGCGCGTTGGCCGCCGCATCATCGTCGCCCAGCGTGCTGGCAATCTGGTACGAACGCTCGAACGCGGCCATGCCGAAATCGCCCGTGGAAGTGTCGCGCAGGTATACGCCGCGCAGCCAGCACACGCGCGCAAGCAGTGCTTCGTCATGGAGCTGTTCGGCGGCGTCTTCCATCTCATCGAGCATGCCGCCAAGGCTTTGCAGATCCTCGCCGTACAGATACCGCCCCAGTTCGTACAACGCCGCTGCACGTTCGGCCGGCGTTGCCGCATGCGCAACCATCCGTTCCAACCGGGCACGCTCGGCCGGCCGCGGCGTTTCAATGAGATCGATATGTCGCGATGCGTTCATGCGGCTGGCAGTTGGGAGTTCGCGGGCCGGCTGCCGGAACCGGCTGCGGAAGCCGGCTGTATCCGTGCCCGGGCAGGCGTGGAACGGGCGCTGTAATGGCCCCGATGAAGGTACACATTCGCAATACAACCAATACACATGCTTCAACACAACGGTTTACACGGCGGGCGCTCATCAAGGGGTTCGGCCGGCAGGGCAACGGCATCGACGACCGAGGAGAAGCCGACGTTTCGCCAGAAGCTGCGCGCGCTGCGCTACGTGCCCCCGCTGCTGAAACTGGTGTGGGAAACACATCGGCCGTTCACCGTTACGATGATCGCGCTGCGCCTGGTACGGTCAACCGTGCCGCTGGCCACGCTGTGGGTAGCCAAGCTGATCATCGATGAAATCATCGCGTTGCAACGCCATGCCGGCGCGGACCTTTCGCATCTGTGGAAGCTGGTGGCAGTCGAGATCGGCATCGTGCTGGCCGGCGATCTGCTGGGCCGGGCATCGGCGCTGGTGGAGAGCCTGCTGGGCGATCTGTTCAGCAACCACACCAGCGTGCGCCTGATGGAACATGCCGCCACGCTGGATCTGTATCACTTCGAGGACCCCGAGTTCTACGATCAGCTTGAACGCGCGCGCCGGCAGACGGTTGGGCGTATCAGCCTGCTGGCCACGCTGCTTGGGATGACCCAGAGCGCGCTTACGCTGGCGTCGCTGGGTGTTGCGCTGGCCGCGTACAACGCGTGGCTGCTGCTGCTGCTGGCATTGTCGGCGGTGCCCAGCTTCCTGGGCGAAACACATTTCGCCTCGCTGCAATACTCGCTGCTGCACCGCTGGACACCGGAGCGCCGGCAGTTGGACTATATACGGTACGTGGGCGCCAGCAATGCAACGGCGAAGGAAGTGCAGATGTTCGGCCTGTCGCCGTGGCTGGTGGAGCGCTACCGCAAGCTTTCGGACCGGTTCTACGACGAGAATCGCAAACTGGCGCTGCGCCGGGGGATCGTTGGCAGCGGGCTGGCGGCGTTGGCCACGTTCGGTTACTACGGCGCATACGTGATGACGATTGTGCAGGCGGTGGGCGGCGGTATTTCGATCGGCGTGCTGACGTTCCTGTCGGCATCGTTCAAGCGCAGCCACGATTTGATCGAGAGTCTGCTGGGCGGGGCAGGCGATGTGTACCAGCAAAGCCTGTATCTGAAGGATCTGTTCGAGTTCTTCGCAATGCGGCCCACGATCACATCGGTGGAAGGCGCACGGCCCACACCGGCCATTGTTGCGCAGGGGTTCACGTTCGAGAACGTGGGGTTCCAGTATCCGGGCAGCCAGCGCTGGGCGGTGCGCAACGTGAGCTTCCAACTGCGCCCCGGCGAACGCATCGCGCTGGTTGGCGAGAACGGCGCGGGCAAGACAACGATCACGAAGCTGCTGGCACGCCTGTACGACCCCACCGAAGGGCGCATCCTGCTGGACGGTGTGGACCTGCGGGAGTACGATCTGGCCGCGCTTCGAAGGATGATCAGCGTGATCTTTCAGGACTTCGTGCGCTACGATCTGCGGCTGGATGAGAATATCGGCGTGGGCGGTATCGAGGGGGTGCGGGAGTATCTGGCGCAGGCGGTCGAACACGGCGCCAACAGGCCCGATACGGGCGCCGTGGCCGAGGAACCGGACGTGCCCGAGGCAATTGTGGCGGCGGCCGAGAAATCGCTGGCGGCCTCCCTGCTGCCACGGCTGGGCGGTTATCAGCAGATGCTGGGACGCCGATTCGAGGGCGGCGTGGAGCTTTCCGGCGGCGAATGGCAGAAGGTTGCGCTTGCCCGCGCCTACATGCGCGAGGCACAGGTGCTGATCCTTGACGAGCCGACCGCCGCGCTGGATGCCCGCGCGGAATACGAGGTGTTCAACCGATTCTCGGAACTGGTGGACGGGCGCACGGCGGTTATCATTTCGCACCGCTTCTCCACGGTTCGCATGGCCGACCGGATCATCGTGCTGAAGGATGGCACGGTTGTGGAGATCGGGTCGCACGCCGAACTGGTTGCAGCGCACGGGCTGTACGCGGAGCTATTCGAGATGCAGGCCGAGGGGTATCGGTAGATTGGGGCGGCCCTGGGTGGCCGCCCTGGCGTCGTGGCCTGTTGGGGCCGCCCTGCGTGGCCGCCCTGGCGTCGTGGCCGGTTGGGGCGGCCCTGGGTGGCCGCCCTGGCGTCGTGGCCGGTTGGGGCGGCCCTGGGTGGCCGCCCTGGCGTCGTGGCCGGTTGGGGCCGCCCTGCGTGGCCGCCCTGGCG
>CBHYLN010000089.1:0-20805 GCA_966128725.1 uncultured bacterium | reverse complement strand
TCCTACGGACATTTCTATCTGGTGCTGAACCGGACATTTCTACCTGGCTGCTACAAATTCAGCCACAAGGGCTAATCCTTTGTTCTGATTCCAGAGAAACAGTTGTATCTTTCTCATGTCAGTTTCTCGTCCCTCCCATCATAGCTCGCTTCGCGAATCTTCTCTCCATCGGGAAATCGCAATCCGCCATTAGTGCCGGCGTATACAGCCCCCGAGACTTCATGAATATCTCCACGACTGAACTTGACGCTCACGGAGCAACTTCCATTGGCGTTCGCAACCGCATTCGCATGCTGCTGGCCGACGAACGCCAGCGCACGTTTGACCTGATCGCGCCCCTGCCACTGGAGGAGTTGTTTGTACAACACGATCCACTGATGAGCCCGATCATCTGGGATGTGGGCCACATCGGAAACTTCGAGGAGTTATGGGGCGTGCGGACGTTTGGTGGGGCGTTGCGGCCGGAGTATGACGACATGTACGATGCCATGAAGAATCCCCGGGCAACGCGCGACAAGCTGCCGTTGCCTCACTACGAGGGGATCATGGCCTATCTGGCCGAGGTGCGGCGTGCGCTGCTGGAAGGTCTGGATACCGCCGACCTTGCGGGAGCGAACATGCTGCTGCGCGATGGATATGTGTACAACATGCTGTTGCAGCACGAGTATCAGCACAACGAGACAATGCTGGCCACGTTTCAACTGAAGAAAGGCGCGCCGTACAGCCCTGGTGCCCGGCGTGTGCTGCCGGCCGGAGACCCCGGCGTTGGTGGCATGGTGGAGGTGCCCGCCGGCCCGTTCTGGATGGGAACGGAGGACCGGGCCGAGGCGTACGACAACGAACGCGGTCGGCACGAGGTACATCTGCCCGCGTACGCCATCGATGTTGCGCCGGTATCGAACGGGGAATACCTGGTCTTCGTGGAATCCGGTGGCTATCAGCGCCGTGAGCTCTGGGACGAGGCCGGTTGGGACTTCATCCAGGAACACCAGATCGTCGCGCCCAAGCACTGGCAGCGCGGCGCTGCGGGGGAGTGGAGCACACGTTCGATGGATGTGGAGGAGCCGCTGAACCTGCGGCGTCCGGTGGTGCATGTATGCTGGTACGAGGCACAGGCCTACAGTCGATTTGTCGGCAAACGTTTGCCAACCGAGGCCGAATGGGAGAAGGCTGCCTCGTGGGAGCCAGCCACCGGCGGGCAACGGAAATATCCCTGGGGCAATCAGGAATACAACGAGCAGTACGCAAACCTGGATCAGATGGCGTTCATGGCAGCCGAGATCGGTGCCTATCCGGCCGGTGTGAGCCCGGTTGGCTGCCATCAGATGGTGGGCGATGTCTGGGAGTGGGTGAACTCCAGCTTCGAGCCGTATCCCGGATTCGAGGCATTCCCGTACGACGAGTACTCGAAGGTGTTCTTCGGCCCCAAGCACAAGGTGCTGCGCGGTGGAAGCTGGGCCACGCGGCCGGGCGCCATTCGGAACACCTTCCGCAATTGGGACTTCCCGATACGGCGCCAGATTTTCAGTGGCTTCCGTTGCGCCCTTGATATATAAGCGCCTGTGGTCCGGCGAGGCATTTGGGGCCACGCAGAGGCTGCCGGCCGTTTCGTTGTGTTCGGAAACATCGATCAACCGAAGAGGTACACAGAGTGAGTAACATTGAGACGATGTCGCCCGGGATACGCGTTATCGAACAGGCCCGGGCGCTTGAGTACAGCGGCGCTCTGGCTTCGGACGTGCGCGCCGGGTTCGCCAAAACGCAGAAGGAACTGCCGCCGAAGTATTTCTACGATGAACGGGGATCGTTGCTGTTCGAGGCCATCTGCGAGGTTCCCGAGTATTATCAAACTCGCACCGAGCGCGCCATCCTGCAGGAGTACGCGCCCGAGCTTGCCCGCCGATTCGCGCCGGCAACGCTGATCGAGTTCGGTTCCGGAAGCTCCAGCAAGACACGCGAGCTGCTTACCGCCATGCAGCAGGCCGGCAGCCTGCGCGCCTACGTGCCGATCGACATCAGCCGCGAAATCCTGCTGCGCTCGGCCGAGGAGCTGTCGCGCGAGTATCCGGGCATGCGTGTGGATGCGGTTATCGCGGACTTCAACCAGCGTGTTGTTGTCCCCGAACACGAGGGGCCCGCGCTGATCATCTTCCTGGGGGGCACGATCGGCAACTTCCGGCATCACGAGGCCGTGGCATTCCTTGCTAACGTTGCCTCGATGATGCAACCGGGCGATCTGTTCCTGCTGGGCGTGGATCTGGTGAAGGAGCCTTCGCGGCTTAATGCGGCGTATAACGATGCCGCGGGCATCACGGCCGATTTTAATCTCAACGTTCTCTCGGTGCTCAACCGCGAGCTGTCGGCCGGATTCGAGCTTGCCAACTTCGAGCACTACGCCTTCTACAATCCTGTCGAGGCCCAGATCGAGATGCACCTGGCCAGCCTTCGTCGGCAGGAGATAGCAATCGAGTCGCTGGACATCACCGCCGTGTTCGAACGCGGCGAAACCATCCTTACCGAGATCAGCCGGAAGTTCAACCGGGCCAGCGTTTTGGCAATGATGGCCGAGGCCGGGCTGGATCTTGTGGAGATGCGCGCCGATCCGGAGGATTTGTTCGCGCTGTGCCTGGCAACCGTTCGTTCGTAGCACTGGCGTACCACACTGGAGATCCATATCCCGTGCCTGCAATCCGCCCAATCCTTACCCGAGCCGCATTGCACCGGATGATACAGTCCGAGCTGTTCGGCACGTCGGCGCCCCAGCGCGATCGTGTTGGTGTTGAGCTGGAGCTTATCCCGCTGCAGCCCATGCCATTCCGCGAGCCGCGGCAGGTGCCGCTTGACGCCGCCAGCGGGGCCAGCATTACGCGACTGTTCGAGAATCTGGTTGGGCAGCCGGGGTGGGAGGCGATGGGCGGCACCGTGTCCCCCGTAATTGCCAGGACGTCCGGTGGGAACATCACGCTTGAGCCGGCAGGGCAGGTGGAGTATAGCGGCCCGGTGTTTATGTCGCCGTCGGCGGCGCTGGCCGATCTTGAATCCGCCGCCGATGCGCTCGCGGTTGCGGGCGAAGGCCTTGGGCTGCAATGGCTGGCACGTGGGTACAACAACGTCTGTTCCGAACGGGTTATCGAACTGCAGATGCGGAAGCCGCGCTATCTGGCGATGGACGCCCATTTTTCCGCCATCGGTCCGTTTGGCCGGCGCATGATGCGCGCCACTGCGGCGTTGCAGTTGAATCTGGATTTCGGGATCGGCGAAACCGTGGCGCAGCGCTGGCGCCTGGCGAATATGATCGCGCCGTCGATGAACGCCCTGTTCGCCAATTCGCCCCACGTTCACGGCGACAGGTTCTATCGCAGCTTCCGCTACGAAATCTGGCGCCACGCCGATCCATCGCGAACGGGCCGTCTGTTTGATAGTCCGGATCTGGATCCCGTGGCCGACTATCTCCGTTTTGCGCTGGATGCCACGGTGATGATGGTGCGCGATGCCAGCGGAATCGAGCGTGTGCCCAGCGAGCGTATGACATTTGGTAGCTGGATGGATGGTTCGGCCGAACACGGCTACCCGGATTGGGATGACTGGGCGCTGCATCTATCCACGTTGTTCCCGGATGTTCGCGCCAAGGGGTGGCTGGAGATCCGTTCGATTGATGCGTTGCCGCGACCGTGGTGGGGCGTGCCGATTGCCGTTGTGACGGCCCTGTTGTACGATCCCGGCGTCCGCCGCGCAGCGTTGGCGCGGCTTGAGGAGCGCCCCAGGCACAGGACCTCCGACAATCACGAACACGATGGGTTCTGGCGCTGCGACTTCGAGACCGGGCAGGAATTGTTCGAGCTTGCGCTGCCCGCCATTACCGATCGTGATCTGGCCGCCACGGCGCGCCAGTATTGGCGTCAGTTCATCGGCAAGGGATACACACCCGCCGATATGCGCCTCCCGGACCTGATTGCGGCCGAGGCATAAGCCAACGCCAGGAAACAGGCGCCAGCCGAAGGGCCTGGCAGCCAATCCGATACGAAGCGTGCCCGTCAGCATTCCGCGATTTGCGCGGACGCCAACGGGCACGTTGCTTTTAAGATGCCTGTGTGCCGAACGAACGGCCCGGAGTTACTGCGCCTTCCGAGTCGGGATCTGAATCGTGACACCCACATTCAGCGGGCGTTCGCGTTCGGATGCCGGAACCACGGGAGCCGGTTCCGAGCGCCGCGATTGCAGCGCCAAGTCATCGGATGCCGGGGCATTACGGCGCGACTTCACGGCCACGCGTGTGCCTGCATCGCGATGCGCGACCCTCGGGGTTGTTGCGCGCGGTGCGGGCGTATTACCACCCGACACCAACTGTGTATTCCTGAGTATGCTGGCCGCTCCATCCTCGGTTGCGTTCGCCGCCGGTGTGTTGGACTGATTTCTGGCCGCAACCAGCGCCGTACCACCGCGATGTGTGCGGGGTGCAACGTCGGTTGGGGTGCTCATCAGCGGCGCGCTCAGCTTGCCGGTGGGCAGGAGGAACATGGTGCCAACCGTGAAGGCCAGTGCCACACCCGAGGCCAGCAACCACTGCATCGGCGCAACGGCCCAACGCCGCCGGCGAGGTGTGGATGCCTGCCAACTTGGTACCGGGGCCGCCATGTGGGCAGGCTGGGCCGCGGAAGTGGAGGCCAGCATCGCGGCAACGCGCGAGCGCAGTGCCGTGTGTTCGGTTGATTCGGATTCCTCGTCCTTGCGCAGCGCGCTTTCGATCACGCGCTGTGCCTTGAGCTCCTGGCGAAGCTCTTTATCCAATGCAACTTGTATGAAGAAATCGCTTTCATCGCCGGAGGTCATCCCACCGCTCAGATAGCGTTCCAATAACTGTTCACGTTCAGCGCGATTCATTCCTCATTCTCCCAGATATCATTCCCGTTGCCGGGGCGTTGCTGTTGTTCGTCGGTGTCATCCAGACCTATGAACGCCGAGATGATACGGCCAAGCTGCATTCGGGCGCGCCATGCGCGCGTACGAACTGCGCCAACCTGTTCGCCGAGCATTTCGGCGATCTCGTCGAATCGGTACCCGGAGTATGCATTCAACACCAGCACGTCTCGCTGGGCGGGAGGGAGGTGCTCCAAGGCTGCTACCACCAGCTCCTCTTCATGCGACATCTCACGTACATGGGCGCGGGGATGTTCCCATTCGGAAATGTCCTCCAACGACGCCGAGCGCCGTTGCCCACGAATGTGATTCAGGCTCAGGTTACGAGCCATGCGAACCAGAAAGCCAACAGGATTCTCAAGCTGCTCGGCCGAATCACGCCGCTCGTTCCGCAGGCGAATCAACCGTTCCCACAGGTCCTGAACCAGGTCCTCGGCACCACGGCGATCGCCAACAAACTTCAGGCAATACATGTACAGCCTGTGCGTGTGACGGTCGAACAACTCCATGAACGCTGCATCGTCGCCGGCAAGAAAACGCCTGAAGAGCTGCAGATCGCTGTTTGGCGAGTCGGGACTTGTCGACCGCCGTTGCCGGCGCCCACGCTTGGTGGGCGTCAGAGCTTCCAGAAATGATGTTCGTTCGTTCATAATCGTAACCTTTCCCGTTCGTTAGTATAACACTTCGCCTTCATTTGGTGTCACACGGTCGGTGCCGATTTGAAGATTCGTGACATTTTCACCGAAGTGGGTGTCGATAGCTATATGCCTGCGGTATATTCAATCGATGGTCGCCGGGGCCGTCATGGTTGCCGCGGTTGTACGTACAGAAGGCAACCACAGCCGCGTGGGATATAGGATATACCTGCTGCACAGCAGGACGGTAGCGGTCGCCGGGTGGGACGGGGCATGCAGCCCCGGACACCGCACACGACCGCGCCATTGAACTGGCAATACAATGCCCTATTTCGTTCGGTCAATCATACCATTACTGGGTGCGCTGCTGCTGTTCGCGGTTGCAGTGGTACCGGCGCATGCGCAGACCCCAACGGTTATCGAGATTGTTGGCTCCGGTCTGGCGATCAGCGTGCGTTCCACGCAGCAGGTAAACGGTCCTGTTGATCCCGATGTGGACACCGTGAATTACGGCGATGTCGAGGTTGGGCGATGCGCCGAGCGATTCGTTCGGATCGGTAATCTGGGCCGCCAGGCAGTTGTTGTTGATGCCGAGTTCATCGAAGGTTCCGCGCCGGATGCGTTCGATGTTGCCCGTGTTATCCAACAGGTCCGCATCGAGGCATACGATTCCATCGATCTGCCGATCCGTTTCTGCCCGATTGATACCGGCACCGTCTTCGCCACATTCGTGCTTGTAGATCACACCCGGCCCATTGCCAGCGCGCGCATCGCATTCAAGGGCCATGGCGTGCATGGTGAGCTTGCCGTTCCCGACTCGATTCACATCGATGTCAACGTGCCCGGATGCAATACCCAGCCGGTGATTGTGCAGAACCGGGGGAATCGGTCGCTGGTGCTGATGGGCGCTACAATCGAAAACATCTCTGTGGGGTTCTCATTTACCGATGCTCCGCCTGTCGACCTTACGATTCCGCCCGGGCAGTTCGCGGTGATCGGCATGCAGTTCTGCGCCGATGCGCCGGGCATTGCCAAAACCAAGCTGCAACTGACATATCGGTTTGACAGCGATGCCCCGAAGTCGCGCAACGTAACGCTCACCGGCGAGGGGCATTCCTACGGAGACTCGCTGATCCGTATCAGCCGTTCGGCGCTGGATTTTGGCGACGTTGCGATCGGATCCTGCAAGCGCGACTCCTTCGTGATCGCCAATTCGTCGCCGGCCACGGTGATCGTGGGGCTTAACCAGATTCTTCAGAAGCAACCTTCAACGGTATCCGGCCCCATCGTGCAGCTTGCGCCGGACTCGGCACGCTTCCCGCTGGTGTTGCAGCCCAACGACACCGTCCATGTGATCGTTGAATATTGCCCGCAGAGTCTCACATCCGATTCCGCACTGTGGATCTCCTTCATCAGCAATCCTTCCACACTGCAGTACGTTGTGCCGATTACCGGCCGTGGCGTTTTTGCCGACACCGCGCGCGTGTGGATGGATCGCAATCGCCGTGCGACCGTGGGGGTCCCGGTGCAAATGCCGGTGCATCTTGCCGACGTTGCCGGGCGTGGCGATGTTTTCTGGGACAGCCTTGTGATCGTCGCCGATCCATCCAGCATTATTCTGGAATCGGTTGTGGCCCGCAACGGCAGCGACGATGTGATCAGCGTTGCCAACAACGGCGACAGCGTGTTCACGATCCGGCGTATCGCCGGCTCGATGCCGATCTCCGGCGACACGGTACTCCTGCTGCGCTTTGTTGGGCTTACAAGCGGCCGTCCCCTCAACTACGTTACGCTGCGTGCCATCGGGTTTGCCGGTTTCCGCCGCTTCCATGTGGATTCCATCGGCAGCATCCTTCTGGAAGGCTGCGATGTTGGGCGCGATATCAATCTTACGATGAAGGGCGCGATTGGCTCGGTCTCGGCCGATCGCAGTGCCGGGCAGGCCGTGATTCGTTACCATGCACCGGAAGGGAGCGAACCCGAATTCGTGCTCTACGATGCGGCCGGAAATCAGATCCGTGTTGTTCGCGATGAGCTTTCCAACGGGGGCGAACGTAATCTGCAATTCCCGTTGGACGGCGTGGCCCCGGGGTTCTATGTGATCGAGATGCGTGCCGGTGATGACCGCATATCGCTTCCCATTCTTATCTCGCGTTAAGGGGAGCCGTGCATCCAGACAACCGCGATATGTGTGTGCCGGGTACGGCCGGGCTTCGACGCCTTGCCCTGTGTTGCCTGGCGCTTCTGTTGGCAGGTGGCGCAAATGTGACGCGTGCGCAGGACTCCGTTCGTGCGCCGCTGCGCGTCACCGTGGCACCAGGGTATCAGCTTGGCGCTGCAACCGCCGCGATACCGGTGTTCGCGGGGTCGGCCGATTGCGGCCAGTTTACATCGGGCACATCCTCGGCAACGGCGTTTGGTGTATCGATCGCCCTGCCGTCGGTGCTCTCCGATCGGTTCGGACTCGGGATCCATTTCGGTTGGATGACCGCCACTACACGGCTTGCGCAGTTCGCCAACGAACCCATCTATGTGTACACGGCCAGCAGCAGCGATCGGCTTGGTCATGCGCGCCGGGTTGATCACGAGTACCGGCTATCCGGATCGTGGAACATGTTGACCTGTGACCTGTTCGCGCAATGGCGGTTCGGCACGGCGCTTTCCATTGCGGCCGGGCCATGGGCCGGCAACAGGTTTGGCGCCACGGTTGCATCCACCGAGGCCTTGGTAAACGAGCCGGAGTTCCGATTCACGGGTGGGCGTGTGGAGCAGGCCTTTCACGATGGCCCCGCGATACATCCACGAACGCTATCGTACGGTGTTGGCGCCAACCTCACGTACCTGTTGCCGTTATCGGCGCAGGTGCATCTGGTGCCCGAGCTTGCGTTTCGCGCCGATCTTGCCTCGGCCGTGGAGGATTATTCATGGCGTACCTATTCGGTTGCGTTGAATCTGGGAGTGGCGTTCGATTTCGGGCCGGCGTCAACCACGCCGCTTCCGCCGATTGTTGTGCACGATACCACCGTTCTGCAGACCACACAGACCGTTGATCGCCCGGCCAAGAGCACGCGCCTGCGTGCTTCGCTTGATCTGTACGGGGTGGACGAATCCAGCCGCCGGTTGCCTGCTGCCACGATACATGTGCACGAGGTGCTGTATCGCCAGCGTGTTGCGCTGTTGGAGTCCATATACTTCGACAAGAACTCTGCCGAGCTGCCCGAACGTTATGTGGCCCTGAGCACCACCGCGGTGGCGGGTTTCTCCACCGATTCGTTGTTCGGTCTCGATCCGCTTACGCTGCATCGCCAGGCGTTGAACCTTATCGGCGACCGGATGCGCAAACATCCGGAGGCAATACTTACGGTTGCGGGTTCCATCTCCAAGGGCGAACGTGCGTCGCTGGCGGAAGCGCGGGCGCGGGCCATCCGGCGTTATCTCATGGATGTATGGCGCATCGATTCCCAGCGTGTTGTTGTTGCCACCGCGCCGGCGCCGGGCGTACGCGAGAGCGGGGAGGACCAGCGTGCCGAGAATCGGCGCGTGGCGTTGACATCCTCATCGCCGGCAATTCTCGATCCCGTTATCGGCAGCCAGTTGCGGCGCGATTTCGATCCGCCGCTCATCGCCCTTAACCCACAGTTCGAGTCCGATGCCGGCATCAAGAAGTGGTCGGTGGATCTGGTGCATGAGGGCAAGCTTGTGGGCAGGTTGAGCAACAGCGATACCTCGGCCGATGGCAAGATCGAAATGAAGTGGCAGATCGATGACGACGGCACCAGCCTTGCCAGCTCGTTCCTGGCAGCCGAGTTAACCGTTGAGGATTCTGCTGGGGTGATCGCCGCAACACGCACGCAGGTGCCGTTGGTGATTGCCCGCGACCTGCGTGTGGTTGATCGTCTGGAACAGCAACGCGGCCGCGAGACGATCACGTATTCCCTGCTCGATTTCGCGCGGGGCTCGATTGAGTTGGTGGGGCGCAATCTGGATGTGGTTGCCGAAGCCGCCGCCAACATGCGCCCCGGCGCCCGGGTTACCGTGGTTGGATATGCCGACCGCACCGGGAACGATGGCCGTAACGTGGAGCTTTCGCGCCGCCGTGCCGACGCGGTGGCGCACGCGTTGCGCGGCATTATCCGCGATCGCGGGCTGCGCGGTGTGCAGATCTCCGTGGCCGGCGAAGGGTATGCGGCCGGCCGGGTGGATAACGAGCATCCGGAAGGGCGGGCCATGTCGCGCGAGGTGGAGATCATCGTTGAGCAGGGGAGTTGATTTGTACGTCAGTCCTCCTTCAACATCATGTGCAGGCTTTTCATCGGCCTGTCGATGTTGAAGTAGAACGTCCGCTTCTCCTTGGTCTGCTTCTCGACCACTTCCATCTTGTCGTACGTGTGGCCGTTTTCGGCAATCAGCGATTGGCGTTCCAGTTGATAACCAAGCCCGCCCAATAACGCGTATTCCTCGTCCACCGAAATCACCTCGAACGCCGTGGCCGCCGTTGTCCCGTTGCCCGAGCGCAGGATCGAGCGCACCAGCCCGCGCGCGATCGCCACGTGATAGCGGCTGCGTTCGGCGTCGCCCAGCTTCTGGTAGCAGAACGCCACCATCCACTGTGCATCGATATCCAGATAGTTGGAGTCAAGAATGCCGGATGCCACCGCACGGGCCTTCTCGAATTTTCCGTCGCGGATCAACCCGGACGCTTCCGAGCGGGCCGTGGTGCTCTCGGTGCCATACGGCGAATACGAGCGTGAATCGGCATATGCCATCCGCAGGTCGGTGAAGTTGATCGCCGTGTCGCCGGCTTTTAGGCGTGATAGAAGTGCGTGATAGGTGGAGTCGGCATCGGCGGCGCAAAGGCGCGAACCTGCGAGCAGCACGAACCCCAGCAATGCCAGGGTGGCTACGCGGAACTGATGCGAATGTTGAAGAGCCATGGCAGTACCTCCGGTGGATATGGTACGATCCAGACCGACGTTCGTGGTGAACGGTGTGCTCAGGGGCTTGGACCTGCGGTTGAAACACAGCGCCCCCACAGCAGCGCCTGCGCGAAACGTGGCAAGCAGGCGCATCTTCATGTACGGGCGGCGGCGTCTCGCGATGCGATACAACACGTGAGGCACACGAACCACGGCGCCTGTCCGAACATTCGCGGAGCCGAGGCGCACACGATGAACGGCATGTTCGTTGGTTGCATGTGCGGAAGCCTCGGCCGTCACGCGGTGAGGCACCCCCCGGGGCACGGAGAACCTTCGTTGCCCGGCAACGCGTTGCTAGTTGATCGTGCCCATGATGGGCTTCAGATACTCCCAGCCCTCGCTACGCATGTCCATCCACGAAAAGCCGTCGTTCTCGTTGCCGGGCATGATGAATACCGCGTCACCCAGGCTGTACTCGAAGTCGATGTAGTTGACGGCATCAACCAGGCGAGCGAATCCGGTTGGCGTGAAATACTCATCCTCGCCAATCGATTCAACCATCTGCATCATTTCGCCGAGCGCCGCGGAGTACTCCAGCAGGAACGCCAGCGTTACCACCACGTATGTTTTCTCGTTGCTCAGGCGATGGGCCTCGTCCACTTCGGTTCCAAGCTCTTCCTCCTCGGTCGCCATCGAGCCCTCGATCTCGCCCACCCAGTTATCGAACTCGGCGGTGGCATCCTCACCTTCAACCAGATAGTCCCAGAATCCGTATTCCAGAAACGCCTGGTTCTCGCGCAGCAGCGCGGTAATCCGCTTGTAGAACGCGCGTTTCTCAACGGGCGATTCGGTTGGGGCGCTGTCGGCGATCACGCGATGCAGCCGAGCGCGGAGCTCATCCTCACCGTACACGTTGATCACCAACTGCACGCCGAAGAAGAACGGTTCGCCCTCGTGTCGCGAGTCGAAGATGGAGGTCAGCCGCGAAAAGAAACCACGTCGATTCATTGCGTGATCATTGCCGGCAAATGCCGTGAAGGGGAGAAGTGACTTACGATGAATATCCGCCGCGACCGCGGCCGAACGAGCCGGAGCTTCCGGCGCGGATTCCGGATGTGCGGCCGTTGCTTCCCACGCGCGTGGAAACCCTGCCGAATCCGCTTGGGCGCTGCCGGCCAACGCCGCCACGACCACCGGTTGCCCGCGAGGAGAACATCGTTGGGCGCCGCACGGGGGTGTAGTTCCTGCCGGTAAGCGATGTTGATGGCAGGCTGCTTCTGCCTGGCAACGAGTACGACGAAACGAACACCGGGTAGTGGTAGAAGAACCACGGCGAGAACATCGGCCCGCCGCCGTAGTAATACGTGGAGTGATGTACGGTACCACGCGTGGCCAACGTATCGGGGGCCGCGGTGCGATCGGGCTGGAAGTCCGTAAGCGTGACCATCGAAACCGTCAGGCCCTTGTCGCGATAGGCGGCAAAGTCCTCGTTGATGTCGTCCAGCTCGGTGGAGCGGGAGTTGTCCGGCACCGCGTACAACACGGCGGAGATCTTCTGTGCGGACAGTTTGTCCACCGAGGGGATCTTCGCCAGATAGCGGTTGTCGAACTCGTTATCCGGATCGTTGAATGCCGCCAGCCGGTTGCTGTCCAGGATCAGCACCGCCGGCGCGTTCGCCGGCCGCTTCGCGTTGTTCGCGGACACCTCGGCGGCGTAATACAGCATCGCGCCAAGCGTGGCCTGCGAGGGCACCACGCCAAGCGGATGCGGCCAGTTGTCGAACGTGATGATAGGATCGGCGATGTCGGAAAGCGCTGCCGCATATGCGACGGCTTCCGGTCCTGGCAGATCCACGACGATCATCGTGTTGGGCGCGTTCTTGCTGGAGTTCAGGATCTCGCGCATGCCGCGT
The DNA here is from genome assembly GCA_966128725.1 of uncultured bacterium. GTDB lineage: Bacteria > Bacteroidota > Ignavibacteria > OLB7 > OLB7 > JAFDZV01. The sequence goes on along the minus strand of CBHYLN010000089.1, from coordinate 8,424 downwards.
CCGCGTGCATAGGCTTCCTCCATCGACCGCGAATGCACCGGCTTGATCTGGCCGCGCAATGTTTTCTGCGCCAGTGCCTGCACCAGTGTGGGCACCATGAACGGCTGCCACGCCGCGTTGTGCGGAGTGTACGCCTTCAGCAGGGCTGCCGGCTCCAGGTACGTCGACCAGTCGAGCGTGCCCTGGCTGTCGGTTGCCGACGTATTGGCCAGCGCAAGCATGCGGTCGGTTGAACCAACGTTCCATCCTTCCTTTTGCTGTAGATCAAGCGCGTCGCGTTCCACCTCGGGATCTTCCGAGCCGCAACTGGCCACAATACCCGCCGAAGCAAGCAGGGCCGAGGTAATGCCGATTTTCGCAATGCGGGCGTTTGCTTCGCGCCGCGTGATCATGCGCTGCCACCAGGATGCGCCTTCGGGTGCGTCGTCTTCAGATTTCATGAACGTTGATCAGCAGTTGGGAATAGGGCTTTGGATACCAAGCCCAAGATAATCATCCGATGCTGCCCGGCGAAGAGCCATCCATTATGCCGGGCGGCGGAAATTGTACGCGGCTGAGGTCCAGGAGTTTCCACCAGCCCACATTCGGCGCCACCGTACGCAAGCAACGCGGTGGCGCGATGGTTGGCTTACGCAACAAACGTTGGGGCAACCACGGCGCTGTAGTCCGTGGCCGCCGGCGAAAGGCGTGTGAATATTCCGGCCGTCCGCCCGGCCACCAGATACAGCCCGTAGTTCGGTATCGCGCCCTGTGTGTTGGGCGCGGCCTGGAAAAACCGCTGCACCACCCAGCGTTCGCGCACGGCGGCCTCGAGCGATTCGGCCCAGATCGCCTCGCTTACATTGCGACCAATCACCACCTCGTCGCCTTCGCAACCGTAGTCGGACTTCAACACCCAATCGGCCTGCACCAGATCGCCGTTGGCGAACGAGCGCAGCAGCCGGGTCTCCGGGATATGGTCCACGATGGTCTCCCGGGTTTCACGGCTGAACCTGTCGATATGATCCCACAGGAACGCCATCGTCAACTTGTTCTGTGTCAGCACCGCGCCGAACGGATTCACCACCGTGGTTGTTCCCCGGGCGTCAGCATCCAGCAGCAGCCGCAGTTGCCGGTCGATCGGGGCGGGGTCGTCGTAGTCATCCTCGTCGAGCCACGCCGGGATGCGTTCGCCCCACCAGTCGGACTTGTAATGCCGGATGGCGATGTCGATGGGGGTATCGAACAGCGCAACCCGGCCGTCGTCGGCCGGCTGAATGTTGAACGGCGAGCCCAGCGTTACACTGTGGCCGCGACGCTCGAACCACTGCCGATAGATCGCGATCATCGAAAGATCTTCCGGCAGATCGGTGGGGTAGAGGATGCCGATCGAAAGCGGCGCCCCGGCGGCGCCCGGGGCTGTGTGCGAACCCATGCCTGCTTCTTGGTCGGGATTCCGCGATGCCCCGTACAGCCCAAGCACCATATCCACGAACGCCTGCTCGAACCCTGCGTTCGGATCGGTGAGCTCCGGGTGATGCCGGTGCCTGAGCTGGTTGATCAACACGGTTTCGGCCTCGCCGCTTGGTGTGTCGGAGTTCATCTCGCATGCCTGGATACGTCCGTCGGCAAGCACGAACAGGTCCAACCGGGCAATGCCATGCCAGCGCCCGCTCGATGCCAGCCACATCAGCTTCTGATACGGTGTCATTCCGAAGTACGAGTCCAGCAGCTCCGGGGTCTCCAGAACGATGGCGGCAAGCTCGTCGTATGCGCGCGCGATAGCCTCGGCGGCCGCGCCCATGCGACGGTACAGATCCGATTGCAGCACCACCGGCGCAAGCTGAAACCGTTCGCGCCCCTCCAGCCACGGGTCGCTGATGATGTTCGTGGCGTAGAGTTCGCCGGCGAAGGCGTCGTAGTTGGCGGCGGTATCGGGCGGTTGGCTCATGGCTGGGGATTCGTATGATCGCGACAAGTTGCCCGTTGGGTCGGCTGCTGTATGCATGATGCCCTGCGGCTTCCTCGCCGGAACGCGGGCGTATGCGTTCCGGCGGCAATCTCGGGCGGCTAGCCGTGGGCGGGCAGCCGTATGCTGCTACGGAGCGTAGCGATACTTCTCGCCGGACGACAGCGGAGTAGTGAGGCGGAAATCGCCAAACCCGCTGTCGTCGATGAACGTACAACGGATCGAGCGCCGAAAGTACTGCCACGTTTCGATCACCTTGCCGTCGCTACGGAATGGATCGCTGGAGATATTGTCCGGCTGTCCGTACAGCACGTAAACACGGCCCTTGTCGGTCAGCCAACCGGCCGCGTAGCTGCGGAAGTGCTCGTCGGCGTAATCAATCCTGCGGTAGTACTCGTCCATCGCTTCGTTGGCAACGGTGCCGGGTGTTGGGTCCAGCTTCAGCCAGAACTCGCCGAACTTCCGCTGCCGGTCGGCCAGCGACGCTGCCGAGCGGATGTCCTCGATAACGGACTGCGTGCCAACGTAGCGCAATTGCGTCACGCGGGCGTCCAGCTCCTCCTCGGCCAACGCGATCGCTGTGGCCGTCCCCTCCAGGCGAATCATGCGCCTGGTTGTGGCAACCGCGCGCGACGTATCGCCAAGCGCGAACGCCTGCACATCCACCGTGAAACTGCCGCGCGGCATTCCCTCGGCCGGCATCCGGATCCACTGTTGCGAGCGGCCGGCGGGGAACGTTTTGGTGAAGCTCAGCGGCGCGCCCACCACGCGCAGATTGTCGCGATACACCACGCGGAGAAGGCACTCCACCGAGTCGCCGTTGTTATATGTCTCGAAGAACAGGAAATAGCCGTTGGCGCCGGCCGGGACACTTTCGGTGATCATCGGCGTGATGATGTACCGGCCGGAGTCCTCGCGAATCTTCTGCACAACCAGCAGGCCGCTGAGCGCTACACGCGGCGTTCGATAGTCGGCAACGGTTACGTTGCGGGTGAGAGTGGAGTGCAGGTTGGAGCGGAGATCGAGCAGATCCACGGCCGCGGTATACGAGCCTTGCGGCAACATCACGCGCTGCTGATAAAACTCGTACGCCGCATGTTCGCCGTTGGTGGCCTCGTAGTTCGCCGCGCGCACCGTGCGGACGAACGTGGTGTCCAGCCAGACATTGTCGCCGCCCTCGATGCGTATCTGGGCCTGATACCGGCCCACGAACTGCGTGCCCTTGCGCTCGTACGTGATCGCATTGTAGGGGATCGCCACGTACACGTCCACGCTGGCGGTGTCGGCGGTCTGGCCGGCGAACGGTACTGCATCGAGGAAGACCAATCCCTGCGAAGCGGATTGGGCGCTGGCCATCAACGGCGCAACAAGGGCAAGGATGGCAATCAGGAACTTCATACCGAAGGGGCGCTGGCGCTATCGGCGGCAATGTGTTCGGCGAACAGATCGTAATCGATCGCGCCGGTTATCTCAACCTCGATAAAGTCGCCGGGGGAAAGCTCCGCCTGGGTCTGCACGTATACCTCGCCGTCCACTTCGGGCGCGTCGCGGTAGCTGCGGCAGATGTATTCGCCGCCGGCTTCACTTTCCACCATAACGCGTTCGCGGATGCCGATCAGCGCGTCGTTCTTGCGGGCCGATATTGCCCGTTGAACTTCCATGATGCGCTCGATGCGTTCCTGCTTTACCTCGGCGGGGATGGGGTCGAGCATGTCGTGCGCCACGGTGTTCTCCTCCTGCGAGTACGCAAATGCGCCCAGGCGATCGAACTCCGACTCGGCAACGAAGTCCAGCAATTCCTGAAACTCCTGTTCGCCTTCGTTCGGGTACCCAACAATCAGCGTGGTGCGCAGCGCGATACCCGGCACCGCCTTGCGGATCTTGCCGATCAGTTCGATAAGGGCGCGCCGCGTGGTGCCGCGTCGCATCGATTTCAGAACCGGATCGGCGACATGCTGAATGGGCATGTCCAGATAGTTGCAGATCGTTGGCTGCTCGGCGATCACCGGCAGGATATCCAGCGGGAACTTGGCCGGGTAGGCATACATCAGGCGCACCCATTCGATGCCGCGTACCTGCGCTACCTTTTCCAGCAGCATCGCAAGCGTGCGGCTGCCGTGGATGTCCAGGCCGTAATACGTGGAATCCTGCGCAACCAGCACCAGCTCGCGCACGCCCTTCTCGGCCAGGTATGTCGCCTCTAGCAGGATCTCCTCCACGGGGCGCGAAACGTGGCCGCCGCGCATCAACGGGATGGCACAGAACGAGCAGGGATTGTCGCACCCCTCGGAAATCTTCATGTATGCCGAGTGCGATCCCTCCGGCACAAAACGATCGCTGATCAGATCGTGCTTCAGATTGGGATTCACCGTCTTGAGAATCCGCGCGAAATCCGTTACGCCGAAGTAGGCATCAACCTCCGGGATCTCCTCCTCCAGATCGTCCATGTAGCGCTGCGAAAGGCAGCCCGCCACATACACCTGGCCTATCTTGCCCTCGCGTTTCATCGCGGCCGCCGCAAGAATCGCGTTCACCGATTCCTCCTTCGCCACGTCGATAAACCCGCACGTGTTGATGATCACGGCGTCGGCGCCGTCGGCCTCCTCGGCAAGCTCGATGTTGTTGCGCTTCAGCAGGCCCATCAGGGCTTCGGAGTCCACGGTGTTCTTCGAGCAGCCAAGGGTCACCACGCTGACGCGCTTCTTGGGGAGATCAATCTGAATTGGGTTCATCGATGTTCCAATGTTCTACATGGCCCGTTGCCGGGCATCGTTGCGAAATCATCGCTCAGTGTGCAACAACAAGCGGTGCGCGGTATCGCGCCGAGGGCGTTTGAAGTTCAAGATAGTAGACACCGGCGGGAAGATCCGCGGTGGCAAGCGTCACAATATATGTGCCGGGGGCAAGCCCTTCATCCAGAAACACCATTTGCCGGCCCAGGCCATCGTATAACACCAGGCGCGACCGCCCGATTTCGGCCACGGCTATCTCGGCCTGTGCCATCCCGTGCGCCGGATTGGGGCGCAGACTTTTCAGGCCGGGCACACCGCTGACCGAAAGCAGGCGCGGCCCGCCAACGGTGCACAGGCCATTCAACGTGAACACGCCCGGCAGAACCGTGAAGAGCGCCCGGGCACTGTTCACCGTTACCGAATCGCCGGTAACAATGGCGGTTTCGGTGGTATCGCCAAGCATTACCTCGTATTCAACAACAGCAAGGGTTCCCGGGCCGGCCAGGGGCTGTGTTCCGCTGGCGGAAAACTGTATCCGGCCCGGCTGGAACGTCGTGGGGCCAAGCGTCCAGCCCTGCGACAGTGTGCCGGCAATCACCACTGCCCGGGGGCGCAGCAGCGTGCGGTTGAACCGCGCGACCACCGTATAGCCGGTTACATTGGCCTTGGCAACATCGGTGTTCAGCTCAAGCGGTATCCGCACAAGCTCGCCGGGCCGCCCTGTGGAGTTACGCCAGGCCGCGTTGGCAGCGATCACGGGATCCAGCCCATCGCCGCCCAGCGCATACACCGTGGAGTCGCACGTGTTGCGCAGCACGATCCGCAGGCTGTCGGCAAACGTGCCCGGCTGCGGAGGGGTGAAGGCGATGTCGACCGCAAGCGAATCGCCGGGACGTAGTATCGCCGGCAATGCTGGCGCCGTTGATTGCACCGCGAACGGCGCCCCCGCCGATGCGGCATCCACGATAATCGTGCTTGCCCCGGTGTTGATGAACCATTTCCGTGTTACGCCCGTTGTGCCCGCATCCACCGGAGCAACGGCGGGTCCGGCCAATACGGAGGCTTGCGAGATTCGCTGGCCGCTCAGCGGGATATCGATCACCGGACGCAACGGATCGCTGGACTGGATGCGAACCGTATCGGTAAGCGCGGCATCCGGCCCCAGGCCCGGCGCGAATCGTACCCCGATTGTTGCCGAATCGCCCGGCGCCAGTACGCCGGCAACCAGCGTGCCGCCCGCAAGCGTGAAGCCCGATGCGCCGCCCACAACCAACGCCGGTGCCGACAGCACTACCGGGATGGCGCTGATGTTGCGCACCGTGATGGTTGACTGCGCCTCGGTACAACCCAGAAGGCTGCCGAAGTCGAGCGCCGAAAGGCTTAACGATACGCCGCCCGGGATGGCCCGGCCGGTAACCACCGCTGCCGGTGCCTGCGTGCAGATCGAATCGATATCTACAATCACGGTGGTGCCGGCCGGGATGCTGCCCACCGCCGTTGGTGCATACGTAAGCGCAACCGGTGCGCTCGAGGCCGCGGCAATCGTGATGGGGAACTGGCCGGGGTTCACCGAAAGCCCCGGCGTTGTCGGCACGATCCGTGCGCCGATCACGCGCACCGCGAACGGGCCGGCGTTGTTCACTGTGGTTGTAAGGCTGTTCGATCCGCCCACGGTGACATCGCCGAACGCAACTGCTGTTGTTGTTGCGCTTGAAGCATCAACCCTGGTGCCGCGCAGCATTACCGAGTCGATCCGTCCGCACGGGTTGATCGTGTACAGCATGGCCGAGGCAAACGTGCCGTTAACCGACGGCGCGAAACTGATGGGCACGGCGATCGAATCGTACGGCGGGATGAGGTACGGTGGGATGATGCTGAGCTGGAACGGGGGGAAGATGTTCACCGGCAGCAGCCGCACCGTATCGCCCCAGCGATTGTGCAGGATGATGACGGTGTCCAGCGAGGGCTCGCACGAAAGAAGCGTGCGGAATTGGATCAGGTTTGTGGACGGTTCCACGCGGATTGTGTCGGAGATGCCGCTGAGATCCACTGTGAACGACGGGCGATCCGGATCGGTGGAGACAACGTTCAACTGGCCGGCCACCACGCCGGGCGCGCCGGGTGTGTACCGCACCCGTACCACAACCGAGGCCCCCGGCGCCACCACGCCGCCGGGCACGGGCGGTACCAGCGTGAACGGCGGGCCGGGCGTTACCGTAAGCGAGGAAATGCTGATGCCGCTTGCGCCCGTGTTGATCAGGCGGAGCGTATCCTCGGCCGCCGCGCGCCCTGAGCAACTGCTGTCGATAAGCAACAACGGCGACCGCGACGCCAGCAGCGAGGCCCGGATCGCGCGGCCGGTAACCGAGGCGAACAATGTGTCGGCGCAGGGTGCGATTGAAGCCGCCGCCACGCGCACACCGGTTAACGTGCCTGCGGCGGTTGGCGCGTATTCAACAACAACATGCATCGTGTCGCCGGGCTGCATCGTGCGCGATGGGGGGAGCGTTGGCCATACCAGGCGCAGTTGTGGTGTGTTTGGTACCAGCGTAACGGCGCCCACGGTTCGAGCAACCGATCCGGGCGGATTGGTCAGCACGATGGTGCGCTGCACGGGCGCCCCAACCTGCACGTTGCCGAAGGCCAGGCCCGTGGGGGCGGCGACAAGCGGGGCAGGTGCCCGGCGTTCAACCGAGCAGGCGATATCCCACTGCGGGCGGGCCGGATCGTTGCTGAGCAGGCGCAGCGTGGCGGTCAGTTGTCCGTTCGGGGCCGTTGTGCCGTCGGCACGGATCACCCATTGATGCGATCCGCCGGGTGGGATGGTGTCCGGAAGGCGTGGCTGCACGATCTGGAACAGCGCGGCATTGCCCAGCACGAATCGCGATCCGGTGCCGATGATCAGATCGCCCGTGCCGGTGTTGCGCACCGTGAAGGTATCCAGTACCGTGCCGGGGCAGGCGATGGTATCCAGCCGCAGCGTTGCCGGCGCCACCAACACCGGTTGCAGCAGGCTGATACGGACGATTGCCGCGGCTGACTGCGAGAAGATATGGCTGGGCACGAAGGTGTAGGGCGTGGCGCCGGCAATTTCCGGTTCGGGGCTCACCTGTACCGCGCACACGTAGGCAAGCGAATCGTTCGGGAACGTTACGTCCACCTGCCAGGTACTGTCGCTGCCAACGCGGGCCCGGAATGGCGTGCTGTAGTTCCATGCGCCGTTGTGCCCGCGCACGAATACCAGCACCGAGTCACCGCCGCCGGTTGGCTGGTATCGCCCTGTGCCGCGAACGCTCCACCGAGCCTGCGGCACATAGGAAAGCGTATCGATCGTGGGGCCGGCGTACTGCGAGATATCCGGCACCAGCGATATCGTGCCGGCCATCCGCCCGTCGCTGCGAAACCTGCCGCCCCCGCCATTGCCCGACGCCGATGCCGCCACCGCCGAAGGTGCTTTCTGCCCGGCGTTACCGCCCTCCACATCGGCCAGGGTCAGGCGCACGCCCAGACGCCCGCCAACAAACACACTGCCGCCGGCGCCACCGGCCGAGGCATCGCCGCTGCCGGGGCCACAGTTGTCGCAGCCGTCGCGGCCATTGCCGCCGCGCGACTCGATGGTGGCGATGGAAACCGAGAGGGCGGAGTGGATGGAGATCGCCCCGCCACCACCGCCGCCCACGCTGTCGTTTGTGCCCCCGCTGGCCCCGCCGCCGCCGCCGTGCAGCGGCACCAGTTCCACATTGA
>CBHYLN010000088.1:0-21587 GCA_966128725.1 uncultured bacterium | reverse complement strand
GGCGGTGTTTTTTGTCTCGTGTTTGGGGGCGGGGGGCGGGTTTTGTCCACCCCGCCCCCCCGCGCCCTTGTTTCGTGCCATGGTCTGTTTCGGCATACCTCATGTTGACGAATTGTAACCCCGGCTGTATCTTTGCCAACCTCACCCATGATGTGCCCACCACGGGTTGAGTTATACCGTTTGCCGATCGAACGTAGCAGTGCCTGCGCTTGCGGGCGCCTGGGGCAGGGCGGTTGGCTGTGCCGATCGTCTGTGAGCACGGTTCGCTACGTTCGCGCCAATCCAGATCTCATCCGTCCGAATTCCGCTCCCAGTCTCGGTTCCGGTGCCCGCCGTTGGCACTGGCCGATCCAACCGTTTTAGCGATATGCTGTACGATGACCAGGCCCTCAGTTTTGATGATCGTGCCGGTTTGCCGGCCGAGGCCTGCATGGCGGTGGCCGATGCGCTGGCGGATCTGGTGGGGCTGACCGAGGATTCGACGCTTGTGGAGATTGGCGCCGGCACGGGCCTGCTCAGCATTCCGTTGCTGTTGCGCGGCATCCGTTATATCGGGTTCGATCGTTCGCCGTTGATGCTGGATGTGTTCCGCCAGAAGCTTGCGGTGTCATCCGCCGATGGCGGTCCGGATATGCAGGGCAGGGCGGAACTGGTTGTGGCCGATGCCAACGAACGCTGGCCTGCCCCCGACGGCGTGGCCAACGTTGTGTTCAGTGCCCGCGCGCTGCATCATGTGGTTGCCGAACATGCCGCGACCGAAACGCTGCGCGTGCTTGCGCCCACCGGCGGCTGGCTTGTGGTTGGCAGGGTGCGCCGGCAGCACGACTCCGTTAAGAATGTTCTTCGCCGCCAGATGCGGCAACTGCTGCGCGATGCCGGCTATCAGGGGCGGAGCAACGAAGCCCAGGCCGGCGCCGTGTTCGCGGAGCTGGAGCAAGCCGTCCCTGGCCGCGCCGAACGCCGCGATCCGATTGTCGCAGCCCGCTGGAGTGCCCCGCACCGGCCGGCCGATTCGCTTGCGGCGTGGGAGGGAAAACAGGGCCTGGCCGGCGTGGAGCTTCCAGCCGATGCCAAGGCCGAAATCCTTGGCCAGTTGCGCGCGTTTGCCGTACGGCAGTACGGCGACCTGGATGTTCAGCTCGAAAGCGAGGAATGCTTCGAGCTGCTGGCAATGCATATTTGAACGCCTGGCGGATCGCGTTCCCAACGGCCGATGTAGTGGCACATTGATCGGTGCCAACGTGAAGCCGCGCTCCGCGCCGGTACTTACCTCACCCGCAGCCCGCGTGAAGCGCGGCATCGGGGATCGCCGAACCCTCGGCGTGAATCCCATCTCGGATCTATCTATGCAGAACGAAATCCTTACAGAACTCGGCCAGTCGCTCGTTTCGGGCAGCCTGACCGATGCAACGCTGCTTGCTCGTACCACGGACAACTCCGTGTTGCAGATTCTGCCCGATGCCAACGTTATCAAGATCGGCGGACAGAGCTTTATCGATCGTGGCCGCTCGGCGGTGTTCCCAATCGTTGACGAGATTGTGGAAAACCTGGGCAAGCACAAGATGATCATCGGCACCGGTGCCGGCACGCGCGCGCGGCATGCGTACAGCGTGGGCATCGATCTTGGCATGCCGACCGGCGTGCTGAGCGTGCTGGGCACGTTTGTGAGCATGCAGAACGCCCGCATGCTGCACTACCTGCTGGCCAAGCACGGCATCCCGTTCATCGAGCCCGTGCAGTTCCCGCAGCTTCCGCTGTATCTGGCCGAACGCGGCGCCGCGATCTTCTTCGGCATGCCGCCCTACACCTTCTGGCAGCCGAACCCGGAGGTAGGCCGCATCCCGCCGCACCGTACCGACACCGGCACGTATCTCATCAGCGAGGTGTTCGGCACGCGTTCGATGATCTACGTGAAGGATGAGGATGGCCTGTACACGGCCGACCCGAAGAAGGATCGCAATGCGAAGTTCATCCCGAAGATTACGCTCGATGAATTGAAGGCGATGGATCTGGACGACGTGGTTGTTGAGCGTGCCGTGCTTGACCTGATGCGCCACGCGGAGAACCGGCGGTCGATCCAGGTGATCAACGGGCTGGTGAAGGGCAACCTTACCCGCGCGCTGAACGGTGAGGAGATCGGCACGATCATCACGGCCGACTGACCGGCCGGCAACACAATGGCCGCGCCCGCATGCGGCGCCGGGCCATGTTCGCCGTGCCGTGCCCATTGTGGCCACGCGCCCGGCCATGCAAGGCGTACACAGTAATTCAAACCTTCAATACATACAGACAATGACAGATACCAACAACGACCCGCGGCATCACGTGAAATCAATGTTGATGCGCGAGAGCCTGTTGGACAAGCAGGTGATGGCGTCAACCGAGTCGCAGGTGGTGCGGATGCTTCCCAACGTTCACGTGGTGAAGGTTGGCGGGCGCTCGATCATCGATCGCGGGCGAAGTGTGACCTATCCCGTTGTGGACGTGATCGGCAAGATGCTGGAAACCGAGCGGCTGATCCTGGGCGTGGGCGGCGGCGTTCGCAGTCGCCACGTGTTCTCCATCGGCATCGATCTGGGCCTGCCCACAGGTGTGCTGGCGCAGGTGTCGGTTGCCGACGCTCTGGGCAACGCGCACATCCTGGGCACGCTGCTTGCGCCGTACGGCGTGGTGGCCATCCCGCCGGAAATCTTCGGCCATCTGCTTCCGCTGTTCGTGCACTCGGCGCCGGGCGTCATCTTCAACGGCGTGCCGCCGTATTCGCTGTGGGAGCATCCCCCCGGTATCGGCCGCATCCCGCCGCATCGCAGCGATGCCGGCTGTTTCATCCTGGGCGAGTGTTTCGGCTGCAAGACCGTTACGCTGGTGAAGGATGTGGACGGCCTGTACACCGAGGATCCCAAGGTGAACCCGAACGCGTCGTTCATCGATTCGATCAGCGCGGCCGAACTGAAGCGCCGGGCGTTGCCAACGCTGCCGTTCGACGAGGTAATTCCCGATCTGCTTATCAATGCCCGCCTTGTGCGGCAGATCCAGATCGTTAACGGCGAGCACCCCGAACGCATCGCGGCCGCAATCCGGGGCGAACATGTTGGCACGATCATCCACGCCGATTGACGAACGTATTGCAGTGCGTGCCGCCGGACTCGGCAAGGGGTACGGCGGCACGGTGCGCGCTCTGGACACGATCGATTTCTCGATCGGGTCGGGGGCGCTTGCTGCATTGGTGGGCGCCAACGGGTCGGGCAAGAGCACGCTGCTGAAGCTGATGTTCGGCGTTATCGCGCCCGAACGTGGAACGCTGAGCGTGCTTGGGCACAACCCGCGCTCCGAACGCCTGGCCGTGCGCTCGCGTTGCGGTTATGCCGCGCAGGATGCCCCGCTTGATGCCGAGATGACCGGCCTGGAAACGCTCCGGCTGTTCCATGCGTTGCGCGGCCTGCGCCGCCGCGATCGTGATCGCGATATCGCGCTGGCCGATCGGCGTTTCGGGTTGGGGGAGTTCTGGGAGCGGCCGGTGGGCAGTTATTCCGGCGGGCAGCGGCAGCGCCTGCATCTGGCGCTGGAAATGCTGCACGAGCCCGCCTTGCTGCTGCTGGACGAGCCCGCCGCAAGCCTGGACCCCGCCGGCCGCCGGGCGCTGTGGGACGGCCTTGCAGGCCTTGCCGGCGCGGGGCGTACGGTGATTGTGGCAAGCCACGACCTGGCCGATGTGGAAGCCTACTGCAACCACGTGCTTGTTCTGCATGCCGGTCGGTTGCTGGCCTCGGGCTCGCCGGCCGAGCTTGTGGCCCGCCACAGTTCGCCGCGCGCGGCCATTACGCTTGAGAACTCCGCCCCAACAGCAGTTGTGGAAGGGGCGCTGGCCTCGCTGCACGACGTGCTGCGGCTGACGGTGAACGGCCAGCAGGTTACGCTGTGGCGCAACCAGAATCCCGCTGGTGATGAGCCGGCGGTGAGCCTGCTTGCGCAGGCCGGCCTGGCGGTGCGCGGCTACGAGCGCTTTGGCGCCGATCTGGCCGGCGCGTATTTCAACCTTACCGGCGCCGATCCAATCGCCCGGCAATCCGGCCAGGGCAATGGCAACGCTGCCGGGCGCGGCAATGGGCCGGGCCAGGGCGGCGGGCAGGGACGCGGTGGCGGGCAGGGACGCGGTGGCGGGCAGGGACGCGGCGGCGGTCAGGGACGCGGTGGCGGGCAGGGTCGTGGCGGCGGGCAGGGAGGGCATGCATGAGCGTTCCATTTTCCGTGGCGCGCGCGGTGGCGCTGCGCACCTGGTTGAAGACCATTCGGCGCCCGGTGCCGCTCACGTTCTCGCTGGTGCAGCCGCTGTTCTGGATGCTGATCTTCGGCTTCCTATTCCATCGCTTTGTGCTGGGGCCCGCGTACGAGGGCATCACGTACCTGGAGTTTCTGCTGCCCGGCGTGTGCGCGATGACGGTATTGTTCGGCGCCTCGCAGGCAGGCGTGGCGATTGTTCGCGATCTGCAGACGGGATTCATACAGCGGATGGCGCGAGCCTCGGAGGCCCCGGCATGGATCATGGCCGGCATGATCGGCGCCGAGACGCTGCGCCTGCTGGCACAGGCGTTTGCCGTTGGGCTGGTTGGCGTGGCGCTGGGCGCCAGGCTGCATCCCGATCCCGCCGGCCTGCTTGTGGCCGCTGTTGCGCTGGCACTGTTCGCCGTTGCCTATGCAAGCCTGAGCAGTTGGATTGCGTTGCGGACGCGCGCGCAGGAGAGCATGGCCGCGTTTGTGCATGTGGTGAACATGCCGCTGCTGTTCACGAGCACGGCGCTGGTGCCCTCGCGGCAGATGCCCGATTGGCTTGATGCGGTTGCGCGGTGGAATCCGCTGTCGCTGGTGGCCGGCGCGCTTCGCGAGTCGCTGTTGTTTGGCCGCTGCGCCGATCCGCTTGCCACGTTGCTGCCGATCGCCGCTGCCGCCGGCCTGCTTTTCCTGCTGGCCTGCGGCGCGATGGCTCGGGCCGCGAATGACTAGCGACGAGCGCCGCGAAACATGACGGACGAAGAAGTGCGAACCACGGATGGAAAACCCCGTGTTCGATGTTCAAACCAACAGGTAAATCCAACTCCATGAGCACAAGTAACACCCCGATTTTTGCTGTGATTCGTGGCGCGGCGCAGGCTGCGTTGATTGTGGCGGCCGTGCTGGCAATTGGCTTTCTGGGCGCTGGGTGCTCAAAGGAGAAAGGCCCCGATGCCGACGGCAAACGTGAGGTGATGGTGTTCGCGGCAGCCAGCCTGCGCGACGTGTTGCAGGAAATCGCGACCGCCTACCAGAAGGAAACCGGTGTTCACGTGTTGTTCAACTTTGCCGGGTCGAACGATCTGGCGCATCAGATCATCGCTGCGCCGCGCGCCGATCTGTTCGTCAGCGCCAGCGAGCGCTGGATGGACGAGGTGGCCAAGGCCAATCGGCTGGAGAACGGCACGCGGTCGGATCTGCTTTCGAACACGCTGGTGGTGATCGCCAATTCCGAAAGCACGTGGAGCGTGCCGGAGCCCTGCGCCATCGCGGCCCTGCCGTTCAGGTATCTGGCGCTCGGCAATCCGGATGCCGTTCCCGCCGGGCAATATGCCCGCCAGTGGATGACCACGTTGCAGTGCGGCGGGCATCCGCTGTGGGACGATGTGAAGGACCGCGTTGCCCCCACGCCCGATGTGCGCGCCGCGCTTTCGCAGGTTGTTGCCTCGGCCGACATGCTCGGCATCGTGTATCGCACCGATCAGCTTGCCTTTGCCAAACAGACCCGTGTGTTGTTCGAGGTAAAGGATGGTCCGCCGATCCGTTACTCCATCGGCCGCCTCACCGAGGCGCCGAACAAGGCCGCGGCGGTTGGTTTCCAGGAATATCTGCGGAGCGCCGCCGCGCGCGCCGTGTTCGAGAAGCACGGGTTTGGATTCATCGACGCCAAGGGGCCTGCCGTACTGTGAGCGAGACAGCGCTGGAAGCACTGAAGTCGACGTTGGTGTATTCGTCGCTGGCCACGTTGCTGGTGATGGTGCCCGGCACGCTTCTGGCGTACGCATTGGCGCGCTACACCTTCCGTGGCAAAAGCCTGGTCTCCACGTTCTTCAGCTTGCCGCTGGTGCTGCCGCCAACGGCGGTGGGCTACATGCTGCTGCGGTTGTTCGCGGTGAACGGTCCGCTTGGCCGGTCGGTGCTGGGGGTGGATCTGGATGTGATCCTTACCTGGAAGGCGGTGGTGATCGCATGCGCGGTGATGGCAACGCCGCTGGTGGTGCGCACCGCGCGCGTGAGCTTCGAGGCGGTTGACCCGCGATTCGAGGGGATGGCGCGCACGCTGGGCTACAGCCGCGTTGTAACGTTCTTCCGGGTTACCCTGCCGCTTGCCGGCCGCGGCCTGCTTGCGGCGCTTATCCTTGGCTTCACGCGCGCCGTGGGCGAGTTCGGCGCCACCATCATCCTTGCCGGAAACATCCCCGGGCGCACGCAGACGCTGGCCTCGGCCATCTTCAGCGCCGAGCAGGCCGGCAATCAGGCCGAGGCAAACTTCCTGCTTGGCGTGGCGTTGGTGGTTGGTTTCGCCGCGATCTTCGTTACCGAGTATCTCTCGCAGAAGCAGATTGCATCGATGGGGGGCAATCGCCGATGAGCATGCATTCGGCGCTCCATGTACGGGCGCAACTGAAGCTGGACCGCTTCGATCTCGACGTTGACTTCCGGACCACGCACCGCGTAACCGGCATATTCGGTGTGTCCGGCTCGGGCAAGACCACGCTGCTGGAAATCATTGCCGGATTGCGGCGTGGCGCGCGCGGGGCCGTGATGGCAGGCGAAACATGCTGGCTGAATTCCGAGGCCGGCGTATGGGTGCCGCCGGAAGGGCGCGGCATCGGGTACGTGCCGCAGGACAGTCTCCTGTTCCCGCATATGAACGTGCGCGCCAACCTGCATGCCGGGCGCGCCCGTGCCGAGCGCGAGGGCCATGACTTTGGTGGCACGTTCGATAGCGTGGTGCGCGTGCTGGATATCGAAGCCCTGCTGAACCGCGATGTTCGGATGCTTTCCGGCGGCGAACGCCAGCGTGTATCGCTTGCCCGGGCGCTGTGCTCCGGGCCGCGTCTGCTGCTGCTCGACGAGCCGCTGGCCGCGCTGGATGCCGGTTTGCGGCGCAAGGTTCTGCCGTTCCTGTACCGCGTTCAGAAGGAGTTTGCGTTGCCGATGATTGTGGTTTCGCACAACCCGGTGGAGGTGCAGGCCCTGTGCGAGGATCTGATCGTGCTGCGCGAGGGGTGTGTGATTGCACGCGGCGAACCGCGCGCGGTGCTCACCCGGCCGGAGGTGTTCCCGCTTGCGGCGGGCGAAGGGTACGAGAACATCGTGCCGGGCGTGCTGGTTGAAACACACGACGAAGTAAGCACGGTGCGCCTGGGCGGCAACCCGGATGGCCCGTTGCTGATTGTCTCGCGGTCGGTGTTGCCGATTGGAAGCCCGCTGCTGCTGAGCGTGCCGGCCAGCGAAATCATGCTGGCGCTGGAACGGCCGCGCGGCCTCTCGGCCAGGAACATCGTGCCGGCCCGTGTGGAGAGCGTTGAGACCGTTGGAACGTGGCGGCTGATTTCCGCGCGTGTTGCCCCGGATGCCCCGGCCCTTGTGGCCGAGGTGACAGCCGATGCGCTTGCCGAGCTGCATTGCCAGCCGGGCACCGAGCTGTTCCTGATCGTGAAGGCCAGTTCGGTTACGCTGTACGAGGACCGCGCGGCCGGCATGGCATAAACCCCGCGTTGGCCCTACAACCAGCCCAGCTCCGTAAGGATGCTTCGCGGCACGGCCATCCGGCGCTCGGCGAATTCCTCGCCGGGGTTGTTGGCCTCGATCACCGACGCAAAGAACAGCAGCCTGTCCCCGCGCTCCACCCAGCCCACGAACCAACCCACATTGTGCTTCTCCGGGACCTCGGCCCAGCCGGTTTTTCCGCGCAGGATGTATTGCTCGGTGCGCTGGCGTTCCATGATCCGGATAACCGTTTCCATGGCCCTGGTTGCAAACGGCAGTTGGCGGCGTTGCAGACGGATCAGGAACTCCACCTGCTGCAGCGGCGAGATACGCAGGCCGCCGGTAAGCCAGAACTGATCGATGCCGCCGGATATATCGCGATTGCCGTAGCCTACCAGATCCAGGTATTGCTGCATGCGCTCGGCGCCGATCGTGCGGGCCAGATACTGAAAATGTGGTACCGCCGAAAGCGCGAACGCGTCGGCAAGGGTAAGGTCGCGGTTCAGCTCCGAGCGTGGGCGCACCACGCTGTCCCACGGGATCACCGAGTGTTCATCGGCCAGCACACCTGTTTCCAACGCGATCAATGCGTTCATGATCTTGAACGTCGACGCCGGTATCAGCGCCTGCTCGGCGCGGTCGGCATGCACGGCCCTCCATCGATCCTCCTGCGGATCGTACAGCACGAACGAGCCCGTGTAGCCATTCCTGTCGATCATCGGGCGCAGGGTCTGCAATTCGTCGATGGCAACCGGCATCGCGCGGTGGCTTGCGCCCAGAAGCGCAAGCAGCCCGGCGAGCGAAAGCAGCAAAGGGGTCATACGGTACATTGGTTAGCCGGCATGCATCATGCCGTGTGAGCGATAATCCTGCAAGCCCATTAAACAACACTGGCCGCCGTGTTGCCCTTCACGTCCGTTCATGGCGCGGCTACGAACATCGTTCGCGTGCGGCTGGCCGCGCCCCAACCCGTGTTGTTGTTGAACAGCCCGGTAGGCCTGGGCAATACGGCGGGCTGCTACTGCTCCTGTAAAGCCGATTCAAACGCGGCCAGCACCTGGCGATCGGCCGAGCGATCGTACACCGCGTAGACAATCGTGTCGAACGCGGCCCGGTAGTCGCCGCCCACGCCCAGCGCCGCCCGGAACATCGCGGCGATCTCCGTTGGATCGTTCCCGAACACGCCGCATCCCCCCGCGCCCAGCACGATGTCCAGATGGCCGGTTGTGTGCGCAAGCCACAACAGCCGGTGCAGCCGGCGTGCCATGGTTGGCGCGATCAGCGGCGCGTTCTCCGGTTGGTTGCTCCGCACCGCACCGGCGTTCACCGCCGGGGCCGTCAGGAACGCAACGTGGTACGGTGTTTCCAGCAGTGCGCCGTCGTCGTCGCGGAACACGGGCACTAATGGGGAGTAGATCATGTGATCGGAGTACAGCAGGCTTGGCTCCTGCCTGTTGTGCTCGTACATCGGGCTGCCGGCGATCGACGCGTACAGTGCCGACGATCGTGCCAGGGATTCCTCCTGTGCCTGGCTGCCGCCAAGGAAGCCGCCGCCCGGGTTGCGCGCCGATGCGAAGTTCAGGCACAGGAGGTTGCGCTTCCCGCCCTCGGTTACCAGGCGCCGCGCCGCCTGCAACGTGGTTTCGGCGGTAACCTCAACGTGCGTTGTGCCGCCGGCCCGCCCATCGCTTGCAAGGTTGGCCAAAAGGTCCTCGGGGAAATCCGACGGCCGGAACAGCCGTGTGCCCGCGCACGAGCGCGCTACATCGTCGGCGATGCGCACAACCGTGCCGGAGGGGGCGCGGTACTCGCCGCGCTCCACGATGTCCAGTGTCTCCTGTGCGATCGAAGCTCGCTGAGTCCGTTGCATGATAGGCTTGCCGTGACAGGGGTACAGGTGTTTGCCGATGCTGCTGTGTTAATCCTCAACAATGCGATGCGGCGGTAGCCGAAGCTTCCGTGGCATGCGCGGGAGCAAGGGCTTCAGGAGCCTGGGATTGTTCGAGATAGCCTCGCTGCCGTTGATGTAGAACCACGTTTGATCCCCATCAAACGAAATCCCGATCATGTAGGATTCAATCCTGAGTGGCTACAGGCGCACATCCCCGAGACGAATGGTGAACGGAAAGGCCAGATGGAATCGCGTGTGCGCGCCGAGCTCCAGCGTGGGGCCTGGCAGCTTCACGAAGTTCAACGTCTGCCGGATCCAGTTCCATGCATGCCCGCCTTCCGGCAGCAGCTTCACCAGATTGTAGTCCAGGCCCAGCAGCACCCGGCGTTCGCGGTTGCCCTGATCGATGCTGACCGCGTATCCCAGCGATATCTCCAGCCACGATGGCCAGCCGGCACGTGCCGCGGCGGGGAACAGCGAAGCCACGTTGGCCGAAAGCCAGAAGCTGGAGGAGTTGTAGTCGTCGATCCACGTGGTCGAGTTGCGTGGCACGTCGATCCATGCCGAGGGCACGTATTGATATTTCGGCGTGAAGTTCTGCAGCGCCGTGGAATAGTGCTGCCCCAGATACAGGCCCGCGCCCAACGCATCGGCGGCCATGTCGCTCAGGCTGAACCCCCATCCCTCGGAGAAACCGTCCTGCACCTCCACGTACATCTGGTATCCGAAACCGGCAATGCTTCCCGCGATCGTTGCGCCATCCCATCCCACCCCGCATGCGGACAGGGCCTCGGCCGCGCCGTACGAAATCACGTAGCCGGCAAATGCGTGCCCGGCCTTGTCCACCTGCAGGACGGTGCTCCAATCGTCCTTCAAGCGAAACGGGGCGGCGTTTTGCCACCACGCCTCGTTCATCGCCGCATGGAATCCCACGATCAATCCCAGGCCAGCGCCGCCCACGATTGCGGTTCGCAATGGGTCCAGCCGTGTTCGTTGCAACGGCAGATCGCCGTACAGCGATGCCCGGCGCGTGTCGGCATACACAAATCGCTCGCGCGGCACGAGGAACAGTGAGTCGGCAACGGGTGACGTGCTGTCGGGCAGCAGGGGACGGATGGTCATCAGGCTGTCGGGGCCGGGCGGCATCGTGCCGCCGGCCGGGGTACTGGCGGCCGCGCCAACCGCGGCAAGGGCGCACAGCGCGCACAGTGCCGCCGCGCGCCAACCCAAACGTGCCGCAAACGGCGCCAGGCTTTTGTACATCTCGCTCCGTGATCGTTGTTGGTGAGGCCGTGGATTGCCGCCGTGGCGGCGATGCGCGGGGCAAGTGGCGCGGCCGCCCAGCGGCCGCGCCCTGCACGATTTGCCGGCTCAGCGAATGCTGTTCAGGTAACCCTGCTCGGCGAGCATGCCGCCGATCTGGTCATATACTTCCGGCTCCTGCGGAGTAAACGTTGCAAGGCCGTCGACATATCGGTTGAACATGGAGAACGCCGCCGCGATCAACACCGTATCGTGAATGGTCTTGTCCTCGGCACCGGCCGCACGGGCGCGCGCAACGTCCTCCGCCGTAACGGAGCGGCCGTCGGCACGCACCTTGCCGGCAATCGCCAACAGCGACCGCATCAGCTCGCTTACCGGGGCATTGTCGGCGCCGGCCAATACAGCATCCATCGTGGCGCGCTGTTCGCCAAGCAGGTGCCGGGCGGTTGCCGCATGTGTGTTCGCGCAGAACGTGCATTCGTTGCCGGAGGAAACATAGGCGGCGATCATCTCGCGTTCGCCCGTGGTCAGTTGCGACTCACCGCGCAGTAACTCCTCGGCCAGGCCGTTCAAGTGCTTCTCGGTGGCCGCGTATGCGATCATCGGTCCGGTGATTCCCGGCGCCCCTTCAGGCAGGTTGATATGTGGCATTGTGATTCGAGTTTTCGGTTTGATTGATGCGGCGTGTTGCCCTGTGGGGCCCCAGGCCGCGGTTGGTTGATGCGCCAGCCGTTGTTACCGGCATGGCGTGCATCGGAGATTTCGGTACGGTAGCGCGCGCCGGCTATCCGGGTGTGGAATGTTCAACCTGTCCGGCGGCCGTGTTTTCGGCCCGGCGGTCGCGTACATATCCCATGGTGGCCGTGCGCGCGCCCATTGCACGGTACACCTCGGGGTCCTGCGGCGCCCATGTGCCAAGCCCTTCCACGTACCGATTGAACATGCAGAATGCGGCGGCGATCAACACCGTATCGTGGATGGCGTGGTCGTTGGCGCCGGCGGCACGAGCGCGCGCAACGTCGGCATCGGTAACGGAGCGGCCGTCGACACGTACCTTGCCCGCGATCGCAAGCAGCGCGGCCATTCGCTCGCCCACGGGCGCGTCGGCCCCCTGGGCAAGCACGGCGTCAACGTCGCCTGCGGCTTCTCCGAGATGATGGCGTGCGGCGGCGGCATGGCTTTGGGTGCAGAAGTAACACTCGTTGCCGTTGGAGACATGTGTTGCGATCAACTCACGTTCGCCGGGCGAAAGCGATTCCGCCGATTGAAGCAGCGTGTGGGCCAGCGCGCTCAGATGTTTCTCGGTGTTGGGGTATGCGAGCAATGGGCCTACAATGCCCGGTGCGTTCGGCGGTACGGTGATGTGTGCCATGGGCCTGCGGTAAAATCCGTTGTTGATCGGGATTGGTGGATGCCGGCAATTGCGGCCGCGCATCAGTGGGGATAGTTGGGCGAAGCAGGATGAATCTATCCATCCACACCGGGCCGTGCAAGGGAATGTGCCGGCGCCCGCATCAATATCGGCGAGCCGCACAGGGCCTGGGCGATTGCCTGTTATCCGGCCTCAGTGCGTGGCAGCCCGGCGCGCCCCCGGCACAGCCGGCGAACCGGCCCACCAAGCGTAAGCGCCAGCATCGCGGCATCCTGAACGCACAGTATCGGCTGTATCGGGGCCAGCAATCCGAATTGGTGGAACTGGAACGCCAGCCAGGCTGCAAGCGCCACTTCCATCATCAACATCACCCACCACCACGCGCCAATGCTGATGCCGGCGAAGGTAATCCGATGGTTCGCCAAACCGGCCTGGGCCAGCAGGCGTTTGGCCCGCAGCAGAGCCCCGGCGAGCAGGATTGGCAGGACGCCGAACAACGAAAAAATGACGATGCCCGGAAGCACGAAGTTGTCGATCGGCAGGCCGTGCAGGATGGAGCGCGGTGTCCCCATAAGACCGCCGGTTGGGTCGGCAAGGAACACAATGCCGCCGCCTACACCGCCAACGCCCAGCAGTATCAGCAAAACGACCAGGGCCGCCGCTGCCCACCCGGCCTGGCCAACTGTTGCTCTGCCGGGAGGATTCCGTTGATCACGCGTTATCGCAGCCATATGCCAACACGTTATGCATGCTCGGGCGCCACCACAATCCAGGCTTCGGCCTCGGCACGGCTGCAGAAGAAGCGTTCCTGCGGCCGGCCAAGCTGCTCGTTGTACATCGCCATTTTCTGGCACTCGTGGTGTACGTGCGCGGCGGCGATGCATCGTGCCGTGTCCGATGTGTCCGAAGGGGTGTCGGGTACCTCGAAGAGATCCAGGAAGCCTGCCCGGAAGCCGTGATCAAGCAGGAATTGTGGGACCACGTTCCGCAACTCCATGTGTATCTCGCGTTCCTGATCGGCAACGGTGTATCCGCGGAGATCCACCAGAAGGCGGAAGTCCTGGCTGGCAGGGATAAGCGCGGCGGTCTCGAACAGTCCCAGCCGCCATGCTTCCAGATCCGCTGGTTGCAGTGTGCCGGAAACGCGTGTGAGCAGTACGTGTTGGTCGGCCCGCCACTCGTTATGGATAATCGTTTCGCCCATGGGTTGGGAATGGTCCCGGTATGTTGATAGCGCGCGGCACGGCAGCCGCCGCCGTTTCGTGCGCTTCTTGATTCCTCGTGTTTCGCGGCCGGATGCGCGCATCACTGGCATTGCGTGCGCCTGTGTTGCAACATTGCCACCGATCCCAGGCCGGTACAGGCCGTGCAGGGATCATGGCCCGCAAACTACCTCGATGGCCCTTGCCCGGCAATTGTTGTGGCATGGATGCCGATGCCGACGAAGTAATCACATACACCGATGATACTGCTCGATGCCCCCGACCCCACGCTTGCCCGGTCCGATCTCAATCTGATCTGCGAGGAGATGGGCGTATGCAATCTGATGGCGCTCACCGAAAGCAGCGGCCCGCCGGACTCGCAGATGCAGGGCACATTGTCCGTGAAGTCAACGCTGGACGGTGAGGAGGAGTACTACGTTGGCGCCAGCCGCCATCGCGTTGGGGCTGGCTCGTATCTGGTATTGAACCATGGGCAGTGGTACGCCGGCGGAGTTCCCGGCGGGCGGGCCGTGCAATCGCTGGCAATATTCTTTCGCCCGGGATTCGCCGAACAGATTGCTCACGCCAGCCAGACCGCCCACGAACATCTGTTGGAAAACCCTTCCGAGGTGGGCGATGGTGCCGGCCCGTTCCGCTTCGTTGAGATGGTTCACAGGCGTGATGACGATGTGGGCGCCGTGCTTGCCGTGATTGGCGCGGCGTTGCGCCGCGGGCGTCCCGAACGCGGTTGGCTGGAGGAACAGTTCCATGCCGTGATGCGCGCAATGCTGCGTGTGCATCGCGGGATTGCCGCCGAAATGCAGCGCCTGCCAGGCCTGCGCCATGCCACACGGGTGGAAACCTATCGCAGGCTGGCAATCGCGCGCCAATACATCCGCGATTGCTACAGCCAGCCGATTGCCCTGCAGGACATGGCACGTGAGGCCTGCATGGCCCCGCATCACTTCCTGCGCCTGTTCGCGCAGGCGTTCGGGGCCACGCCCCACCAGTTCCGAACGCACCTGCGTCTGGAGCATGCCAAGCGGCTGCTGGCCGAAACGGATATGTCGATCACGCAGATCTGCTTCGAGCTCGGGTTCCAATCGCCGGCGTCGTTCAGCCATCTGTTCCGGCGGCATGCCGGCATGGCCCCGGCCGCCTTCCGTGCTCTTGGTGTCCGGGGCGATGGTAACGCGCCATCCTGATACACCACACCATCAATTCGCAACATCCGACATGCATGCCAACGGCGGCGTGGCTACCATGCAATCGGCCGCGCGGTGTGTATCGCGCGGCGCTGTGGCTGTCAACAACTCCCCAAACAAACCCATTGTGTGGATCATGCCTTCAACATCCTATACCGATAAACACTGGGCTGCCGCGCTTGGCCTGGCGCTGTGCCTGATACCGATACTGACCCCGTGCACGGTTGCGCAAACCTACCGGTTCGAGCGGGACAGCGCCGCCTATCAACCGCTGGCGCCCGCAACCATAAGCACCGTGCCCATTGGCGACACCGTCTATCAGGAAGTGATCGAGCTGCCCGGCGAAACCTTCAAGTTCTTCGAACAGCCGTTTTCGCTTCAGGGAAACTCCGCCGTTCAGATAACAAGCACGGGCACGATACGCGTGGATGCCGAAACGCGCTCCACCGTGATCGATGCATTCTTCGGCCTGCTGGTGACGCGCGATTCCAGCTCGGCCATCGCCTACCATATCGATGGCGAGCCCGGCGATCGTGTTCTGAAAGTGGAGTACCGTAACGCCGGCCACGCCAATGCCGGCCCCGGCGAGTATGCCAACGTGCAGGCCTGGCTGTATCAGCGCTCCGGGGTTATCGAATTTCGATTTGGCCCGGGGAACATGCCTTCGCTGAGCGGTGGCGCCAGCGTGTGGTGCGGTGCCTGCCTGGTGCCGCCGGAGTTCAATGCCATGTTCGCGAAGTGCTGGATTGGCGGGCAACCCGATGCTCCGCGCATCGATACCTCGCACACTGTCCGCTTCGATCGTCTGCTTGGGCTGCCGCCGGCCGGCACCGTCTACCGGCTTACGCCGCGCGCGGTTGCCAATGCTCCCGTGCGCGGCGGGCTGATGCCATCGGCGCCGATGCTGCGCCCCAACCCAACCACGGGTATCGTGACCGTGGCCGGCGGCGCTGTTGCGCATGCCGGCGATGTGGCGCTGGTGGAGGATCTTCTGGGCAACATCGTGCTCAGCGCACCCTGTGCCGGGTCTGAGCTGACGCTTGACGCTCGCATGTTGCCGCCCGGCACGTATGTGGTGAGCGTTGTCGCCGCCAACGGTCGGCGCGGCGCCGGGCAATTGCTGGTGAAGCGCTGACTGTAGAGAACGCCGCTGTTGTGGAACAGGTGCTATAACGCACACGAGGGCGTCCCGGATTGTCCGGGGCGCCCTCGTGCTTTTGATACGCTGTATGGCCGTTCCGTTAGTGCAGATGCCCGCGCTGGCCCGGTACCGTCACCGTTGCCGTCGCGGTGGCCGTGTTGCCGGCCAAGTCGCGTGCGGTGTAGGTGATGGTATACGTGCGGGCTTCGCGACCCTCGCGCTCGGCACGAAGCTCGAACGCAAGGTCGGCGGTACCATAGGCGGCGTTGCGGATATCGTGGTCCTCGTGGTCGCGATCGCCGCAGCGATGCCGGCGGCGGCCATTGTCATCGCCGCGTCCGCGGTCGTCATCGTGGCCGCGATCATCGCGATCGTTGTCGCAGTCCTCGTCGTCAATCGTGATCGACGTAAGCGTGTACGTGACGCCCGGGCAGTTGTCCTGCACGTTCACGGTTGCGGTGATGCCGTACAGGCGGCCGTTGGCCTGCGACAGCGTGTTTGGCGTCACGGACACGGTGATCGTTGGCGCCTGGCTGTCCTCAACGTGCAACGTGGCCGGCGCCGATGTGCTGCTTCCGTTCGTGTTGGTGTACACGGCGCGATAGCGGTTGCTGTTCATCGCGATCGTCAGGCTGTTAAGCTGCAGCGTGTCCGATGTAGCGCCGGCGAGGTTCGTGTACGATACGCCGCCATTGGTGCTCACCTGCCACTGTACCGTTGGGCGCGGGCTGCCGATGGCTGCCGCAACGAAACGTGCCGTTCCCGACGGGCACACCGGGGTGTTGTCGGTTGGATCGAGCACAACCTGCGCCGATTGCTGCAGGTTCAGGGCGCTGTCGAGCGCATACACGATGATGTTCGACTTCGTGCCCGTCAGCGAGATGATGCCGTCGGCATTGGTGGACGTCACGCCGAAATCGTTGTCGTTGCCAACGGCGATACGCGTAGGGCTGATGATGGCCAGGCCCTCCGGCTTATCGAGCGTGGTGGGCCACGGTGTGTTGGCGCCGCCCGGCGCGCGAAGATCGATCACAAGCGACTTTGCCACCGGGGTCAGCCCTGCCACCGTGGTGATCTCCGTGCGCGTCAGTTCCTCCAACGACTTGAACACGCCCGGGCTTACCTGGAATGCCTCGGCCGTGATCGGCGTTGCCGCGCTGATGTTGATGCGATACACCTTCTTCACGTTCGAGGCGCCACGCTGCACGTGTTCGATAACGATCAGCTCCTCGTTGTTCACTGCCGCCATGTCGCCAATCTTGATGTCACGGCGGCGGGCGTTCGAGCCGCCGCTGGCCGGATAGCCGGCATCAATCAGATAGGCGAACATGCGCGAGCTGCCGGTGGCGGGATCGAACTCAACCAGGCGGAGCATCTCGGTGCTGTTGCCGGCCGCGGTATTGGCCGATGCCGTGTTGGCGAACGAGTTCGCCATGCCGCTCTGCACGATGGTGTACAACTTGCCGTTCGGTGTCTGGGCAATACCCTCGGCGCCGCGGTTCGGCACGCGCTTCTTCAGGATATCCGGCAGACCGCCCGGCGCCGCCTGCGGGCGCACACGCTCGATGATCCGTCCGTTGGCCGCAACGTGTGCGATGCCCGGCGCGTATTCCTCGCAGAACCAGAACGTGCCGTCCGGCGAGCGCAGCAATCCTTCCGTATCGAAGCCCCACTCGTCGGTGCCGATCGATACGAAGTTCGTGTCCAGCGCCGACTCGCCGGTGCTGTACGGCGCGGGGTTCGGCTTGCCCGAGGTTGGCGAGCCGTCCGGCTGCGCAAGGCGCAGCGAATCCACGATGATGAACGAGCCGTCGGCCATCAGCCGGACACGGAACATCGTTGGCTGGAACCCGGGAACCGGGAACACCTTGGCGCTGCCGGAGTCCACGTTCGGGCCGCGGTCGGTAATACACCAGAAGTCGCTGCCGCCCACATGGTAAAGGCCCGAAAGGCCGCCCTGCTTGTAGATCGGCGAGCCCGGGATGGCGGGCGTTGATGCATCCGGAAGGATGTACTGGCCCACGGCGGGCTGCGCCAGCGCATGCTGGCCGCAGAGGATCGTGGCAGCCGCGGCGCAGGCCGCGAGCGTTGCGTTGAGTTTGGGCATGTTGATCTCTCGAAGTGAAATGTTGGCAGATCCGTCACGTTGGTGTACGTGACCGCCGAACATATCGGACCATGATTACCGAGGTTTTACGCCGTGGTTACCATCCCGTGATGTGGATAACTTCCGGCAGGCTCACTGTCCGCGATGGCATTGTCCGTAGTGGCATTCTCCGCGATGGCATTGTTCGAGATGGCATTGCCGGCAAATCGGTCGGGCTGTGTAGATTCGTGTTCGCGGCATTGATGGATATACATGCCGCACTTACAGGCCGGCCCGCGCGGATATCGCCGGCGGCCGCTCAACAGGGAGCAGAACATGTCGATAGGATCGCGGAGAGATCTGGATGGGATGAAGGCTGCCGGGCGCGTCGTGCACCGTGCGCTTGCGGCCATGCGCGCGGCTGTGCGCCCTGGCGCTACAACAGCCGGGCTGGACGCGATCGCCGGCGCGGTGTTTGCCGAGGCGGGCGCGCAATCGGCTCCGCGGATGGCGCTTGGGTTCCCGGGTGAAACATGCATCAGCGTGAACGACCAGGCCGTGCACGGCATCCCCGGCCAACGCACTCTGCACGAGGGCGACCTGGTGAAGCTGGACGTTACGGCCGAGCTGAACGGCTACATCGCCGACGCCGCGATCACCGTTACCGTGGGCGCGGCGTCGCAGGCCAGCCAGCGCCTGCTTGCCTGCGCTCGCCAGGCGTTGCGCCGGGCCATGAGTGTTGCGCGGGCGGGCCGGCGTGTGAACGAGATCGGGTTGGAGGTTGAGCGCCATGTGCGCCGTGCCGGGTTTTCCGTTGTGCGCGAGCTTGCCGGCCACGGTGTGGGGCGTGCCATTCACGAGGAGCCAAGCATCCCGAACTACTTCGATCCACGCGATCGCACGCGCCTTACCGAGGGGCTGGTGATCACGATCGAGCCCATCATTGCCGCGGGCTCCGGCCGTGTGGTTGAGGATCGTGATGGATGGACGATTCGCACTGCCGACGGTTCGCCCGCCGCGCACTTCGAGCACACAATGGTGATCACCCGTGGTCGGCCGTTGGTGCTTACCGGAGGGTGAACACGCGCACCCCAAGATTTGTCGATGATTCGGCGATGACTCGGTTCCCGGCAGCCAACCGGCTGCCGGCGTTGGATATCACTACCACCATATCGTGTTGCCCGCGTACTGTTTGCCGTGACCGCGCTATCCCCATTTCGTGGACTGCGTTGCGCGGCTCGACCTGCCCGCTGCCGTGCAGTGCCTTTCGCCTGCTCCGCGGTAGTGCGATGACGTTCCGATTGTCGACTCCGGCCATGCACCATTCCCAACCGGTGTGGCAGTGAAGGAGTTATGCGGTTGATGTTGCCGTGCCCGTATTGCGTCCGGCCCTTTCAACGGAGCCGGGTGGTGTTTATCAGATCGTGCTATTCGGTGACGGCAACCCCATTACCGCCAGGGTTGTGGGGAATTAGTCACTATTCAAGACGATCACCATGTAACCGACGATGTCGCTGGTGAGTATCGTTTACTCAACGTACGGGCGGTGCTCTGTGTACTGCCCACAATGTCCCATAACCTCATATCAACACCCTTATGAGTGAACAAATTCATCGTGCTGCTCCGCACGTTGGCCGCGCCTTCAGGTTGGTGATGGCGTTTGCCGTGCTGGTGCTCGGCGGCGGCAGGGCCTCGGCACAGTGGTACACATTCCAGCTCGACAGTGCTGGCTACGAACCGTTGCCCGGCGTTGTTCTGTCGTTTGGTAATGTCAGCGATTACGAGGTTCTCCGGGTCGGTCTTCAGGGGCAGCCGTGTTTATTTTTAGGGCGCCCGTAATGCCGTCGACTCTCTCCACCCATTCAGGGTACTTGGCGCCGGCACAATTCGTCTGGATGACGATGCAACCGGGCTTGGGCTGCTTGGGCTCAGCTCGAACAACTTCGTTTGCAAAGGCGGCAATGCGGGCATACGGATCAGCGGAGCCGGTGGCCCGGGCAACCTGATTCTGAAGTTCGAATGGAGCAACGTGAGCGTTGGCGGCGCAACAAATGCGCCGGTGGTGAACTTTCAGATTTGGGTGTATCAACAGAGTGGTGTGGTGGAGTATCGGTACGGCCCCTCAACCGACAGTGATTCGCCATACGGCACGGGGTTGGTCTCGGCGCTGATGCAACTGAACGGTGATGCAAGCGCGGTATTGGGCAAGGCATGTATCACGGGCGATCCGCAGGCGCCGCGTATAGACAGCAGCCTGGAGTTCCTCCTGCCGCGTATCGCTTATCCGCCGCGCAACGGCACGATTTATCGTTTCATTCCCGGAGCTGCTTCCGGCGTGGATCGCGACCATGCCTCAACGGAACTGGCCGCCGCCGCGTGGCCGAACCCGACGTCCGGGCGTGTAAGCATCCGGCTCGCCGGCCCGGATTCCGACATCACCGTCTTCGATGCATTGGGGCGGCTGGTTGCCAGCATGGCCGGCGTATCGGGCGATCATGCGGTTGTGGATCTCACGGCGCAGCCGGCGGGCCTGTATCGCGTGGTTGCAACCAGCGGCGCACAGCATGCGGCCTGCCTGGTGGTGAAGCGGTAACCGCCCCGATCGGCGGCATGGGATAGGCCCCAGCCGGAACTGGGGACCAATGCAATCGCGGCTCATCATGCGGCGCGCTCCGGGCAATCCGGGGCGCGCCGCTGTGCGTTCGAGCATCGGGAAAAGTCCGTGGCGCCCCTGCCATCGGGGTTGTATTTTCGGCGCCGATATCAGGCCGCTTCTCGTGAGATACTGGCGCAACGAGCGTTGCCCTTCCGGGTGCGGCGCAGCTCGTTTCGGCAGTGGTTGTGGGCCTGGCTTGTAATGCCTCGATGCAGTGGCTGATTGACCGGTACAACCGTTCGCTGTATTACTGAGATCCTGCCTGCCAGCGCGCGCCAGGCGCGACGATCTGTTTCGGTGCGGCTACCCGTGGCGTGTGCCCGCGCGCGGCATCGTATCTTACGGGCTTTCTTCCCTGATCCAGCATGATTACAGCACAAGCACTCGGCATACAGTTCGGCGGCGACTACCTGTTCCGCGACGTCAGTTTCATGATCAGCCCCGGCGAACGGATCGGCCTTGTTGGCTCGAACGGAGCCGGCAAGACCACCCTGATGCGCGCGTTGATCGGTCGGCAGCAGACCGACGAAGGGCAGGTGAGCACGGGCCGCCACGCCAAGATCGGCTATCTGCCGCAGGAGGGGATTGTCCTTTCGGACACCACCGTTCGCGACGAGGCCATGAAGGCGTTCGGCGAGGTGATTGCCATGGGCGACGCCATCGAACAGATGACCGCCGAGGTAGGCAGCCGCACCGATCACGAGTCGGCCGAGTTCGCCGCGCTGCTTGAGGAGCTGGGCGAGCTGCAACACCGTTTCGAGGCGATGAACGGTTTCTCGGCCGGTGGGGCCGTCGACAAGGTGATGATGGGGCTTGGGTTCAAGCCCGAGGATATGGAGCGTCCGTGCCGCGAGTTCTCCGGCGGTTGGCAGATGCGCATCGAGCTGGGCAAGCTGCTGCTTGCCCAGCCGGATCTGCTGATGCTGGACGAGCCCACCAACCACTTGGACATCGAGTCGCTGACGTGGCTGGAGAGTTTCCTGGCGCGTTACGCGGGCAGCATTCTG
>CBHYLN010000087.1:0-21808 GCA_966128725.1 uncultured bacterium | reverse complement strand
GGCAAACGGTGTACGATGATTCTGCATGCCGAGCAAACCACGGCGCACGCTGTGAGGGATGCCGCCAACCATCCCGTACGCCCGGTTGGTGTAATGCTCAAACGTTCGCGGAGTGCCAACCATCTGGAACTTGCGCTCGGCCTCAGCAAACCCCGGAAGCGCGGCTGCAACCGCCGCGATCATTGATTCGCCTATCTGGCGTTTTCTGTCGCCGTACTCGTCGCGCGACAAATGCTGCCACCCCGCACTGTTGGCAACGTGCGTGCTTACGCTCAGCGTGCGCCAGCCTTCGGGCGCGCGTTCGGTGTCGTCGGGCTTGGAGAGCGATACGAACACGGAACCCGATTCGGCATACGGAATGCTGGCGTGAATCTGATGATACAGCGCGCCATGGTCGGCAAACCGATCGCGCACCGCAGCGTTCAACGTCAGCGCGCCGAAGCCTTCGCCGGCCGATTCCGCAGCGGCTGAAAAATGTCGGCGCCCATCGGGCATCAGCTCGGTCATGTTATGCAGCGTGATGTTGGCGATGATGCGCCCGGCATGATAGGTCTCTCCACGCACGGTGTGAATCCGCCAACCGGAGCCGGCACACTCGATACGCTGCACCCGACGCTTGAGCCGTAGTTCACCGCCACGCTCCGCAACCACCCCGGCAAGCAGATCGGCCACGGCATACATGCCGCCATGCGGATAAGACGCCTGCCCGGGATAGGCCAGCCCCATTGCCCCAATCAGCGCCGGCGCATCGGCCGCACGGCTTTGAGCAGTGATCATCAGTTGTTCGTCCAGAAACGCCACGAACCGGCGATCGGCGGCAAGGCCGAATCGATCAGCGATGTCCAGCATCGATCGACGAAGCAGCCGGGCCAACGGAAGATGCAGCAGGTTGCCGGGTTGCGCCAGCGCGATGACGTCGCGGATGGATTTCGGCGGGAAGCGTCCGTTCCGCCGCGCCAGATCCCACGCCTGCGTATCGACCGCGGCGATGTACGTCCAGAATTCACGTTGGCCCCGGGCACCAAACACGCGCTCGCATTCGGCAATCCACTGCTCGTTGTCGGCGTATCGCACAAGGCGCTGGCCGTCGCCAAGGTGACAGATCATCCCCGGCCGGGCAGGCGTCACCGTGGGCGCCAGACCCAGCCGGGCAAACAAACGCCCCATCGGTTGATGCGGAGCAAGCCCGGAGAGCGTGGTTGCGCCGGCATCGAATCGATATCGCCGTAGCAGGCCGGCCGCATCTCGATCGTAACGGTGGTAACACCCGGCACAACCGCCCACGGCGCTGTGCGCCTCCAGCACGGCCACGTCGCAACCTTCGTGGGCCAGCAGCGCCGCCGCCGCCAGGCCGCCCAGGCCCGCACCCACAACCACCGTATCAAATGTGGTGCGCCGCGCCCCGGGATCCTGATCGGCCGGTTCATGGTTGCGGTTTGGATGTGCAGGGGTCATTAACAATGATGGTCGCAACGGTACGTTTTGAGGAGCCTGCGCAGCCTGCATTGCCCGGCATCGGCAATCGCCGGGGCGGGTGCTCCGCCGTGCAACACCGACCGGCGCCCGCGAGTTCCTCGGGCATCAATCATATGCGGCACTTCGGTATCACACCCGCGGAATCAGCACGGTGATGTACTTTAGGGCTCACGTAGTTCAATCGAGGCAAGAACATGACGCTCCGCCGACTTGGGCATCCAACCACGGCTTTGGCACTTGGCCTGCTCGCCGGCGTGCTGGTGGTAGGCACGGTAACCCCGTCTCCCTCACCGGACGCCCCGCCAATCAACAAGGCGTATCGCCCGAACATCTCGATGTTTCAACTCCCCGCCAAGCTCGACTTCTGCGGCGAGGAGATTCCGCTTGCCAGCCCCGAGGTACGCAAGCGCATGGATCGAGAGTTCCTGCTGAACCTACAATGGGACGGCCAGGTAATGCTGTATCTGAAACGCTCGGCGGAATTCTTCCCGCTGTTCGATTCGCTGCTGGCGCTTGAGGGCGCCCCGGCCGACCTGAAATATCTGGCGGTTGCCGAGAGCGCTCTGTTCATGGCGCAATCCGGCAAGGGCGCCGTTGGGTTGTGGCAGTTCATCCCGGAAACGGCGCGCAGGTACGGCCTTCGCGTGGATGATTTCGTGGACGAGCGTCGCAACCCGGAGAAATCCACGCGCGCGGCAATCCGCTATCTGAAGGAAAATCAGCAGCGATTTGGAAGCTGGGCGCTGGCGGCTGCGGCCTACAACATGGGCGAGGCAGCAACCGATGACGATCTGGCATATCAGGGCGGCAAGACGTATTTCGATCTTTACCTGAACGAGGAAACCTCGCGGTATGTGTTCCGCATCGTGGCGATCAAGGAGATCATGCAGCATCCGGATCGCTACGGGTTTTACCTTACCCGTGATGACTACTATCAGCCGGCTCGTACACGCGTGGTAACGGTGAGGGAGGAAATCGCGAACCTGGCACGCTGGGCGGAATCGCAGGGGAGCACGTACAAGGCCGTGAAGCTGTTGAACCCCTGGATCCTGAAGCGCACACTGCCCAAACCCGCGCCCGACGCGCCGTATCAGATCGCGGTTCCAGCAACGGAGGCTCGGTGAAGACAGCTTCCCCAAACAACGCATCCGGCCGTTTGCCGGCATTGGCGAACGCCACGTTCGGATCGGTTGGGCGCGGTGTGATAGGCTTCTTTGCCGAGCTGGGCGGCATTACACTGCTGCTGCGAAGCATCATTCGCTTTGTGCCCACGGCCGTCAGGTCGCGCAAGCTGGTGATCGAGGAGATGGCCAGCATCGGCGTTTCCTCGCTGCCGCTGGTGCTGTTCATCGGCTCGTTCACAGGGGTGATCGCCGGCCTGCAGGCAACCAATCTGTTCGCCAAGTTCAACCTGCTGGCATTGGCGCGGCCGTTTGTGGGCGGCTCGATAGCAACGGTTGTGTTCACCGAGCTTTCGCCGGTGCTCACCGCGTTGGTGATCGCAGGCCGGGTGGGCGGCTCGATAGCGGCACAACTGGGCACCATGAAGGTATCCGAGCAGATCGACGCGTTGGAGATGATGGCGATCCACCCGGCGCGGTACCTGGCGATGCCCAGGGTGCTGGCCGCGATGACGATGATGCCGATGCTGATTGTCTTCTCGAACGTGGTGGCAATCCTTGGCGCCTTCGTTCTGGTGATCGCGAAGTTCAACTTCCATCCGATGGATTACTTCGAATCGATACGCCGATTCTTCTCGGTGTACGAAATCGTCATCGGCATGATCAAGTCGCTTGCATTCGGCGGGGTAACCGCGCTGATCGGCTGCTACGTGGGATTCCGAACCGAGGGCGGCGCCGAGGGCGTGGGCAATTCCACGGTGCGCTCGTTCACGCTTTCGGCGGCGGCAATCCTGGTGCTCGACGCATTATTTGGCTACATCCTGTAGGCATCATCGCCGGCACGGGTTTGCCCGTGTATCGTGTATCAACGTACTGACCTGGTGTGCACAGCATGATCGTAATCGAGAACCTCCATAAGGCATTCGGCGACAAACAGGTGCTTCGCGGCATAAGCCTTACGATCCCCGACGGCCAGACCACGGTTATTATCGGCCGATCGGGCACGGGCAAAAGCGTGCTGCTGAAGCTGATCGTTGGGCTGCTGGAGCCCGACAGCGGAACGGTGACGCTGGATGGCCAGCGTGTTGACCGGATGAGCGAGGAGGAACGCTACACCATGCGGCAACGCATCGGTTATGTGTTCCAGGGTGCGGCGCTGTTCGATTCGATGACCGTTGCCGAGAATTTGGTGCTTGGCCTGTACGAACACGGCCAGCGCGATGCCACGGTGCTGCGCCGCGAGATCGAGACGAACCTTACCAATGTGGGACTGCTGCCGGAACGCAACGGAATGAGCGACGATCGGTTCGAGGCGGCGTATGCGCTGATCGCCCACAAGAAGCCGGCCGAGCTCTCCGGCGGCATGCGCAAGCGTGTTGGCGTGGCGCGCGCGCTGGTAGGCACGCCGAAGTATGTCTTCTATGACGAGCCAACAACCGGCCTGGACCCGATCACATCGGAACAGATCGACAATCTGGTGTGCGACCTCACCCGCAAGCTGGACGTCACATCGGTGGTGATCACGCACGATATCTTCTCGGTATACAAGGTTGCCGATACCGTGGTGATGCTGGACGATGGGCTGATCCATTTCAGCGGCACCCCGGCCGAGCTGCAGCAATCAACCGACCCGGTGGTGCAGGAGTTCATCGAACGATACGCACTGACACACACGGCAGCGTCGATGGCCAGGTAGCGCCACTACCTTCAATTTCAACGTTCTCCCGCCAACATGCCTGAAAACCACGGGCACATTGCCGCACGAAATGTTGCGCATGTGTGACACCGATGGCGGCTGAGGTTTCTGTATGTTTCGGGCTTGCCGAACCTCGCGGACACCGGAGACCCGCATGTGCCGCCGGCATGTAACACAGGGGTTGGCTGCCGTGTATCTATCGCGTTGCATCCCATCTTTGCGATCCCGGTTGTTATCCGGATCGTGCCGATCCCATCAATCACGCGCATCAGCCAGGCCTGCGCATCCGCCGGATCGCTGCGCACCGCGTGAATACAGTCCCGCATCACTATTCATGAACATGTTGTCCACAATCACCCCACGTATGGGGGGTACGTTCTGTCGGCTTCTTGTGCTGCTGGCCCTGTGCCTGCCGGGCGCGATGAATGCGCAGACAAATGCACCCCGCCACGCGGCTCCGCCATCGGGCATTTCGGCACGCCAGCGCCCGATTGTGTTCGCCGAGAACATCGGGCAGTGGGGCGCGGACGTCAATTTTCAGGGCACGGCGGGCGGCACCAGGATTTCGCTTGGAGCAGATGGCGTGCGTTACCGCTATCTGGTGGATTCCGTGGGCGCGGACGGAGCAACCAACGGTATGCGGCAACACGAACTTCGCACGGAGTTCATCGGTGCCCGCCAGCACCCGCGCGTAACCGGCCAGAACGCCACACAAACCCGATTCAACTACTATCTCGGCAACGAGCCCGGCAACTGGCACCTTGGGGCGAAAGGCTTCGAGGCCGTGCGGTATCACGATCTCTACGCCGGAATCGACGCACTGTATTACGGGCACAACGGATCGCTGAAGTATGATTTCATTGTGGCGCCGGGCGCCAGCCATCGCACGATCCGGCTGCGCTACAACGGCGCCGACGCGCTGCGGCTACTCCCGAGCGGCGAGCTGGAAGTGCGGACACCGTTCGGTTCGGTTCGTGAAGCCCCTCCCTATTCCTATCAGGAGATCGGCGGAAAACGTGTGCCGGTGGCCGCGCGGTACCATCTGTTCGGGGGCAACGAATACGGGTTCGAGATCGGCGCTCACAATGCGGCAGTGCCGTTGGTGATCGACCCATGTCTCTCGGTGGAGTATTCCACCTACTACGGCGCCGGCGGCTACGACGTGGTTACCAGCCTTGCCACTGATTCCCTGGGCGCGGCGTACGTGGTAGGGCTTACCCGCTCGCCGGACTTCCCGGTAATCCCCGAACGTTCGATCGAGCAGGACCAGTGGGTGTTCCTCAGCAAGCTGAGCCCGGACGGGCAGCAGATCCTGTACAGCACGGTGATCGCTCCGTCGTACGAAGGCCCGTACGACCTGTCGTTTTTTAATGGGCGCCCGTCGTTCGAATTCTACGAACCGCTGGGCGAGGACGTCGAGGTCACCGCGGGCGGGCAGGCCGTGATGGCGATGACGTTGAATCGTGACACCGCCGTTACCACGTCCGGAGCATACAAGCGCACACGCTCGGCCGACAACTTCAACAGCCGCTGCGGCCCACCCGCATTTCCGAACTACGACTGCTACCTGGCCCGGTTCGATAACACCGGCAGGATTGTATGGGGCACATTTCTCGGCGGCGCCGACAACGACTACCTGACCGACATCGCGCTTGATGGCTCGGGGAATGTGTTCGTGACAGGCCTCACCTATGCGCCACGGTGTGGCTCGCAGGGCGACGGCCTCAGCTTCCCGGTGACGGTTCCGCGCGATCGGTTCGGCTCGGCCGACTCGCTTCGCGGATTCGAAACGTTTGTTGCAGAACTCTCCTCCGACGGCCGCACGCTGCGATTTGGCGCGACGTTTGGCGGCACCGGCAGCGAGTTTCCTTCGCGCATTGCCCTGACGCCATCGGGCTCGTTCTACATCCTGGGCAGTACCAATTCCACGAACCTGCCAACCACGCCGGGAGCGTACCGTACAACACGCACCGGTGTTGCCGCTTCGGTGTACGACCTGTATCTGGCGCGCATCAATCCAGCCAGCGGCACGCTGGAGTACGGCACATACATTCAGGATGACGGACCGGCCGGACGGCGTGGCCTGGGTGTTGGCCTGCTCACGAGCCGCGTGGCGTATTCGTCGCTGGGTGGCCTGGAGCATCAGCACCGACGCCAGGGCCTGCTGGTGGCGGCCGATCCCGGCACTGTGGTGGTTGCCGGCTCAACGCGCAGCACGTCGTTGCCGGGCGGCGGAGGCGGCTTCCAGGCTGGCCAACGCAACGACGCGCCGGACTCCACCGGTTATGACTGCTTCCTGCTTCGCCTGAATACGGGCTCCAATCAAGTGGAAGGCGCAACGTACCTGGGCGGCAGCGGCTACGATGCGCTGGGCGGGATCACGTTCGATCGCTTCGGTGACATTACCGTTGGGCTTGCAACGATGTCGAAGGACTTTCCGCTTTCGGCGGTTTCGCTGCAGAAGGAATTCAAGGGCAATGTGGAAGGTGTGATTGCCTCGCTGAGCCCCGACCTGCGCAACCTGACGTACTCCACGTATTACGGCGGTGCCGTGCTGCCCAGCGGCAAGCTGTGGGAGCAATCGGTGTTCGGGGTCACGGCCGATAACGCTGGCGCCATCTACATGTTCGGCGGAACATCGTCGGGCGACTTCCCGTTGTCGAACCCATCGCTGAAGCCCTCGAACGACTACTACGGCGGCTATATCGTCAAGTTCTCGGCGCCAACCGCGCCGAAGATCGGGGCAGGGCTTTCGATCAACTTCGACCCGAACCTGTGCGGCGACCTGCAGACCGAGAAGCAGGTGATCTTCAATTCGGGCCAGACTCCGTTGGTGATCACGTCGCTTTCGTTTACCAGCGGCAAGTATTTCGATCTGGAGAATCCCCCGGCGCTGCCGATTACGCTTGGCCCGTGCGACACAACAACCCTCACGATCGGGTTCCGTGCGCGCGATCTGGACTGCAACACACGCACGCGGGATTCGCTGGTGATCAACGCACCGGGCGCCGCGGTGCCGCGTGTGGCAATCCCGGTTACCGGGCGTCGCAACTGCGTGTCGTTTTCGTTCCTGGACACCACGGTCAACGTGGACTACAAGATGGGCAGCAACTACCTGGTGGGCTTTGATGTGTATGTCCGCGAGGCCGCCGAGCAGCGTCTTACGCTGATTCCCGACCCGTCGAACACCGGGATCTTTGCCCCGCCGGAACCGCTGGTTGACAAGGCCTTTCCCGAAGGCACATCCACCGTGGGCTTTATCGTCACCGCGCCGGATACGGGCACGTATTGCGAGAGCTTTACGGCAATTGTCGAGCCATGCCACCGTGTATCGCGCCTGAAAATCTGTGCCCGTGTGCGTTCGGGAATCTTCACGGCTCCGGACTCCTTGAACTATGGCCTGATAAGCTGCAAGGAGATCGACGAGCCGTTTACCGTACGCAATACCGGCAACGATACGCTGCTGGTGAGTGTGGCATATGTTGGCGGACAAACCCCGGGTGATATCACGTTCCCGGACGATGTGGGCACGCCGCGCAAGGTGGCGCCGGGCGGCACAACGGACTTCAATATCGTTGTCCAGCCGATTGGCGCCGGGCTGCACGAGTCGATCATCGTGTTCGTGACAAACGAGGGCGGCGAGAATGGCCGGCAACGCTGGGTAGTGGTTACCTCGGAGCTCGACTCGGTGGCCCTGCGAATGACAACGGCAAATGTCACCGGCGGGTTTGGCGAGATCGTGGAGTATCC
This sequence comes from uncultured bacterium, assembly GCA_966128725.1. GTDB lineage: Bacteria > Bacteroidota > Ignavibacteria > OLB7 > OLB7 > JAFDZV01. The sequence goes on along the minus strand of CBHYLN010000087.1, from coordinate 13,765 downwards.
GGTGGATTACGAACCCATTCTGGACGGCCGCGTGCCGCTGGAGGAGCTGACGCTGTTCGCGAAGTTCAACCCGAAGATGCTGGACGTGGTTGGCGTCAATCAAGCCGGCACCATTGCTCCGGGCTGGGAACTGGCCAGGACGCGAATCACCAGGGATGGCGCGGTCTTCAAATTCCGCAAGGGTGCGTCCGGCGGGACGTTCAACTCGGCAGGGCGCCTGATGAATCTTCAGTTGAAGGTGTTGCGAGGTGATTCGATGAGCACGCCGCTGGAACTGCACCTTTCGGGTGCGTCGAAGCTATGCCTGTACGCGGAGATCGACAGCAACCGGTTGTTCCAGCTCAACGAGGAATGCGCCGCGGGCCTGCGCCTGTTGTTCAGCAATCGCCGCATCCTGAAGCAGAGCATCCCGAACCCGGCGTCCACATCGGTAACGATACCGTACACCATGCCCAGCGAGGGCGACGCGACGCTGGTGATCTACGATGCACTGGGTCGCGAGACACTTCAATTGCTCGACGAACACTTGCCCGAAGGCGACGGCGCGATAACGTTTGATACGCGGCTTCTGCCGCCCGGCCGATATTACTACCGCCTGAGCATTGCCGGCTCGGCCGCCGACACACGAACGATGGTGATCGAACGATGAAACTACGCGCACAGAAAGGGTTCGCGATGTTGGCGGCCGCCGGTTGCCTGGGGACGCTGGCGGCACTTCCGGCGCACGCGCAGCCGGCCGCCGGTGAGGCCGCGGATTCGGCGGCCAGGCGCTCGCGATTCTCCGCCGGCGTGATCGCGGGCTACGCGGAGCACATGCATTACGGAACGGTGGACCTGTCGGCCGATCCAACATTCAGCAATGGCAACTGCGGCGTGCTGGGCACGGGATTCGGCGGCGGGCTGGCCGTTGGGCTTTTCGGTGAGTTCGCCATCGGCGATGCGGCCATCGGCCTGCGACTGCTCACCGAGCCATCCTCCGGCAACATGAACGAGGTTGCCCCCGGTACAACGGACTTCCGCCGCGAGGACGGTTCGCTTGTTGCGATCGACAGCCGGTACTACCTCAACATGAAGGTTGGCGGATTGACGATCGAACCGTACGCTCTGCTGCGCCCGTTCGATCTCCCACTGTTCGTTACCCTCGGCCCAAAGATCAACATCCCGGCAGGCAGTACATATACGCTGACCGAAGAGATTCTGGCGCCGGAGGACATCACGTTCGCCAACGGCACCGGTGTCCGCACGTTCGGCGAAGGGGATCTCGACGGCGGGCTGCGCTTCGGCCTGTCGGTTGGGGCGGGATATTCGCTGCCCGTGTCGCCGGCACTGGAGCTACGGCCGGAGCTGGCGCTCTCCACGTACATCAACAGCCTTACATCGCACGGCACGGCGCTGGATGCAGCGGCGCGTGGCACATTCGCCGTCCGCTACAACTTCGGCGTTCCTTCGCCAGCGCCGCCCCCACCACCACCTCCTCCTCCGCCGCCTCCCCCACCGCCGCCGGCTGTGCTCGCGGCCGAGGTACAGGCCTTTGGCCTCACGGAAGACCGTCAGGAAACATCGGAACTTCACGTTCGCGTTGAAAGCCAGGTGCTGGTTCGCAGTGTTGCGCTGCTGCCCTATCTGTTCTTCGACGAAGGACGTTCCGATATCCCCGCACGGTATCGCCTGGTGGCACAGCCCTCGGCAACCGATAGCACTCTTGCGGTGTATCGCTCCATCCTTCCGGTGCTGGCGGCGCGAATGAAAGCAAACCCAGACGAGCGCATCACGCTTGTGGGATCGGCCGCCAACGAAGGCGAAGCGTCGGGCGCGCTGGATCTGGCGCGCGCGCGCGCCGCCGCCATACGGACGTATCTGGTGGAGCGTTGGAAGATCGACAGTTCACGCATTGGCGTTGAGGCACGTGCCACGCCCGCGCAGCCATCCAATGCCTCGCGCGTTGAAGGGCTTGCGGAGAACAGACGAGTGGAGATCGTTGCCTCGCCAACGCTGCTTGCACCGGTACGACTCGCCGACACGGTATTGCAAACGTTCAGTTCGCCCGGCATCCGCTACGCGCCGGCAATCGAAGCCGATGCGGGCCTGCGCAGCTGGGGCATTGCGCTGAAGTTGAACGGCCGCCCCGTGCGCACGCTTACCGGGCAACGCATCGATGGCGGACGCATCGGCGACCAGTTGACAATTGCCGAGCTACAGCAGATCGCTCAGGGGGCACAGCTCTCCTATTCGCTTTCGGCCACCGATAACGCGGGCGCGCAGGTTACAACCGGCAGCAAGAACATGGTTGCGAACGTTACTCGCGTGGTATCGGAGTCGCAATCAATCGGGGACTCGGCATCGCTGGGCGATGCAATCCTGTTCCCGTATAACAGCGCAACGCTGACGCCGGAGGCCCGCGCCTCGGTAGCACGCATTCGTGAGCGCATCACGCCCGCAACGCGTGTGATGGTACGCGGCTATGCCGACGAAACAGGCGACGCCGAATACAACCGAAAGCTATCGGCCGCGCGCGCGCGCGCTGTAGCCGCCGAGCTGAAGGACGTTCAGGTTGCCACCGAGGCACTGGGCGAGGATACGCCGCTGTACCCGAACGACACACCTGAAGGGCGGTTCTACTCGCGCACGGTTCGCATCGAAGTGCAATCCGGCATCGACAAATAGCGGCCCGCAAGGATTCCGCGCAGAAGTACGGCATGCGCATCCTGGCCGGAACATGATATAAACGCGAAACGCCCCAGCCATTGCCGGCTGGGGCGTTTCGCATACGGACACCACCGCATGCACGAGGCGGCGATTGTATCCGATCCCGTGGTTGTTACGACAGACGCTTGATCACCTTGATCGCATTGCGCAGGTAATTGTCGATCGAGCCGTGGTTGCCGGAATCGCGTGGGTCCATGCAACGACCGCTGCTCTTGAAGATCAGGGCCGGATCAACCACGATCACGATCGTATTGGCTCCGCTTGTCGACAGCGCCACAACGGACTCGAACTTGAGCGTAAGGTTGGCCGTTACGTCGCTCTTGTATGTGAAGGGCCAGGCACGACCGTCAACATAGGCTATGCCATCGATCACAACCGTGGAACGCTGGTCGGTCACGAAATCGGCGAAGACCGAATCGGCCAGATACTGTGCCACTTCGTTGGTCGAGAATCGATGAAACTCAAACTTGATCTTGTCATACGAACCGGGAGGGATTGCTCCCGTGGCAAACACCCGTGCACCGCTGGCATCAGCCTGCAACATCATGGGCCCAACCTTCACATTATGATCACCATTGATATCATCCTCCTTGTCGCGATGCAGCTTCAGCTCGGACACAAGGATGCGCACGCGGGTAACACGCAATGAATCAACGGTTGCCCCACCACCCGCAATCGCGGTTTGCTTTGTTGCGGTCGAGGTCACAACCGGCGACGCTATTTCCGCCTGCATGGTAACAGCAGCTTGATCGCTATTGGTTGGCGAGTCCGAACATGCGGCCATGACGACGGCAGTGATCGCGGCGAAGCCAAGGATGGCGCCATTACGGATACTCATAGTCTTTGCTCTCCCAGTACATGAATGGATCCCGGCTGATCCTGCCAAAGCAGGGGTACTCAGCCCAAGCGGTGTTGATGGGCCCGTTGACCCGAATCATACCTGCTCAATAATCGAACGGTACATAGGACCCACAGGTTAGCAGAGCGTTGAATCGAATTACGTAATGAATCGTCCGGAGATCGGTGGCAAGTTCTTGCGGGGACGAATGGCGGCCTATAGATTTGGGCCAATGGAGCTTCAAAAACCGCTATCCGGACCACGTTGCGTGTACTGCGGCAATCCGGAGAATATTGTCTGGGTGCATGGCCACGGCCAATGTGCGCACTGCCACATCAATGTGGACGAGTGCTGCAGGGGTGAACAAAGCCATGGTCTGACAATCGAACGAACCGCATCGGCCACTATCGCCGATCAATCGACCACATCGAAACCCAGCAGCGAAAGCATTTCCGACGCGACCGGATCGGAAACATCGACACGAAACGCCGAGAACTCACGGCGTACGGGGTAGTTCTTGCGCAGCCGGTCGAAGCCCGCGCGCCGATCTTCCGGCGACCAATCAAGCACCGTACGAAGCTCGGCATCGTCGCGCTGTACAGGGCAGGCACGCCGCACAGCATAGGCGACGGCATCCAGCCCGTGCAACACAGCCGGCACATGAATCCCTCCAGCAAGGGCCGGCAGCGCTTCGGATGCGTTCCACCGGGAGTTCACGCCGAGGAACGCGGCAACGGCTTCAACCATCATCGTGGTCCCGCGGAGCTTGGCGTCGGTAGCGTACCCGGCGATGTGCGGTGTTGCGATCGCGCATTGCCCAATCAATCCATCTGGAACGTCAGGCTCACCCTCCCACACATCCAAAACGGCCGCCCCCAGCACATCCGATACAAGAGCGGTTAACAGCGCTTCGGAATCCACAACCGCACCACGCGATGAGTTCACCAACACAGCGTCACGACGCAGGCGGGCAATCATCTGGCGATCGAACAGTTGATGTGTGGCATGTTCGCCGTGTTGCGTAAGCGGCAGGTGCAGGGTAATCGCCCGGCAGGCGAGCAGCTGCTCCAACGAAACCGATTGGAACGCGGGCTCGGCCGCGGCGCGCGGCGGATCGTAGTTGTGCACGTCCAGGCCCAGTGCCCCGGCATACGCCGATACCAGCCCGCCGATATCACCAACACCCACCACGCCCAGCGAATGTGAGTCGCGAGGCAGCAGGCCAATTGCTCGAAGCTCCAGTAATGCGGCGATAACATACTCGGCAACCGAACGGGCATTTGAGCCGGCCGCCGAGGCAAACGCAATGCCTCGTTCAGCAAGGAACGCCTGATCCACATGGTCCACACCGATGGTGGCGGTTCCAACAAATCGTACGGGCGTGGATTGCAGCAACGCCTGATCGACGTTGGTAACCGAACGCACAATAAGCGCATCCGTGGCAAGAAGATCCTGGTTGGCAATGGCACGCCCCGGCATGCGCACAACATCACCGAACTGCGCGAAGGCATCGGCTGCCCAGGGAATGTTTTCGTCGACTACCAACCGCATACTTTCACTGTCCTTTGCTGTTGCGCTGCACGTAATCGCGGAGATCTCCGCGCCGGCGTACCTGATCCAGCGAGTCCAGCCAGGCATCTCGCAGCCGTGGCTCCGTTCGCACAACGGAACGATACGCGGCAATCATGCTCTGGATGCCACCTACACGTTCCTCAACAACATCGATTGCGGCGCCGGATGTTTCAACGTGATGGGCGGCACACCCCAGCAGGTACTGAAGCATCAGCTCGTCGTGATACGGAAATGCAAGCACGCCCACACGGTCCACCGAGGAGGTGTTCACATCAAACGCGTGCAGACCGGGCGAGGCCACCATCCAGGCCACCAACTGGTCGCGCAGGCCCGGGGCTGCGGCGCCCAACGGCTCCTCCTCCAGTTGCCGTATCGCGCGCACGGCATCGCTATCGGAAAGCAGCGTCGCCGTATCGAGCGCGTAGCGCTGTTCATCGGCCTGCATATCGCCTGTATCATTACCGGGCTGCTCCGCGCTAGACGATGTTTCCGAGGCACCCCGAACGGCTGCGCAGCCGGCAACGGCAAACGCCAGGACAAACATCAGGGCAACACGCACCATTGGAGCTACCGAACCTCCGGATAGCCACCCGAGGCGGGTGTGGTAAGGTACAGAGCAATGGCCGGCACCACCTCGAATCGTGGCCCCAACACCGAAGGCAGCGCTGGCACCGAAAGCAGGCTACCGGATGTGGAGTAGGCAAACGTTCCGTTCACGGCGCCAGCGTCGGAATATCTTCCCGCCACCTGCACACTGTCGTTGGTGAATCGCAGCGAGTAGTTCCGGCCTTGAAGCGCGGTGTCGCGAGGGTCGCTGCGCCACTCGCCATACAGCCCAACGTTGCTGCCCAACAATCGGTCGCCCACGTAGAAGAACAACTTGCTGTCCCTGCGGAAGAAGTACCAGTAGCGCAATGTGGTATCGTTGGCCGGCTGCGCGATCTCCAGCGTCCGTAGATAACCGTCGCCAAGCTGTTCGAAATGCAGCATGGTTTGCGCAACCGAATCAACACGCCAGGCACCGCCCACCAGGGTGGATATCGTATCCAGCATCAGGCCTCCATCCTCCACCGACAACACTACCGTATGCGACTGCCGCACGGTCGTGCCACCCACGGTTGTTGTATCGGCCCGCCGGAACGTACCGTACGGGATCTCGAAGTTTACCGGGCCGGATTCATTCTGGCACGACACCAGCGCAAATGCCACAATGGGCATCAGGCATGCCAGCACCAGCCGGCTGGAAGGTCTACGTGGCGTATCGGCCCATGGGATCAATCTCATCATTGCATTGAAACCTGATTCGTTGCTGAAGTCCGTTTGAAATCGCATAACGTCTATTGCTGCATCAACCGTGCGCGCTCCAACTGATCGGGCTTGCCGATATCGATCCACGTTGAGCCGGAGCAATCGAACAATGAAATGTGATGGCCACTGGCGGCCAAACGAAGATAGAGCGGGATAATCGAGAACACACCCCGTTCATCGATCAGGGGAAAGATCTCGGGCGAGATCACATGTATCCCACAGAACCCGAATCTCCGGGTGTCCGACACATCCGGATGTACGAGCGTTTCAAAGCCGGTGTTGTCGTTTCCGTAACCGGCCAATCGGTCATTGGAGTCGAACAGCAGATACCGCGCGGAATTGCGCGGCAGAACCGCAAGCGTTGCAACCTGACCTGGCCGGTGCGCCGCATACATGCGCCGAAGGTCGATGTTGGTTTCGACATCAACGTTGTGGAGAAAGAACGGGGCCGTACGCGAGAACAGCGATGCGGCATGAAGCAGCCCCCCGCCGGTGTCGAGCAACTCGCCGGACTCATCGGAAAGCACCGTCTCCACGCCGAACCCGGCACGTTCGGCAACGAAGCGCGCAACCAGATCGGCATGATGATGCACGTTGATGATCAGCCGCGTGGCGCCTGCCTCGATAAGCCTGCGCGCAACCCGTTCCAACATTGGCACGCCGGCAACCGGAACCAGCGCCTTCGGGATGGAATCAGTAAGGGGGCGAAGCCGGGTGCCAAGTCCGGCAGCAAGAATCATCGCATCCATGCAGGGGGCAGAATGTGGAATGCGCCGCCGGCAGCCCGGGTGCTTGGTCTGGCTGACGAACATAACGGAGCATTGGGGAAACCAATATACCATTGGCCGGCCCCATCGCGAACGAATCCGCGTCGGTCACCCGTTATCACGTTGCGCCCCTGGGCAGCACGTCAACAGCGGAAGCCACCAGTTCAACCTTGATATGATTTCGAGCGACCGGACTCGGTACTCAACGGAGGTGGTTGGCGGCGCATAATTCCACGCGACGCAATGCCCAGCCGCGCGGGTATCGTCCGACCGCATTGCCCGTGGAACTGGGACATGTTGGAGGACACACGGGCCAGAGCATATGTAAAAACGCCCTCGGCGATCGTTACCGACCACCGAGGGCGTACATTTGCGAGTTGCCGCTGCTGGCAATTATTACCAGCGACCGCCGCCACCGCCGCCACCGCGACGATCGAAGCCGCCACGGCTGCCGCCGCCGCCGCCGCCGAAGCCACCACGGCCACCGCCGCCGCCACGGCTGCCACCACCACCGCCGAAGCCACCACGCTCTTCGCGCGGACGAGCCTCGTTCACGGTGAGGTTACGACCCTGGTACTCCGTGCCATTCAGTGACTCGATTGCCGACTCGCCATCCTCACGGTTGGCCATCTCAACGAAACCAAAGCCGCGCGAACGGCCGGTGTCGCGATCCATCACGATGGATGCCGAGGTGACTTCACCGCTTGACGCGAAGAGCTGCTCGAGATCCTCGCCCGTTGTCTGGTAGGACAGGTTGCCTACGTAGATCTTGATTGCCATGAAACGATTCCCTTTCCCCTTTCGGGGTCTTGATACAGAAAGCATGGTCCGGGATCTTCGACGAAACGGTTGGCGGCGAAGTCGTGAGTCGGATGCCAGCGGCGGTGTTGATGCCGATAGCAGCTTCTGCTGAATTGAACGATACCTGCTCTCAGACTATCCCAAGTACCACCGCTCAAAAGCTGACACAGATCACCGTTGATGAGCGTGAGAGCAGTACAGATGTTGCAATGTACGCGAATTCGTTACAGTAATGCAAACAACGACGCGTGTTATTTGCATGAAACAATTCAACCCGATTCCATTCGGGTATCCGAAACGATCGTATAATCGGGGCGAATCGCCCGCAACGATCATTGTATAACCCAGGCTCGAGGGGGCTCGCCAATGCGCAGCAATCGTGCAACATCGTTCATTGTCACCACGTTCCGTGCCTGGGCAATTTCCTCCAGACCCAGGCCCAGTTGCTGCGACGGACTCACGGGCTCGCAGACCGTACATGCAGGCACCGCAACGCTTCCAGGCTGCGCGCGCCTATACGCGACCATCAGTTCAGGCAGGGCGTGAAGCGGCTCGTCGTTGTCGGCACACAGCACGCGCGCAAGCTCATCGGCCAACGGCAACGAGTGCGTGGTTACGATAACCTGGCGCAGCCCGCGCGAGGCCCCATCAACATCCGTCAGATTGGTGCTCATCGCAGGCAGATAGGTTGCCAGCCGCATCAGTCCCGAAAGATCCAGCCCGTTCTCGGGTTCATCGAAACACAGCACACCCGCTTCATCCGGATCGTTTGCCACAACGGCCACCGCAAGCATTCGCAGCTCGGCATCGCTAAGAGCGGCCATGCCAAGCTCACGCCCATCCTGCAATCGCGCACTCAACCGTTGCCGATAGAACCCGGCACGCTCGTCGAGCTCCAGCGCCGCTATGCCGGGCGCCAGCCGTCGAAGATCATCGGCCACCCGTTCGATTGCACCTGGCTGCTCCGATTTCATGCGTGCCAACGCAGCAACCAGATTACCGCCATCACGGCCGATAAAGGTATGCGCCTGCGGCGAGCCAACACCGCGGATCGCATCCGGTGTAAGCGATAACGTGCGCCAACGCCGCATCTGCTCGCGCGCGGCAAACGCATGCGGAAATTCGGTATTGGCAACCGTGCTCAGCGCCGTACGCTCGGCCCCATGCGCAACGGCGGACATGTCACCACCCCGCCCATCCTGATGCAGCATCAACGTGCTGCCGCGCTCATCAACAACCGTTGAGATAAACGGGACCGTGCGCCCGGTTCGCAACGGCGGCAACCAATGTTCGCGCCCACGCCCCAGATGCCTGCGTGCCCATTGGTCGGCACTGCGTTGAATTGGGATCAGGGCTTCGTGGGTGACAACCAGGCGATCGTTTCCCCGCGCATCGGCGCGGCGCACAATCGTCACCTCGTATCTCAACCGCGTGTAGCGGATATCGCAGCGCACGCCCCAGCTATCCTCGACATGCGCATCGGTAAGCATCTCAACCGCCAACCGAATTGCCGGGGCCGAGCTACCATCGGGAAACTTGGTAAAGAGATCCGCAGCTCCGCCTCGCACGCCGTCGAACGCTGTTCGGGTGTCGGCATCGGCAAGCCCCGCAAGCAGTGTGATGGCATCCAGCACATTGCTTGCCCCGGCGCCAACCGGCCCAACGATGGCCTGGAATGCAGCAACGTCGACCGCAAAGCCCGCGAACGTTTTGAATCCGTCAAGTTCAAGGCGTGTGATCATATCAACTGCGGTTGGTCACGAATCGGTCGGTATCAGCGGAGCCCAGACGTGCTCCTCGCGATGCGATACGTTATACTGAACATCCGGAAAATGTTCGGCAAGGTGGCGGGACAACCGTTCGGCGAAGTACACCGAGCGATGCTGCCCACCGGTACAACCAAAGGCAACGGACAAGTGCTCGAACCCACGGGCGCTGTATGTCCGCACCGCCGAATCCACCAGCACACGCACCGCCTGCCAATACTGCTCGGTTGCGGGTTCATCCTCAAGGAACATGCGCACCGCCAGGTCACGACCGTTGAGGGCCTTGTACTCGCTGTAGCGCCCAGGGTTGTGCAACGCCCGGCAGTCGAAAACAAACCCACCGCCATGCCCCGAATCTTCCACCGGATAACCGCGCTTGTAGCTGAAGCTTGTTATCGCCACTCGGAGTCGCGAAGGCTGCGCCGGAACTCCGGCACCATGCGCGTCCCCGGGCGCGGCTGAGCGCGACACATGCGCCAACGGGGGCGTGCCGGTTGCCGGAGTGGCATCGGCATCCGTATGCATTGTGAAGTCCGTTGCAGCAATACGCCTGAGCACGGCGTCCAGTTCCGGCATCTCCACCGGAAGCCCCTCGGCAAGCACCCCTTCGATGTTCGCCACGGCAAACGGAACGCTGGCAAGGAAATGCTGCTTGCGCTCGAAGAACCCTCGGTAACCGTATGCGCCCATTGCCTGAAGGATGCGGATCAGCACAAAGCCTCGGTAGAGCGTGCGAAAGGATTCCTGGCGCACCGGGATCAGCGTGCCAAGAGCCGCCAGATAGCGCTCGCGCAACTCGAGACGCAACTCTTCCGGCAACTGCGCCTTGGCGTCGTACAGCAGCGAGGCAAGATCGTACTGTAACGCACCGCGCCGGCCCCCCTGATAGTCGATCAACCATGGCTCATCACCGCGCATCATGATGTTGCGCGACTGAAAATCGCGATACAGAAAATGCGTGCGGTCCGCCTGCAACAGAAAATCGGTCAGGGCAGCGAAATCGGCTTCAAGCCGCGCCTCGTTGAAGGCAATATGAGCCAGCTTGAGGAAATGGTACTTGAAGTAGGACAGATCCCACATCATCGACTGGCGGTCGAACTCGGCGCAGGGGTATGCAACCGAGAAATCGACCGCTCCGCCCCCAAGCACCTGCACACGCGGCAGCAGTTCCACAACACGTTCGTACAGCGGAACAATCGATTGCGGGAATGCGGCATCATGACGCGCGGCGCTCAGGGCATCGAAGAGCGTGGTATCGCCGAGATCCTCCTCCAGGTATGCCCCGTGCGCTGCATCGAACGCATGGATCAGCGGAACCGGCAGGCCAACGCCGCGCAGTGCGTGCGAATAGGATATGAAGGCATGATTCTCCTCGTAATCCGGCCCAATCACGCCAACAACGGAGGTACCATCCGGCCCGGAAAGCCGGTACAGGCTACGATTGGAACCATCGGCACGAAGGTCCACCATGGCCACCGGCTCGCTGCCGAACTGCTTGCGATAAAGCGATACAAGGTGCGATTTCACGCACGAAGTTTACGAAAAAGACGGGCACCACCACGCAGCGCAGCACTACAGCGGCCCCGCGAGCAGATCGTGATGCGGGTGTACTCCTCGGGCACCGGGAGGCCACCCACTCACGGAACTACATCGAACGGCGCATGACAGGTTGTGTTGGGAAGTGATGTGTTCCGTGCATGGTCGTCTCTTAGACCGATGGCGCCCGCACGATGATCATTTCCGCATAGTGCTCGGGAGCACCAGTGACGTTGACCTGCCCGCCCATCCCCCACGATGTAAATGTTGCTGATGCCCATGTCTGTGCCAATAGATCAACAGATGTCGGCGATGAGATGTAGGCACTCTCAACAGTAATTGGAATAAAGTTGACGGCGCCGGACACATCCAAATGGCTCAGCGAATATCCAGCAGTCAGCAGTGTAAGGTCTGACTTCACCACGCGCGTCTTCTGACGAAACGGATTCGTGCTCGTGTGTACCGCACATCGCACCGTTATGTAATAAGCGCCAGCAGGAAGTGTCACAACCCCGGTTTCCGCGTTGACGGACAGACCACCCAAGTGATCGTAAGCAATGGTATTGAACAGCCACGTGTTCCAAATATTTGCCGTCAGGTCTCCACCAACGACATTTTGATCCTTCTGATAGTAAATCTTTGCATGGGGCGGAGCGACTATCGGGGCTGCCCATACGCCATCTCCTCTCAATACCGTTCCAGCAGTGGGAGTGCCGCTCCCAAGTCGTTGCGGGGCAATGGTGCCCGATGCGATGTCACTTCCAGCATGCGTATGCTCCGTGAGTGCCCGTTGGTCCAACGCAGCCTGCAATCCGGAAACCGTACTGATCAACTGCGTGCCAGAGTGGTTCGCCCTGTCGAAGGCGTCGGAGGCCGTGCCGTTCGGATCGTACACACTCGAAAGCATATTGCCCATGCCCGACGGACGCCCCCATTCCAGGCGCGAGCCGGCCTTCAGCAATGCATCACCATCGGCGCCAGCGCCGGGAGCCAACCGCAGCAGGCTGTCGCCTTCGCGCAGCGTGGCGGGCGGAAGGTCGATCGGATCCACACGGCTTTCCCACACCTCCTTGATCGAGATGTCCGCCAGAGATGAGTCCGAAAGATTGGCGCTGAACGTGCGCAGAATGGCACCGCTGTCTGCCAGAATATCGAACCGGTACGCACCGGGAACAATCACCGTGGCCTGCACCGCGCCATGGGTAATCGGATAGGTTCGCGCATTGACGACAAATCCGTCGCCGGAGGTTCCCGTTGGTTCGATGGGCGTAACGCGCAGCGAACCGGATACTATACCGATTCCCGCGGTATCGAGTATCGGACCTGTTATTGTTCGTTGTGGCATGGTGATCTGTGTTTTATGTGGATACCCGGTAGCGCCGCTATCGTTTCAGTTCATCGGATTCGTTACCTGCAGTGCTCAGGTCTTTCGCTGAATGAACACCGAGGTGTATACGTTGACCATTTCGGGAAGATCGAAATCGGACCAGTAGTGGCCGACTGCCAAGCCATACCCTTGCGCGTTCGCTTGGTAGGCTATGTGCTGAACACGGATTTCCGAAGCACCGGCCAGCACGAATGTTGCCTTCAACCGACTGGTTTGGTACATGTTGTGTGTGCTTATGGGGCGGGTCGTTAGCCCTACACGGATCGTGGTGCCGGCCGTGACATTGTACAAGCGCAGATTGTTCTCGTGGCATCCAAAAGCGCTGGCATCAACATCAAACGAGTAAGTCCCGGCAGGCAACGAGATTGTCCCATCACTGGCGACAGTTGCTCCTATCTCATTGATCCCGAAGGTATTCAACAGCAGTGTCACCCATGTGCCGGCCACGCTTGCCTGGCCGTGAGTGCTTGGTCCTACCTCATAATAGATTTCAGCCCACTGCACTCCCGAGACCGGAGCCCACACGCCGTCACCGCGCAGGTACGTAGCCGCGCTTGCTGCCCCACTTCCCAGGCGCGCGGGGTCCAGCCGGCCGGATGTAATGTCGGCGGCTGAATGCGTATGTGATACCATCGCCGTATCGTCCAAAGCATCCTGCAACCCAGCAACGGTGGCAATTGGCTGCGTGCCCGTATGGTTCGCCCGTTCGAACACATCAAGGCCGATCTGGTTCGGATCGTACACGTTGCGGCGCATGTCACCGGTGGGCTGTTCGCTCCAGCGCAATCCGCCAACACCTCGCGTAAGAACACTACCAGCCGTTCCCCCGCCTGGCGCAAGGCGCAACACGGCGTCGCCATCACGCAACGGCCCCACGGCCACGGGGGATTGGTCCACTCGATTTGCCCATAGATCACGGAGCGGAAGATTTGCCAGGGTATCGGCCGAGACATTCGCAACAAAGGACAGCAGTCGCGCACCAGTCGAATCGAAAATCTCGAACAGGAAATCACCCGGCACAACAACGGTTGCCATCACCCGACCACCGGCAATGGCGTACGAATGGCCCTGGACAACAAGCCCA
>CBHYLN010000086.1:0-22111 GCA_966128725.1 uncultured bacterium | reverse complement strand
AGCATACTCCAAACTCTGCCTAATGGGATAGTAAAAAATCCGCGAGCGATCAAGTTCGCCAGACGGATCAAGACTCTGCCACATACTATTCTGACGTGCGATATAGTGATATTGATCCTGCGAGAGCCCCACTTTGTATTCAACCGCAACCAGCATTGAAACCGTATCAACACCGCACACGACTGACTTTGGGGCCTCAGGATATGCCACATCTGAGTCGCCGACACGTTGTGACTGTGCCATCAACATACCCACGCCAATAAGGCTTAGTATCAACACGAAAATCGGAACACGCAGCAACGACATACTTATCACCTGGTACTGACCGATCAATCGCTCGACAATGGCGATATGGCAAATAATGGGGCAAGCATCTGAGCCCGCAGACTGCCGGTACGCGCGACAAGGCAGGTGGTAAGCAGATCTGTATGTTGGACAGCGTTGTTCATATGCAGGCCTTTGGATGATCAGAGCATCATTTTGAATGCCCAGCAACAAAACCTAGTATCGCCGCAAGGCAGCAGAGAGCGCAGCCTCATGGCTAAGGCGCTTACGGCTGAGGCACTCACGACTATTACCGACCAGGCATAGGAAGGCTGCCTCGGCCACTTGAATCAACGTGCTCATAGTACCAAGCACTATCACGAGACAATCGCAGAATCTCCGCGATGTATGCCGAATCACTGCAAAGAATCTCAGGCATTATTAGCACTCCACGTACCGTATCCAACCTGACATCAACACCTAAATGAACCAATGTGGCTTGCACGCGCCACAACGCGGCAGGATCAGAAGCATAACTTGAGTCAACAGAATACCGACCAGTGCTATCTTGCGCGATGTACACCATCTGTGCGTATTTGACTTCGTTCAAAGATCCCGGATCTATGTGCTCGTAATACCAAACACTGTCACGAGATTTGCTGATGAGATTTGCGACATATTGCGTATCCGCTGCAATCGCAAGCGGAACCATCAATGTGTGACCGTAACTGTCCACAACAAACTCACCATCAGAATAATACTCGAACGTCGCCTTGAGGCGTGCCAAGTCTGTATCAGTGTAAACGTAGTTTGTATCAACGTGAAGCCCACCGGATTCCATGAATTCAGCATAGTACAATGGAGCACGCGCGCTGTGTTCATTCGCGCATCCCTCGAATGCGATGATCGAAACGATGCAGACCACCACAATGGAGACAGCCTTCATTACCGACCTCACCTTACGTTACTTCAGTCATCCAAACGTGTACCCGTTGATCTCATCGATCGTCGCCAGCTCGTAGTTCCCGCAGTTGTTATAGTTCGCGATGCTCCCGAATGTGGAGTCGTTCGCCGTGACGACCTCCGCGCCCTGCATCTGGATGATGAGAATGCGGTCACCGGGCTTGAACCCATATGGATCGGCAACGTTGATTGCGCTGTTGTTGGTGCACTCGATAAACGTCACGCGGGTATACCGGTTGATGACCCCACCGATCGTGTCGGTCTGCGCGGACACCACGGTAATGCTGAGAATCAGTGCGATCAGCGATACCACATACTTCGGTGCCATTTTATGCAGCAACTTGTTCCTCATGGTTTTAGGGTTTGCCATATGGTCATTAGTGCCAGATCGTTATAGGAAGCGAAACGCGTCCATCGGGCGTATCCATGACACACAAGTATGCTCCAGACGGAATACCATCGACATGGACGACATGAATATGTTCACCTGAAGGTTGGAGACTCGAGCCCCTGACAAAGACACTCCGACCGTTCACTGAGACAATTGCAATGCTCACCCTGCCGGGACGCACTTGTTTGTACGCCACGGATACATAATCAGATGCTGGATTCGGATACATCTGCAACGATAGTGGGGCAGCTATCCTATCTCCGGCAACTGCATTGGTATGCCGAACGATAGGCCACAGAAGCAATGAACCATGATTTGCAAGGATAACGTAGTCACCTCGTGGCGACCCATAGACCACTCCCCCCCCAAGCGTGGAATCTGTTGACAACAGAGCTATCCGCGTTCCTGTCTTTGCATCCCACAGCTCCAATTGCGCGGAATCCTTTCGAGTCGCCGAGCCTCGGGTGATTGTAACAATGCGATCCGCACCGCCACAGAAGTCGAGGCTTACAAGCATTGACTGACTGACTGGCACGTCGAGAGCATACAAGGAATCCAACGTTGCTGCTTTGTAAATAATAGGGCGACGACGCGTCATGGTACACGCAATCAACGATCCATCCCTGCTCAGAACGGACTTATCCAGAACAGGGAGCACTCGACTCAATGTATCCAGTGTTGTGGATTCCAGAAGTATTCGATAAAGCCGCGAGGGAAGCCCTTGTTTGACAATGGCAATTTTTCCGGCAGAATCAATCTGAAAATCCTGGACACCATCCTTTGCATCGAACACCACGCCTTGATACTGTTCCTTTTCAATATCCCAATACTCGATCTGCTTGGCCGGATACAGCACATTGATTGCCATTCGCTTTCCATCCCCGCTCAGCACCGCGCCCTGCAACGGCCGAAACACATGCACAGTCTTGACTACTTGGCCAGTTCGCCAGTTCCATACCTTGAACACGCTGTCGGCATTAAACACCGCCGTCACGATTGCTGTATCGCCCGGCAGGAACGCCGCATAGCCACCATTGCCCCCCATCTTGAACGGCACACCCACCTCCTGTGCACCTAGTACGCTCCACACACGAATGGTATCATCCTGGCCAGTAAGGAAGTAACTGCCGCTCATGGAGAAGCGAACGTAGTCAACACCTGCCGCCGGCACACGAATGACGGAATCGGGTATCTGAGCCTGCAGGCTGCCGGCAAGTGCCACGAACAGGCACCCGGCGAGTAGTAGCGTATGTATGTTGTTCATGATTTCGTTGTTTGGCTGCGGCAATTCCATCTCGGGTATAGTCAGCGCATATCCAGCATCTAGGGACAAGAGCATGGCGGGGGACTCAGCACCGCACCCGAATCTCCTGGTAGTGCTTTGCTTGCCGTTTGAAAATTATAATACCCAGGTATCCGTGCTCCCTTCCTCCATACAAGACTGCTATCCCAGAACTTCGGGTCGTCCACGTTGTATCTAAATTTTGCAGGCACAAGTTCTGTGCCAGCGGAATTCGCAATGTATTCGCCATCGGCCGCGAGCTCATTGAAGTAGTACCTCCGTGCACCGCGAATCGCACGAGTCGGGTCGCTGTAGTATGCCGCGTACTGCTCGAACGGATAAATTTGCCACTTGGCGGCCACCGACGTCCTAAATCCAACAACCGCGCGAGCTGCATAGGAGTAAGGACGACTACGGCGCTCATCGGTAAGCTCACTCTCCGGCACCGGATTGCGAACCACGATAATCGCGAAGAGCTTTGTGCGCAACGGTGAATACAGTATCGTATCGCACCATATTCGCATGCTATCAACCGGGGTCACCCAGGACCAACACGGCCCGAACTTGTGAGCGCTCTGGCATCGCACGACGTATTCGATGCATTTTGCATCCGCAATACTACGCTGGTCGTAGGTTTTCCGAGCAAGCACGTCCACCTGCGGTTCCACCCGTTCACAGCCCATGACACCAACAAGGGTCACCAGCAGGGATACTGCGGTGACGATACTAATCGAATGGAACTTTTCCTTTCGGCTTGCGACCAGCATATGCGATTCAGCGCCATTCACTATTCGTCTCATTACGCGACTCCCCGCAACTTGCAGGACACAGTTGAACATTGATCGCTTTTGCCGCCTCAAGCAGTGACCATCTTTTCGGGTAGCGATCCGGCTTACTTCTTCTCGAGATCGTCGCTATTTACCCAGGCACCAATGTCAACCGTTCGTCAACCACCCCGCCACAAAAGCGAACCGCCGCACACTACGGCACGGCGGTTTGATCATCATTCTATCCATACGCTGGTTATCGGGGTGTTGTACCCTCCGGAATTTGGAGATTGGTAAGAACACCGCCGTTGGCACCGGGATTGCCATCACGCACAGGGTCACAGCCACCTTCGGTACCTCCGACACCCCCGTTCTTTTGAATCGTCAGGTTCGCCGGCGTCGCACTGCTGCCGGCCAACCACACACAGCCACCACCACCGCCGCCGCCGCTTGCGTTGCAGATACTTGCGTTCTGTCCGGGCGCGCCTTGTACGCTCGCAGTCACGTCGCTGTCGTAGTGCTGCACGTCCAACACGATTGCCCCGCCGGCACCGCCACCACCGCTTGGCTTGACCGTTGCCAAACTGACACCGATACTCGTATCACCATCGGCACGGATGCTGTGAGAGTTACCGATCACCGTATTCGCCCGAATGATCGCGATTCCACCCCCGGCGCTCCCCGGCCCCTTCTTACCCAATTCATCCAGGCCACCCCATCCACCGCTCCCCCCCATGTACACACGTTGCAAGGCATTGGAGTAGCCCACCGAATCCCCACCCAACCCGTGGTACTGCGTCTGCGCGGTTCCAGATGCATCGCGGGCTATCCCCCCATTGCCACCCCTGCCATAACTGCCTCCGCCGGCACCACCACCGGCCGAACCGCCACCGCCGCCAATTCCATTACCGCCGCCACCCGCATTCGCGTTGAACCCACGGCCCCCTGCTCGCCCGGCGGTGGCTTGGCTGACACCCTCCCCCTTGAACGATGCCGTATCCGATGGTACCCCGCACACATATACGGTGGGGTAACTGTAGTAACTTTTCTGGCTGTTTCGGTAGTCAACAATGTCGCCAACAAATGTTGCACCATATTGATACCCACTGCGGAACCCGGCGCCGCTGACGTCCATATCAGCATGCATCGTAACTGTGTCGCTCGCGATCAACGCCAACACCCCGCCCGTTGAGCCGTCCCACGACTTTGCACGTAGCGTGTCGCCAATCACCACGTTTGTGTACGTTGGCACACGCACCACCTGAACGATCCCGGAGAGCGTGTACGTTCGCGCCAGTTCGTAGTGCAACACAAACGTGTACCCGTTGATCTCGTCGATCGTCGCCAGTTCGTAGTTCCCGCAGTTGTTGTAGTTCGTGATGCTCCCAAACGTGGAGTCGTTCGCCGTGACGACATCCGCGCCCTGCATCTGAATGATGAGGATACGATCACCGGGCTTGAACCCATACGGATCGGCAACGTTGATTGCACTGTTGTTAGTGCATTCGATAAACGTCACACGGGTATAGCGGTTAACGATGCCACCGATCGTGTCGGTCTGGGCGAACATCGCGGTAGCCCAAAGGCACAGGATGAGCAGGCTGAGCGCGGCGCTGGCCGCCAACCTGGCAATCTCCAGACCATTGATTGCAGGGCGGCATGGTGTGCTGGTGTCCATCAGTGTTCAACAACAAGTGGTGCGATGCTACGGTGTGATGACGTCTCAACGATGCACAGATACATTCCGGATGGGAGCATGCGCGTATCGAAATGCTCGCGCCAGATACCCCCTTCCTGCCCCAGATGTTCGGCCATGGCAACCTGCGTGCCGTTGAGCGCCAGAAGCCGTACGCGGACATCGCCGGGACTGGCCAGCGAATAGGCTATATCCACCATGCCATTGGCCGGGTTTGGAACCGCCTGTATCCAACGTGTATCGATACCGGCAACAACGGGAACGGAACTCCCAGGCAATTGAAGGGGCCATAACAGCATGCCACTCGGCACGTTGTAGATTGCCAATTGGTTGCCGCTCGGGCTCGCCTTCACGATACCACGTCTGATCGCGCTGTCTGTTGACAACACTCCTATATGTTTGCCGTCGCGGGCATCCCAGATCTCCAATGTGGATGCTTCCGTGAAACGTCCGGTAAGAGTGACAATCCATCGATTATCATCCACGAAAGCCATTGAAACGAGAGCTGAATGCCGCATATCGATGTCGAGCGGATACAAGGAATCGAGCGTTATCAGATCAACAATGATCGGTGGATAATCGGATCGCGTGCAACCAATACGACTCCCATCGGAACTAAGATATAGGTCGCTAACATATCGCTCATCGACAGGAATGGAGTCGTAGCTATGCCGCTGCACGTCGATTCGTGCAATCAACGGACGTGTCGAAGACCTGGCAACAGCATAATCACCGGACGTGTTCATCAGTATCCCGTAGAACTTGCCATCCGACTCGAAGAACGCATCCTTATAGATTCCAGCTACGGCATCCCATAGTTCATATTGCTTCTTCGGATAGTTGACCCGAATCGCGAGGAACCTGCCATCACCCGTAACCGACGCTTCCTGGATGGGACGAAACAACGGCACCGATTTGAGGAGTTCCCCCGTCCGCCATTTCCACACCTTGAATACACTATCACTGTTATACGCAAGCGTCAACAGTGTGGTGTCGCCGGGAAGGAATGCCACGCAGCAGTAGGTATTGCCTGTTGGTACCGGTACCCCAGCCTGGTTCCCCGTTGAAGCATCCCAAACACGAACGGTATCCCTCTGCCGCGTAAGGAGATATCGGCCATCTTTGGAATACTGCACATATCCTACATCATTCGCCGGCACACGAATGACGGAGTCGGGCATCTGAGCCGCCGACTTACCGAAAACCGCAAGAAACAGGAGCAAAACGGAGCACGCTACATATGCGCAGGCACCTAACGCTTGTCGACTCATGTACCCCCCTATATCATTTTAAACTCAGTCTATAAACTGAGCTTAGTAAATGTCCAAGACTCGAGACAATTCAGGGTTTTTACTCGAGAATAGAATCCTAATCGAGCTATCAACCCCGAAACGATTCGTCTCTAAACGAAATTTGTATTCCAATCCATCCACACTATATGTTGCTAGAACATAACGACCGCTCGCAGTCCTTATTGCCTTTCCGTGCTCCACATTATACACTCTCGCCCAACCCGGAACACCATATTGCCAATATTCAAATTCCAATATTATGATAGATGACAACGCAATGCTACAGCCGAGCACAAACCATAGGACGACATACCGCCACCCGCAACTCCTCACAATGCAAACAGCGACGGCTGCCAACCAAACAACAGCCAACAGCACAAGGACGTAACTCTTCAAGTGCGATATATAAAGAGCAGCTACTGCTCCTGCAAATCCGAAGCACATATAGGCCTCAAAGGACATGTAATTGGCACGCAAGAACCTCATCCTTCTCTCTCCGAAAGATTAAACAAACCGCGAAGCCGCCAACCAGCCTGCACACGATATTGAGAAGCCCAAACACCTGTGCTCTATTACGGCTCTCGAATATTGCCGCGAGATGTTGGGACAGCATCAAAGTTTGACCGACTCGACTTCACCCCTGTCTCTTGCATCGAACCTGAGCCTGGCCTTATCGACACAGCACCACCAGCAACTTGGGAGGCAACCCCTGTTAAGCCAATCCTCAGCAACGACCCGCTACTCTGCAACGACCCGCTACTCTGCAACGACCCGCTACTCTGCAACGACCCGCTACTCTGCAGAAACATACTTTCGACACAACCGTCGTCGAATGGAGACGTCCACCAATTTCGCACAAATGCATCAATTTTTTCACCAGTCATTGGACCTAACATCTCCTTATACATATTCTCTGATTGAGAGAGCACGTCTGTCGGAATCCCATCTATTGGATTCCAGACTTCAACATAGAAGTCCTTGCTCGCACAAAACCCCGTTCCGCCTCTTATAGCCCATCCAATCATCGTTGTACGAACACCATCCCATTCCGCATCTGACGCAGCGACCCATCCAATCGCTCCCGACTTAGTTGCAAACGGACCACGATTGTCTGCAGATTTTTTATAGTTCCGCCCATAAACTAATCCTCCTTCCAACGACATGAAGGGGCTAGGTGTCGCCGACAACCCATAGCCCACATGAATAAAACAACCTGTCCGTTTACCACTATATGGATTGACAATCATTTCTGCCCCAGCACTTACGCTGACACACGGACTCAATCCTGGTATAAGCATAAGAAACGGACCCCGGGTCGGTAACGGGATAGCAACTCCTGCAGTAAAATCAGCACAGAAGTTATGATCAAAAAGCACTCTCCTGGTATCAGGATTTGTCAGAAGGAACTGGTTCGAAGGCATACTCAGCAAAAACGGCAACTCCATTTCCCCCCCATCAAGATCAATGAATTCAATCGGATTATTGCCAGCGAATTGATACGGCGTCAGCTCCGGATACTCCGGTGTCAACGGATCTTCGCTCAGGAACCGACCCAACCGCGGCTCGTACATCCGGAACCCATAGTCATAACTATTCCCCCCGCCATCCCCACCACCGTTCCGGTCGTTCCAGTCGTTGTCAATCTCCTTCCCGTTGTACCCGTATCGCCCGCCGCCCAGGTTCGCTTCGCGGCCCGGCTGCACCATGCCAAAGGCATAGTAGTTCGTGTACCCGTTCAGGTCCGCCACAAACGGTGCCTGCCCCGCCGTGCTGGTCGTGCGCTTCAGGTCCGTGAACCGTACCCGCACATTGCCCAGATGGTCGTTCAGCTCGTACACACGGTGCCGCAGCCACCGCGTAAAGATACTATCCCCCGCGTGGCTTGCCATATCCCGCGTGTGGTTCGGGTACAGCGTTACCACACGATCGTCCAGCTCGCTGCCGTACACGTATTGCTCGGCGAGCGTGATGCCGCACCCGCCGCCACCGCCGCCGCTTTCGCACTCACACGCGTCGCCTATGCCATTGCTGTTGTCGTCCTTCTGGTCCGCATTCGCTGTCCACGGGCAATTGTCCTCCTTGTTGGGCACGCCGTCGCCGTCGTTGTCGGCATCGGGGTTGTCGGCGCAGTTCCCCGGCCAGGTTGGGCATGGGTCGGCGCCGTTGGGGATGCCGTCGCTGTCGGTGTCGCCAGTGCAGTTGTTCGCCGCATCGTACGGGCAGGGGTCGCTTATGTCCGGGTCGCCGTCGCCGTCGCGGTCGTACTCCCATACGTCGGCGGTGCCGTCGCCGTCGGTATCCCGCTGGTCCGGGTTGAACAGACTGTCGGCATTGTCGCGGGCATCCGGGATGCCGTCGTGGTCCTGGTCGGCCGGGCCGGCGGGGTCGCTGCAATTCCCCTCGCCGCCGTCGTTGAAATCGTTCGCGTCAACACATGGCTTGGTGTAGATCGCGATCACCTTGCCGCCCGCCTCGCGCACGTAGTAGGTGGTAACGGTGGAGTCGGCAATGCTGGCCTTCTTCACGCGGTTGCCCTGGGCGTCGTACACAAAACGCATGCCACGCCCGCCGGTTTTGTATACGCTCAGCACCTTGCTGTACGGGCTCCACCGCACGCGGGTGATGCTTTCCTTGGCGTCGGCCACAAGCCGACCGGCGGGGTCGTAGCTGTAGTTGAACGGTGCTTCGTCGTCGATGTCAACGTCCTGCACGCCCGGCGCCACGGCGTCGTCCACATGCAGCAGGCGATTGCTGCCGGCCGCATAGGTGTAGCTCAGGCTGTCCATGCCACGGTTGCCACTGGCGACAGCGGCGTTGCGGTCCAGCGTCAGGATATTGCCGTTGGGGTCGTAGGTATACGCGGTATTGTAGTCACCGTTGGTAGCCCACACCCCCGTGTAGTTGTTGAACGTACTGCCGGTGATACGGTTCAGCCGATCGTAGCCGTACTGTTCGCTGGTGAGGGTTTCGTAGTACTGCCCACCGCCGGCGGCCTTGTTGTTGGCCGCCCACGAGGCAATGTTGCCGTTGTACAGGTTCAACGTGCCGGAGCCATTGCTGCCCGGCCCCAGGTGATCGCCGCGTTTGCTGTAGGCGCCGGTGGTGGCGGAGTTGAACGGCGATTGCGTGCTGCCGCTCAGGCGCAGGAAGTCACCCTCGAAATACGTCAGCGTCATGCCAAAGGCGTCGGCGCCGTACCGCTTGTGCAGGCCGGCCGTGGCGTCGCCGTCGCGGCCTGGGTCCACGCCGGTGGCAAGGGCCGGGTGGTTCAGCCCCTTCAGCCAGCCCTGCAGCGTGTAGGTGTAGTCCGCGCCCTGCAAGGAGTCCTCGCCGTACTCCGCGCGGCGCAGCGGGCCGTACCGATAATACTGATACGCGGCATCACGCTCCCACAACACGCCATCCTTGCTGCTCATCACCCCCTTCAGGCGGTTGTCCTCATCGTACGCATAGGTCTGCGTCAACTGGTCGCCCAGGCCTTCGTTGTAGTACAGGCCCAACACGTTGTTGCTGATAAGGTCGTAGTTGTACCTGATGTAATTGTCGCCCAGGCCCTCGATGTATTGCACCATCCACTCCACGTTGCCGTGGGGGTCGTAGCTGAAGAAGCTGGCGGTGGAGGAGTCACCGGCAACCGTGTAGCTCACACGGTTGCGCAGGAACCGCTGTGTGTGCCCGGCAAGGTTCAGATAGGTACGATTGGAGGCCGTTGTATACACCGTGCGATAACTCTGCACGGTGGTGCCCGCGGCCGGGTAGTTGGTGCTGTCGGCCTCGTCGCTCAGCTCGGCCGGGGCGCCGTAGGTGCTTTCACCGGTTTCCACGACGCGACCCAGGGCATCGTAGTCCGTGTAGGTAAACGCATCGCGCGTTATCTGCTCGGCATTCTGCACAAAGCGGGCACGGCTTTTGGAGTCGTAATACATTCGCGAGACGTTGCCGTCGGGCGTACGCTTGCGCGTGGGCTGGCCCAGCGAGTTGTACTCGTAGCTGGTCAGCAGCGTATGGCCGGGATGCACGGCCCGGCTGGGCGGGTTCACAAGCGCCACACCGCCCGGCGGCACGGTGCGCACAAGGCGGCCGGCGCGATCGTAGTAATACAGCGTGAAGTGATACAGCCCAACGCCGTACTCCACGGTAAGCGAGTCGTGAATCTCCGCCGGCGACGTACAGGTCTGCCGGTAGGCTTCGGTAAATGCCGAGGTTTCGCGGTACACGCAGGCGTTGATCTGCTCATCCAGCCGGCGACCGATCTCGGCGGCCAGCAGCTCCTGGCAGGTGTAGGGGCGTATCACGGCCGTGGTCTCGGCGGAGAACAGGGGCACCCACGCAAAACAGATGGGGCTGGAGCAGGAGTCCAGGCAGAAATCCGCGCACAGGATCTCACGCTGTACAACCTCATGGTCATCCACAGTACAGGTTCGCACATACACCAGGCGGCAACTGTCGTCCAGCTCGAATCGCGCCTGGATATTGGTGTCGAGCGTGAAGATTTTCGGGAGCCCTATCGGCGGGCAGCAACCGTTGAATTCGTTGTGCGACGTGGAGTCCAGATGCCAGTTGCAACCGGTGTGCCCACTGTACTGCAGGAACCGGTCATGGTACAGCGTGGCCAGAGCCTGGGGGCTGGTTGTATCGCCGCCGGCGACGCCCCGCACCGAGTCGAGCACCATGTTCAGCCGCCGGACAATGGCGCGCGCCCAGGCGCGCTGGGGTCGTGCGGTGGATATCGCCTGCAGCGAATCGGTACAGGTGTCACCAGCCGGGATGCCCACCCGCCAGCCGTAGGTCATCGCCCGTTGGAAATGGACCCGTTCGGCTGAGTCGCCAATCTGCGTGATGGCCCCGGCGCCGTTGCGCACAAGGCTCAGCGTGCAATGGTCATCGCAGTTCTCCACCAGCACCGAGGCCTGGCACTCCACCACCGAACGCGGCACAATGGTCACCGTGTCGCCGGTTGGCGCGCCGGTGGAATCCAGAACTGCGCCGGCCCCGTTGATCGGCAGGCCTCCAGGCGTCAACGTGTCGCCTTCAACGCTCTGCCCGTTGTTGTGGTACGCGCGTACGATGGAAGCGCGGAACGCCTCCCGGCGCCGCTCGCACATGCTGCGGCAGGTGTCCTGCATGGCATCGCGCAGCGCAATGGCGCACTCCTCGCTGTTCTGGTCGTGGCAGTTGATCGGCAGCGCGGGCAGTTCCTCGGGCTCGGGCGCGCTCAGGCAGTCGTGAAACGCGGCAAGCGTGTCCTCGTCGGATCGCCAGGAAATACCGGCGTCCATCGAGTACCGATGCAGCGCGCCGTCCAGCAGCAGCAGATCCTTGGCGGCGCCGGTCCCGTCAACCCACCGGAACGCGCGGCGGCAGGCCTCGGTGGCCCCGATATCGCCCGGATACCGGAAATACGCGTACGCGAACTCCAGATAACCAAGTCCACAACCGGTGTTGATTCCGCTGCCGGCGAATGTCTGCGTTGCGCAGTCGCCGTATTTGCACGTGGACACCCCCTGGTAGTGCGGCCTGGCACGGCGGATGAACTCATCCAGAAGGTTATACCCATAGGTCCGGTCGGCCGGGTCGCCCCGGTGATGGTTGGTGGACACATACCCAAACCCGTCCACAAGGCCCTTCCAGATTGCCCACAACGTATCGCAGTTATACAGCCCGCTGGCCAGCATGTGCGAAACCAGCGTATCAAACGCGCCGTGATTGGTGTTAAACAGCGGCACCCAGGGTTGATTGTCGTAGAAATAGCCGCCAAGTGTATCGCCGAAGTTCTTCTCGGGGTCGCCGCCGTACGCATAGTTGCCGCTTCCCCACTTCTTGTACAGATAGGCCTCGTAGCTGCCGCGCGGGCTTTCGTCACACGGGTTGTCCGGGTCGCAGGACAACTTCGGGATCGTGAACGTGCAGCATGCCGTGCTCAGCGTATACTCCTGCTTCAACTCGTCGAACTCCGCGACGTCCACATCCACCAGACTGTCCAGATGCGCGTACAGCCCGCTCAGATCCGCGTTCTCCAGAAACTCCTGCACGGGTAGTATGCGTGTGTCGATCGCCTCGTGCAGCCTGCTGCTCAAGGCCATGACATGGTCATCGCGATACAGCAAACTGTCGCTGTTGCGCCCCATCGAACGGATACGGCGCACAACGCTGTACGTGCCGGGCTCAAGCTCCGGGGTGTCGAGCGTGTCGTTGATAATCTCGGTGCTGTCGCAATCAACCGGCGACACCGTATACGTATGTGTGTATGCAGGATGCTCGGGGTCGTTCGTGGGGATCACAAGCAGGTCCACCGCGTAGTCGCACGTAGCGCAATAGCCGGCGCACTCCGAGGCAATGGTGCTTGGTGTCAGCGAGTAATGCAGACGCAGGGATTGCTCCTCGGTGATCGTTACCGACGAGCTTGCCTCGGTGCCGTTCTCGATAAGGCGACGGTACCGCCCCACGCGCTGCACCACGTTGGTATCGAAAACCTGCGTTTCGGTCAGCTCATCCAGATGAATACCCGAGGCCGAGTGCAGCTTTACAAGGCAGGTGGCAAGCGTCTTCCCTTCCTTCGAGATGAACTGCACCGTGGAGATCTTGTTGGGATCCATGGTGATCACCTTCTGCACGCTGGAGGCATCGGGCGCTTCGTCGCCGAACATGGCCATCAACTCCTGATCGGCTGCCTGGCTGTAAAAGGTGCTCACTGTTCGGCTCGCGCTTTCGGCGCCGCCGCCAATGCGGAACACGCTTCCGGCACCGCCCTGCTCCATCACCCGCCCCGAGGCATCCGGGTAATACAACGAGCGCATGAACGGATATCCGGCCGCGTTCGGAACGCGAAGATCACCTTCAGGGTTGGAGTCCGAGTAATACTGGCCCACGCCCGCGCTGGTGCTTCCGGATGTGGGATTGTCGTAGTTCGCATCGGCATCGAAATCCTCGGCCGTATACGGCACCGCCAACGATGACCCTCCGGAGTTCAACACGCCCGTGCGATAACCAAAGCCGCTCCACGAGGTCGGCAACGGCAGCGTGGAAAGCGCCGCCCGGCCACTGAAATCCAGCACGGTTCGGCTTACCACCATGCTGTCCATCGACTGCAGATGCGCCTGGACCTGCACGGGCTGCAACAGCTCGGTAGCGTACGTCATCCCCTCGGACACACGGGTCCGCACCGCCGCGCTGCCCTGCTCAACACTGCCGGCGGCGCCTTCGGTGAACGTGCGCGAGTAGATCCAGTTCCGGTCACGATCGCCCATCTGGTAGAAAAACACGGAGGGGCGATATGTTGCGTCGATGCTGGTCTCATCAAGATCGTTGATTTCGATCGGTCCGTTCGGTGGTGCAACCGTCCAGGCACCCCAGTTGCGGTCGTTGGCGATGCCACCGGGGTAGATATTGCCAATCGGCCGTACACGCCACGCGTAGTATCCGGTCCCTTCGGCGACCGTCAATGTCAGCGAGGTAGCCTTGCCCCCGGTCTCCACGGTCAACGCGCGCGACCAATCCAGCGTGTCCCGAATCGCCTCCTCGTCATCGACATATGGCGAACTGGTACTGCGGTTGAACAGCCGCAAAAGTTGGAACTGGTAATTGGGGAAGGAATCCTTCGCGCATTCGTTGGAAAGATCCCATTGGAACGTAACAGGGTTGGCCGTCACCCGCTTGCTCACCACCGGCAACGTTCGGATTGTCACCGCCGGCGTAGTGGGGCTACTGGTGTTTACCGCCTCGGTTTCGTACTCCTCGGTATACCAGATATCCACTCGCACATTTGCCTTCAATGAGTCGAGCAAGGCCCCGGTTTTCGTGGACGAGAACGTGTACGTGGGAATATGGAGCCGGAAACTGTCAACCGTGTCGTGAATCGCCGTGAACTCCGTCACGCACCACTGTTCGGGTTGTACATCATTGCTGGCCGATTTGATCTTCAGCGTGCAGAGCTGGATTTCGGATGTAAGAATGGTCCCGCTGCTGAGGTACGGCTGGCACTGTACGATGGCCGTGATATCGAAATCCACGGTATCGAACTCGTAGTCGCGCTCGCCCATGGAAAGCCGCGAATACAACATCGCCTTCTTCAGTTTCTTGCCGGAGCAGTAGCTCGTGGTTGGGTCTTCCTTTACGTACAGATGTTTCTTCACACGCGACGACGGCGGCGTGACAATCATCTCGGAGTGTACGTACGTCTGCTTGAAGATCTTGGAGCGTGTGGCAAACGGCATTACCTGGAAACGGGTGGTGTCCTGCTCGAGGACGCTCCGTGCCTCAACATGTTCGTCGTGAATGCCCACAGCGCTCTGCCTGCCGGTACTGTCGGCGTCCACGACCGGCTGCGCATACAACGTCACGGCAACCAGAAGCAACCACATGGCGGCGCACGCACCGATACCGGCACGTAATGCCCATCCGCTCGAATTGGTCCGCTGTATCATGTGGCTCACGATCATGGTATTCACGTTCATCACACCGTCAATGTATGGTCACGATGCCGGCCCGGCCGCCGGTAGAGTACGTTCTTTGCTCTGGCGTTCAGCACGCCATGGTGTCGACGTCACGATCCGTATGCCCTGCACACCGCCTAGCAGGCAATTACCGCAGGCCTCGGGCTCCTGCACGTGCGTCGCGCACAGTATAGCCGCTGTATTTCGGCAGCGGCCGCCCGGCCGCATCCACAAACCGCTGCAGTAGCGGCCGCGAAAAGCGGTCGGTGTTGTAGTTGTAGTCAATGGCATGGAAGTCCACCTGCACTCCAGCCAGCGAGCTTTCGGTGGTAGGCTGAAACACAATGCGCTGAATGGTTCCGTTTGCGCTGTTCAGGGCAATGGTCACGGTTTCCATCTTTAGTTCGCGCCTCGCCCGCTCGCGCAGCCGGAACGTCACCCGGCGATCGGAACCACCGCTGCTTACGGCCGCGCATTCGGTTACGTCGGATGTGGCCAGCACCGAATCGCGAAGGGCGGGCAACATGGCCCCGCGGCTTTTGCGGAACGCATCCAGATTCGAAGTGTTGATTATGATCTGCCGACGGGCCGGATAAACCACCACGGCCGTTGTGGCATCCTGCTGCATCTCCATCTGATCGCTTGCCACATACAGATCGTTCTCAGTGGCAAGCAGATCAACATTGGAGACCGTTGTGCGGGTCTTCCCCTGCCATCGCGATGTAGTGCGGACGGAATACCGGATGCGGGCAGCGGTGCCCGCGGAACGGCTCCGGCCGGAAGGCCCGCCATTCGCGATCGTACGGTAGATGGTTCGCACCAACTCGGCGCATCCGGCGTTCTGGGCATGTGCACCCGGGGCAGCCGCCGCGGCCATTAGCACCACGCCAATCAGCGGAACGATATGTTGGATACGCAGGTTCATGTCTCGAATAATCAATTCACTGGCTATCACGGTGGCCACATAGGGCCACCACAACAGGGTCATCACAACACGGCCAACTGCCCTGTATACTTGGATATACAGCCGGTGCACGTTCGGCGCTCTCAGTCCTCGGTTTTCATTCTTCTTTTCCCTCCGACTCCAGCGCGCGATACAGATCACGCAACTCCTCCTCGCTTATACCAAGGCGATCGCGCAGAAGCTCCCGCCGCCGTTCGTTCAGCCGTGCGCGCGCTGCCTCCAGATACCGTCGTTCCTCGGCGCCAAGCTCCTCCTTCTCGCGCTCGGCCAGGGCGGTGATACGCCGATCCAGCTCACGAGCCTCCATCACGTCCTTCAAGCGCTGCATGTCGTCCAGACCGGCATCGCGCAAACGCTCCATTTGTTCCGGCTGCAGCCCGGCGGTATCCACCACGATCAGGGCACGGAGCGAATCGGGATCCAGCACGCTCAGATCCGGCTTCTTCCCTCCAAACAATCCCCACGTAAAACCATCGGCCCCAAGGCTTGCGTCCAGCAGATCGATACGCGTCGGCTGCCCGGTGGCGCCAGCTTCCTGCGGTGTATCCTGACCCCCACTGCGATGGTCGGCGCTCGTGCGCATGCTGGGGCCACCGCTCATCTGGGTATGGCTCAACAGCGTGCCGTCGCGGGTGTACATATCCGGCGTGTGATACTGCGTCTCGGCCACTGTCTTCATCCCGCGCTCGGTTTCGCGCAGCGTGCGCACCAGCTTCCCCTCGCCGTTGTATTGGTAATAGGCGCCGAAATGCTGATCGTCGAACTTCGCCAGCAGGCGGAGCGTATTGGCATCGTAGGCATAACAGATCATCTCGGCATCGAACGGCTGGGCGCGGATATCGTCGAGCCACACCTCATCATCCGGCGAGCTGTTTGCCGGCGGCCACAGCCGACTCTTGACCTTCAGTTCGATGGTATCGCCAAGTGTGGCCCCACCCAGATCACATACACGCTCGTACAACGTCCACTCACCGGTCTGCGCTACCGTGGCCAGAACACCGGTTCCGAACTCGGCATCGATGGCAACGGCCGTATCGGTGCTATTGAAGTTCTGATACGTCCGTTTTGCCCACAGACGCACCACCACCCCTTTCGATCGCATCTGCTGGTCCACAATCAATCGCATCACGGTCTGGTTGTTTTTCGTAAGCCGTAAGGACCATCTGCCAGAGTGCGCGATCGTATCGATATCACCCATCCCATCCTCGAAGCTCTCGTACCCCACCGATGAATACCGGGCGTTTTGAGCAACCAGACGCGGCACCGTGTTCGCATGTGCGTACTTCGCCGTGCTATACAGGCCCAGCACATCGCGCTCCTCCAGAGGGTCACCAAACGGGGAGAATGCTGTCACCGTACTGGCGCGCAACCATTTGGTTCCCGTGTTTGCGTCGGGATTACGCCAATCGAACACGCGGAATGCGTCAACGGTACCACCGGTGTCGTTCACGAAAATGCCGGCACTATCGTATACACGCTCCGCATTGTTCGCCAGCTTCCCGCCCGGCTTGGTCCCTGTCCGATAGGCGTATGCCTCCAACGGCCGCCATGTACCCTGGCCCAGTTCGTAGGCGTTGTTCGAGGTATTTTCCAGCGGCCACGTCGTCAGCACTTTTGGCACGATGAAGTCGGCGGTATCATACGTCCAGGTATTCTCCATACGCTGCGCGGAGGCCGCCAGCACATTGTTCATTGTCCGGTAACCGGAAAGCCTGGTGCAGAATTCAAGACAGGGAACAATCTCGCGCTGCGTGGCGCCGGACGCACCACCATGCTTGCAATACATCTCGGCGGTCATGGTATCCAGCTCGAACGTGCTGCCAAGCACACAGCCGAAGGTGCACATGCGTGCCGGCACCAGTGGGCTTCGGAGCCGCATTATCCGGTAGGTTCCGGGCGCGGTGCATTGGTGATCGCCTCCGCTGCTTTCAGCTTTGAAGTAGAGATAACCGTCGGCATCGATTTCGAATTTGCACCAGGAGTCCACCACATATTGGTTTGCCTGATCGAAGAAGGTCCACAAGTCCGCATTATCCTGAGCAATGCTTCCGGTTGCGAATTTTCGCCATATGTATTCGGTGGCCAATGCGTTTGCGTTGTCCAGGTCCTTTGTGTGAAACGTTATCCGAACGAACGCGGAATCGGCTCGAGGTGCAAGCACTCCGGTACCCGATGTCGGGGAACAGTCCGTTGGCGAGTATGCGCGGGTTCGCGCTTCGATCTCCACCTCCGTCACAATCTTGCCGCTGGTTGGCGCAACCGAGGGATAGAACTGAACACGCGTGTAGGCTGGTTTTGCCCATGCCGTATCGCGATTGGCACCGGCGCCGGAATGCCGCTGCACGATATAGGGAAGGTCGTCTGCCGAGTCATTTGTTCGCGGCATGTAGGCCCGCGTTGCCACATCTGACTCGACTAGCGTTGTACCGTTGGTTACTACGTGGTACTGCGTACTGGTGATTCTCCACTCAGCAAGCCATTCTTCCAGAGTATCACGTGCTCGCTCGTTTCCGCCGCCGTTAATGCCCACAAACGTTCCCATGAAATAGGCCTGGTCGAAGTGTACCCCGGTGCGGCACGGCGAATCCCAGGCAATTGGGTAGCTGCCGATGGAATCGCGCATCGTGTATCCCCACGATCGTTTCAGCCAGGCCAGCTCCAGATCGCAGACCATGTCGTGCGAGTTTGGCGGAACGGACATTATCGATGCGGGTTCCAGAGTTACTTCCATGGTAACGTTGGAATCGTTCCGCACCATCAGGATCAGAGTATCCGTGTACAGCTTCGCGCATTCACCGGACAGCCCAAGCAAATTCAACGTATCGATATCCGAAAGGTGGATGGCCACGGTATCGTTGGCCGGCATCGCCAGTTGCACCATTGCCTGATTGAGCTTCCGGCGCACGGTGTCACGATCGACATACGTGTTTTGGGCACGTGCCATCCAATTGGGCGCGATCAGGCCAAGGCATAACACTGCGGCAGCAACTGCCATCCGCCACGGCATCGCGTGGCTGCCCGCATCGCATCCGGATATGTTCTTCGCTTTCATGTCGTCTGCGTTCTTCGTACGCCCTTGAAGTTCCCGGTACCAGCCCAGTACACCGGTTTGTTGGCCCGTGCAAATCCCTGCGTTCCGATACATTGCCATACGCGGAGCCTCATTGAACACGGTGATCGGTTGTTCGCGGTTCGGCATTGTAGGTTGAGACGGACCCTACATCCACCGCGGTTTGATTGGCGCGGCCGCTGCGAATAACCTCCACCGAACCAACCGGCGCCATGGCCTCGGTATTCACGTTGCTGATGTATGTTGGCAACAATTGCACCTGATTGCCGGCCACCGAACCAACGTAATACGTCCCCAGGTAGCGCTTGCCTGAACCTGTGCCAACGATGCGCACCAGGTCACCCGGCGTAAGCTTCGCAAGGCTCCGCGTTACTCCGCCACGGCCCATGAACTTGAAGTTGAGTGTATGGATTTCCGAATATCGTTTCTCGATCGCCAGATCCGAACCTGCCGCGATCACCAATCGTTCGGATTGCGCAAGCTGCCCCATCGCCGGATACGGTTGCCAGGCAACTGCCGCCGCACTGTAATACGTGCTGCTTCGCGGCGTTGAACTTGCGCCCAGAGCCATACCATTAAAACCGTCGGTTGATTTCGTCAGCACCGGCCGGCCCGAACCAGGATCGAAGCCGATATACTCTGCAACGTTCTCCACACCATCACGGAAAGTGGTTGTTCTTTTTACAATCGCTGGATAGCGAATAACCTTGGTGGTAACGTGCGTCCGAAGAATTTCCTCGTTGATGTCGAGCGAAGGCCAGGCCGTGGGCAGTGGGAACGGGATAAAACCAAGCACGAGATTGAAATCAACGGCCGCACCACCGCTTGTTGTGAAGTCATTGATCAAACGATCCTCCATCACAACCTCCATCTCCTTGCCGGGATTTTCCATCACCGGGGCCTTTCCGAACTCCCGAACCATCGGCACCGTTTCGCCCGGCTCGTAATACTCGTACGTTTCACCGGCAACTTGGATATCATCGGCTGTGCCATCAGCCGGGTCGCCGGCGTATTGCGCCTGGCTTTTTGCCTGCCCGTGCATGCTATTCTGCACAAATCGGTAGCCCTGTGCTCGCGCCATCGAGTTGTAACGCACAACGGTGATTCCGTCGGTAAAGATGAAGGGGTAATCATCCGCCTCCAGATCGGTTGCGGTAGCCGATGCAGCGCCAACACCATCGGCACTGTATTTCTTGTCGAACGGATAATCGCGTGCGGTATAGAACTCCTTGATGGTATATCCGGTATTTGTCTTGCCCGAATGGATGTTTTGCGCTACCACACGAGAATAGCCAACCGATGCGCCTGGCAGAATTGATTCACCAAACGGTGCTTCGAACTGCTCGCGATCCTCGCCAGACAGGGCACGATTGGCCCAGCTTTGATCGTTACGCTTCTGGAAGTAGGTGATCAGCGGGTTCTCCTCGCGGCCACCGGCGGGCTCGTTGGCTGCGACGCCGCTGCTGGCGCCATTATCCAGTTTGTAGCTGTATTCGGTGCCGTATAGTGCGGCGGTCCCGCTTTCGATTCCCTTGTCATACATCAGCAAGCGCTTTACACGTGCACCGCCCCCCTTCTTATCGCGATTCAACGGTATTCGCAAGTACGAATGCTCCGGGTTGAATTTCTGGCAGCTTTCGTCCTTGTCGAAGAATTGCTCGCCGAAGCGCCCGAGCAGGGTAAGCACCGCATCCCATGCGCCGGCTTCGTTTGTCTTGATCGGTTCAACACGTGGGTCACACGCGCCAACTTCATCGATGATACCGGCACGATTGGTGGCCACGAAATTCCAGGCTACATCGCGCGGATGTTGATATCCATTTGCCGGATTGCCGCCAGCATCTGGCGCCAGCAGATGAATTCGCAGATCCTGATTATTGCTCGGGTTCACATCCACGTGGTCGATCTTCAGGTATCCCGTCACATAGTCCGACGCGCAGTTCACCAGATTTGCCTGCGAGCCGGCAAGCGCATACAGGAACTTGAAGTAGAACCGTTCGCCGGTCGAATCCATCTGATGAATGGTTTTTGCAAGCCGGGCAATTTCGGCCGGGTTGGTAATGCCAACCTTCGCGAGATCCAGATGAACTACCTGCGTCCCGCCATCATCATCCCCACCAGCCAACGATCTCAACGGTACCATTGCCATCACAGGCCTGTCCTGCACATAGCGATAATCCCTCTGCTCGTATTGCACGTGGATCTCGCCCCCTGATGGCAGCCGGATCCATTTCAATTGCCAGGCAGCAGGATCAAACTGTGCGGCATTCACCTGCTGGGTCCAGGGCTCGAAGTTCTGCGCACGCAGCACACCGTTGTAGCGATAATTGCCCCAGCAATCCAGATCGAACGGTGAGTAATCCGGGTTCTGCACCAATGATGGATTGTCACCGTAGTTAATGACATTTCCGTATTTGGTTTGCACTCCGGCGGATAACGCACTGAAGTACGAGCTATCCTTGTATTCATACCCAAACACGTAGGGGCTGGTACGTGCATTAACCACACCTTCGTATTCGAAGTACACGCGCTCGAGCGTCAGGTGTCCATACCGCTGAGCGCCACCAGTACCTGGGATCGTATCCGCATTCGGTAGATTGCCGCATAACGCATAGCTGTATTCGAAGTTGGTGGTAGCAAGCTTCTTGCCGGGCGCGCCATTCGCGTCCCTGGCGTATAGCTCGATGCGGTCAAGCTTCTTCAGCTTGTTCTGTCCTGTAACGACACCCGTGGAACTGGTTACGCCGGACGCGCTATCCTCATTGCGCTGGGCCTCGAACCCGTCGTTGCGCGAACTGGTTACGAATTTTGCGATATGTGTTCGCGTTTCGATTGTGCTCAGATAGTACAGTTCCTTTTCACCATAGGTAACCGAGCCGAGATCATCGCGCCCGTCGGAAAGCGAGTTGCGGTGATACTCCAACCCGCGGTACGGGATCCGCCATTTATACCAATCGGTGCTGGCGGTTCCGGATTTCCGATCAGCACCG
>CBHYLN010000085.1:0-22237 GCA_966128725.1 uncultured bacterium | reverse complement strand
GCCGCCATCGCCGCCGTCGCCGCCGTCGGGGCCACCCTTCGGCACAAACTTCTCACGGCGAAATGTGGCAGCGCCATTGCCCCCATTACCGGCACGCACGCTGATATCTGCTATGTCGATGAACACTGTGTTTCGGACGGTTGATTCATGATGGAGGGGCGGCCCTGCCGGGCCGCCCCTCGCGGATATGCCCTTGATGGGGCGTAAATAGTATTGCCGGGCGCAGCGCAACCTGGCAGGCTGCTAATGCTGGCGCGGCCCCAGATACCGCCCGTACACCGAATCGGTGAAACGGATCGCCGTGCGCGAGTACGGATCCACGCCGCTGGCCGAGAATATCTCCTCCAGAATCTGCGCGGCGCCGCGCCACGCCGCCGCGCCGTTCAGCCGTTCCAGCGCGGCTTCGTAGGCCATGCGATTGCGGGCAAACACCTTCTTGATCACCTTGCGCTCCAACGCGGGATCGATAAACCCGCGAACGTCGGCAAGCCCTTGCGCGCCGGTCTCCGACCCGGCGGCCGTATCCGCGACCGGCGCGGGCGGCGACATCAGGATCGGCGCGTCGCCATCCTCGAATTCCACAATCGGCTCGGGTTCATCGTCGGCCTCCTGTGGCCCCGCCACATCCGGCGGCATCCGCAATGCCGAGGGCGCAACCTCCGCATCGTCATCCAAGGCGATGAGGTCGATGGCGTCATCCTCCGCGTCGTCAACCACCGGCATCTCAGCAACCATCACAGCATCCGCGATCGGTGCCTCGGCCGGTTCGCCGAACAGATCCTCCTCAGGATCCTCCGCTTCCGGATGTATCGCTTCCGGATGTTCCAACTCCGGATTCTCCGCCTCGGCGGCATCGGCGTACAAATCCGTGGGCGCTCCCGCATCGGCAGGATATGCGGCCACCCCATTCGTGTACGGGGCCTCGGCGGGCGTACTGAATTCCGGCTCGGCGGCGGCAATCAACACGTCGCCATCCTCGTGCGCGGCCACACCGGCATGTTCCGGCGAATTCCACGCGCGGTACGATGCCGTATACGGCGTGTTGCCGATGTTGGCGCCGTCACCGGTTGCGTCGCCGGAGTACAGGTTGGCCGTTTCCATGCCCCCGTGCGGGGTGCCATGCGAGCCAGGCCCGCGATGGTCCGCCGTGCGATCGGCGTTGCCGGAACCGGGCCAATCCGGGCGTGGCCCAGAACCTGGCGGGTACGGGGTTTCATCGTACGGGGCCGGCTGGTACGGCTCGTCCCCGTGGCCGGATTCATCATCACCGGTCACGGAGGCCATCGGCGCTATCGGCTCCACCGGCACCGAGGCGGCCGGCCCGCCATCGGCAGGGGGAGCGGCCGTACCGGCATCCGGAACATCGTGCCCGGGATCGGGGAATCGTCCCTCACTGCCCTGATAGGCGCCGCGTTGATACGCGCCGCTCTGGTGGGCAGGGGGATCGGCGTACGGAAGGTCCAGCGCACCAAGCGAGCCCTCCAGATGCTGGCGAACAACGTCGTCCAACGCGTCGTTTTGATAGACACCGGAGAAATCGGCCTCCTCCTCGTCCTCGCTGGTGCTGAGCAGCTCGTCCAGCAGAGCCACGAACCCCTCGCGCCCAACAACTTCCAGCCCGCGCTCGCGGTGGTCGTCGAGCTGGTCCACCAGCTTCTTGATGTTCTTATCGTCGAAGAAAATCACCAGCGCGTCCACCGGCACCAACTGCTCGGTGCCCTCGCCGATGAAATCGAACAACGGATCCATCAGATCAAGCAACCCCTCCACCGAGCAGTTCAGCAGGATCTGATCGTCGATGCGCCGGATCACGCGCTCGAACTCGATGGCGGAAATCGCATCGAACGTTGGGCGCTCGGCGCGCTTGCGCTCCACCCAGTCGATAAACACATCGCGGAAATAGGGGTAATCAACAAAGGCGCCAAACCGGAGCAGCACCTCGGTAAGGGGCTTCACCGGCTGGCCTCGGAAGATGTACCACTTCAGCGTGGTCTGCGGACGGCAGAGATAGTTGTAGGTCAGCTTGACGGCGCTGTCGAGCACGGCCAGGAACTCCTCGCGCTCGAAACGCGCGTGGCGGAACTGCACCTGCTCAAGGTACCGCACCAAGGCGGCAACCTCAGGATGGTCGTGATCAAATCGCTTGTTGGCCGCACGCACCAGTGCCTCGTTATAGAGCCACCAATGCACTTCGGTCTCGAAGAAGGGCTTCAGGCGGGACGGGATCCTGGTATCCTGCAGCAGATCAGCAAGCGGAATCACCGCACGCTCCTGCAACGTCTCGGCCGTTATCCGTTGGATTGTATCGGCAATGACGCGTTCGAACATGGGCCGAAGCTACAACTTTTCGGCCACAGGGCATGCGTAGGCCGTTGGATGGCCCACAGTTCGCGGCAGCCGGCAAACGGCCGGAAGTGTTGCTCCTTGGCCCCTGCATCCGTATGTTGGCCAACCGGCTATGACACCTTGTTACCGTCCCCGCGTCGATTCCGCCCGCCGCCCCGCGCGCTCCGCCGCCGTGGGGCGCATATGGCCGCATCTGGTTGCCGGCATCGCTGGCCTGGTGCTTGCCTGCGCCGGCGCGTACGCGCAGCCGGCCGAAACGCTGCCGGGCCTTCCGCCCGCGCACCGGGGCCGCACCGCGGTATCGCTGCTGGCGCGCGATATCGCCTCGATCATCGGCGACTCCTCGTTCGCCGATGCCACCTGGAGCATTTCGGTGGTCTCCTGCGACAACGGCGAAACCCTGTACCGTTACAACGACCGCAAGAACCGGCAGGTGGCCTCGAACGTGAAACTGCTTACCACCGCGGCGGCGCTGCTGCGCCTGGGCGGCGACTACCGGTTTGGCACCGATCTGTTTGTATCGGGATCCGTGGGCGCGTCCGGCGAGCTGGCCGGCAACGTGGTGGTGCGCGCATCCGGCGATCCATCGATATCGCCGGCGTTCGGCGTGGATCCGCGCACCGTGATACGCCAGTGGGCGCGGGCGCTGGATTCGGTGGGGATCCGATCGGTGGATAACGTGCTGGTGGATGCCGCGTATTTCGACAACGTGCCCTACGGCCCCGGCTGGGCCTGGGACGATGAATCGTACGGATACAATGCGCCCATATCGGCGGCGGCCATTTTCGACAACAGCATCGAGCTTACCGTGCGCCCCGGCGCCGAGCCCGGCGCCCCGGTCTCGATCGACATCGTGCCGCCTACCGCGGCCGTTACGCTGAAGGTGACGGCCACCACATCCAGGGCCGACTCCATCTCCACGCTGGATATCCGGCGCGAACGGGGGTCGGACGTGATCGTGGTGCGCGGCAACATCGCCGCCGGCGCGGAGGCCTATGTTGAACATGTGAGCGTGGAGCACCCGGCGCGTTTTTTTGCGACGGTGCTGAAGGAGGAGCTGGCGCGCAACGGCATCGTGGTGCGCGGCGCGGCCTACGACGCGGCCGACTACCCTGAGCACGTGGCCTACGGCACGCTGCGCCGCGTGGCAACGCACCTGTCGCCGCAGTTGCGGCAGATTGTGGCCGCCACCAACAAGCAGAGCCTGAACCTGGCGGCCGAGATGCTTACCAAGAAGCTGGGCCGCGATTTCAACGGCATGGGATCAACCGCCGCCGGCGTGGAAGTCACCAAGCGCATGCTGGCGCAGGCCGGCGTGGACGTGGAGCACATCCGGCTGTACGATGGCTCCGGGTTATCGCGGCAGGATATGATTGCCCCGGCCGATCTGGTGACGGTGCTGCGCTGGGCCGGGCATGCGCCCATTGCCCAGGATTTCGCCGCATCGCTTGCGCTGGCCGGCCGCGACGGCACGTTGGCCAACCGGATGCGCGGAACGCTTGCCGAGAACAACCTGATCGCCAAAACGGGGTATCTGGGCGGTATCCGCGCGCTTAGCGGCTACGTGCGCTCGCGCGACGGCGAGCTGCTGGCGTTCAGCATCGTGGTGAACAATTATTCGGTGCCCACCAGCCTTGTGAACACCGCGCAGGATTTGATCGGCATGCGGCTGGCCAGCTTTTCGCGCAAGGGATAACGCCCCGGGCGCGGCCGCGCAACGTTTCGGGGTGGTTGGGTGTCATGCAGGGAAGGGTACCCGAAATCCGGCGGCGGCGGCGACCAAATCGCCGAATGCCCCCTGTGCCCGGTGAACCGATTTACCGG
Organism: uncultured bacterium; assembly: GCA_966128725.1. Lineage (GTDB taxonomy): Bacteria > Bacteroidota > Ignavibacteria > OLB7 > OLB7 > JAFDZV01. The sequence goes on along the minus strand of CBHYLN010000085.1, from coordinate 18,067 downwards.
CTTCGGTGTTGGAATATCATCAACGAGCATCATTCGTTCCACATTATCGCTACATGCTCATGCGCCTGTTTCCATTACGTACAGCGGCGATCCTTATCGCGCTTCTGGCATCGGGGGGCCTGCTGGTAACCCAGCAACTGGTTGCCCAGCAGCTCCCGTATCAAACGATGGAGGTTGGCCTTACGCCAAAGAAGCGCGAGATCTACTTTTACGGCATGCGGGCCTATCCGTTTGGGCGCATCCCGCAGAACGCGCGGCTGGAGGCATTGCTCCAGATGGATAGCAAGGTCCCGACGTTCGCCTCGCTTCAGCCAACGGCGCTGGCGGCGAACCGGTGGTCGATGATTGGCCCAACCGAGGTTGGCGGCCGCATCCGCACCATCGCCTGCCACCCCACCGACGGCAAAACCGTGTATATCGGCGCGGCCGATGGCGGTGTCTGGAAATCCACGAACGCGGGAGATTCGTGGACGCCCATCATGGATAACGAGAACGCGATCGCGATGGGCGCGCTGGCGATTGACCCACGGAACCCGGAAACGCTGTACGCCGGCACGGGGGAAATGAGCTCGAACATCGACGCCTATACCGGCGCGGGCATTTTCAAGACGGTGGACGGCGGAGCCACGTGGCGGCCGATAGGCCTTACCAACGTTGGCGCGTTCTCGCGCATCGTGGTGCATCCAACCAACAGCAACCTGATTTTCGCGGGCGCCACCAAGAACAACGGCGGGTTCTACCGATCGGAGGACGGCGGCAATACGTGGACACGCACGTTCACCGAGGCGGTTTCCGACGTCACGGTGGACCCGGCCAACGCCAGCAAGGTGTGGATCGGGACGATGTCAAAGCTGGTGTACCGCTCCGACGACGGCGGCAAAACCTTCACCCAGAAAAGCGACGGCATCGGCGAGCCGGGCAACACGGTAAGCCGGATTTCGTTGCAGGCGGCGCCCTCGCGCGCATCCACGCTGTACGCGCTGGCCTACGAAACGCAGGGATCGGGCGCCACGCAGACGTATTACGCGCGCATCTACCGCACCACCAACGGCGGCGATAGCTGGACCACCGCGTACAACGGCCGCGACTTCCTGAACCTGGCCTCAAACGCGCAGGGCTGGTACAACAACGTGATCGCGGTGAAGCCGAACGACCCCAACACCGTGGTGGCCGGCGGCATCAGCATTGTGCGCGCCACCGATGGCGGCAGCAGCGGCAACTGGTACTATATCGATTCGTACGCCAGCTCCGGCGCGCCGCATCCGGACCAGCATGCCCTTGCGTACGATCCGGCCAATCCCAACCGTGTGTATCTGGGCAACGACGGCGGCCTGTACCGCAGCGACGATAACGGCAGCACGTACGAGAAGAAATCCGCGGGCCTGGCCGTTACGCAGTTCTACGCGATGGCGGTTGACCAGACCAAGGCCTCGCGCACATACGGCGGCACGCAGGATAACGGCACGATTACCACGTCGTCCACACGATCGGGCGATATCCTGGGCGGCGACGGGTTCTACGTCTGCGTGGACTACAAGAACCCGAACATTGTGTACGGCGAGAATCCCAACGGCGACTTGCGCCGGCTGGATCTGCAGAACGGCACGCTTGCGCGCATCATGGATGGCATCGATGCCAACGACGAGGCGGCATGGTCCGCCCCGCTGGTGATGGACCCCGTTACGCCCACAACGCTCTGGCACGGAAGGCATACCATCTACCTGACCTTCGACATGGGCAACACGTGGTACCAGACGGCGCTTACGTTGAAGGGGCAGGCGTCCGCGCTGGCCGTGGCAAAGGCCGACCCCAACGTGGTGTACGCTGGATCCGACCGCGGCGAGATCTTCGTTACGCAGAACAGCGGCGACAACTGGGCCGACAGGACCACCGCTAAGGGCGCCCCAAACCGCGCCATCACCGATTTCGTTATCTCGCCCTCAAACGCCGGCACCGCCTACATGGCCTGCTCCGGATTCTTCTCCGGGCACGTCTTCAAGACAACCGACTTCGGCGCCAACTGGACCGATATCTCCGGCCAGCTTCCCGATATCCCCGTCAACGCCCTGGCGCTGCATCCCGACGACGAGAACATCATCTACGCCGGCAGCGATATCGGCATGTTCATCTCCGTTGACGGTGGCCAGACATGGGCATCCTACTCCGAGGGGCTCCCGCGCGTTGCCGTCGCCGATCTGGAAGTGCACACCGCGCAGCGCAAGCTCCGCATGGCCAGCCACGGAAGGTCCATGTGGGAGATCGAGCTGGAGAAGCCGACGCTGCCCCCCTCCATCCTCTCGCCGCAGGGCGGTGAGGTCTGGATGTCCGGCACGCAGCACGCCATCTCATGGAACAACATCCCGGCGCCGGTGCGCATCGATTACTCGCTGGACGACGGCAACACCTGGAACAAGCTGATCGACGGCGTGTCGGCGTTGCAGTGGAAGATCTTCGATACGGTTGCGGTGGCCGCGCGCATCCGCGTGACCTCGATGGCCGACGCCTCGAAGACGGCCACCAGCCGCAGCTTCACGATCACGAAGTTCACGCTGGGCGGCACGCTGCAGGCAGCGCAGGTGACCTCGATCCCCTACGGGCTTGTGTACGACGGCTCGTACCTGTGGGCGTCGGACTTCGGCGGCAGCCAGTTGCTGAAGCTGGACCCGAACACGCTGACGACGATCGAGCGCGTGCAGCTTGAGGCATCGGTGGGCGATTCGTTGTTCACGGATCTGGCGTACAACCCGAAGAACGATCACCTGTACCTGCACAAGCTGAACAACACCACCGAGACGAGCCCCGGCGGCGTGTTGATCGAGGTGGACAAGCAGGGCCGCCGGATCAACCGGTGGACGTCGCCGTGCGCGTACCCGATCGGCCTGGTGTACCTGCCCTCGGCCTCCGGCGATCAGTTCTGGGTGTCCGACCGCAACGGCAGCCAGAACATCTACTATCTGGATGTCGCCAACCCGGCCACGCCGAAGCGGACGGTGCAGCGCGCCCGCCGCGTGCAGTACGGCCCGCGCGGCGCTACGCTGGGGCCGGACAAAACGTCGATCTACCAGGTGATCACGGACTTCACCGGCGAATCGCTGCAGACGGCGATTGCCGACAAGATGGCCGAGAGCGACCAGCGCCGCATATGCGCGTTGGACCTGACCTCGCCGCTGACCTCCGGCTACATCAATGCCCGCGGCATCGAGCTGGACCCCCGCGACAGCAACCTGTGGGTAAGCGATTACAGCGGCAGCATCTACAAGGTGATTTCCTGCGACGGCCGGATATCGGTGGGGCCGCCCCCGGTGCTGGGTGTGGCGGGCACCAACGTGCCAGCCGGGATGGCGATGGAGCAGAACTTCCCCAATCCGTTCTCAACCGAAACGCGCATCACCTTCACGCTGCCGTTCGCGGCGCACGCGGTTCTGCGCGCCTACGACGAAAGCGGCCGCCAGGTGGCCACCCTTGCGGATGAACGTTTCGAGAGCGGCTCACACAGCCGCACGTTCAACGCCTCGGGGCTGCCCTCGGGTGTGTACCGATGCACGCTGACGATCGACGGCGGCGCCACGGTAAGCCGCTCGATGGTACACGTGCGGTAAGGTTGAACAGCCCAACCGCACCGAATTGCCGGGCGGAACTTCGCCCGGATATCACGCACAACGGCAGCCTTTGGCTGCCGTTGTGCGTTCTGCCTACCCCATAAGACAAGAGCGCTTGCCGTCTGGTGCTGGAGTAACACGCAGCAGGACGACAAACGCTCTGAAGCCGCAGGCAGAGAGAGCCGGTGCTTGATTAATGGATGAGCCCGGGGGATTACGCCGAGTTGCCGACAACATGCCCCTGGCAACAATCCCCAGGTACGTCACACGCTGGTTCGGCCGGTTCACCTTTGAACTGGATCGAAATTCTAGATCAACCGCCACGATGCAACAGCACACTAATGGAGTGTGACTTCCGCCTTTCCGGGCACACCAATAACTGCATGAGAGCCGACACCCGAAATCTGGTATTGACCTGCGGCCAATGACAATGACACGGGAGTCGAGACATTGCCCTTCCACACGCGCTTGCCGTTGATGTGATGCACGGAGACGTAGTTGGTTCCCGCAGTGCTCAACGGCGTGATTGTGAGCAGCGAACCGGATACCGTAGCGCGTACATCGGTCTTTCCATACTTTTCCACCGTCGCGGCGTACGTTCTCTCAAGAGCGTTCTGCAATGTGTCCGTGTACCGCCGATTGTCCTCCTTCTTGATAACCGTCAGCCCACGCGACATGTTCTCCCATATCGTCATGTACTCCTTGCGCTCGGCTTCGTCCGCTGGCGTACGGAACCACGAACTATCACCGGCTGAACCGTTGAGCACAAACATCACCCGCGTGTTCGGAGTCGTCACCTGCGCGGAGCCAATGCACATATCACGGAAATTGGGCGGTGGTGTCAATTCCCCAATCTTTACCCACGTCCCTCCATCAAAAGGACTGATACACGTGCTTCCATCGCAATCCACGAACAGAATAAACGCCTTGCCGGTCTTGTCGTCCTTGATTCCGGCAGTGTAGGATGCTGCTCCGTTCGCACAATCCCAATTCCACCAGAACAGAATTTCCGACCGTGCAGCTTGACTCGACACTAGAAAAACGAACGCCAAGAGAAAAATGTAGCGCTTCATATCACATCCGTTCAGTTTAGTGTTGAAGAATTGATCCAAGCGTTGATGATCTTCATCTGCTCCGCATCATCCACGGGATTACGAAAGAACACGAGTTCACCCGTATCACCATTTCCAACCCACACAACATCAGCTCCGGGTGTGTTGAAGTCGGCTTGTTCAAGGATCATCCAGAAGTCTGGTGGATAGATTACTGAAACGCGCCGCTGGTTGATACGATTCTCCAGTCGGGACGCGCGGCATTCCAATGGTGCTTGCCGTCACAATCGACAAAGAGTGTGTAGATTTTCCCGTCGCAATCATCCTCGAACAGTGTCCAGGTTTCGCGCGAACCATCACCCCGGCCGCAGTCGCGGCTGAGTTGCTCCTTCACCTTTGCATGCACAAACGTTGTGGCTAGAACCAAGACCAGAAACAGAGACGAAACGAACCTCAGGAGTGAGCCCATCATGCCCTCCTCAATGAATTGAAGGTGTAAGCTACCGGGATCGATCCTGATTGGTCAAACGCAAGAACGACACCGGGCGAATGCAGCGGAAGTACATCATGATGTCCCCCCGAACTACGTGCTTCTTCACCCATCCGCGCAATCGCATCGGGATGCGATTTTGGGCTAGGTGAGCCTTATCAGATGATTCATATCCATCTGTCGTACGGCGCGCAATGTATACTTTCGAATGTACAATGCCAATAGGTACACTCATGCCGTGCCTCGTACACATCGAGCACGGCACGCGCAACGCTTCTTCGACGGCAGATCAATAAATCCACAAAAGCACCCCCTCCGACCGAGCATAGTCCGATACCGCAGCCTCCAACTTTGTCCATTCCCAGCGAACGGCCCCACGCCGGTAACATCGGCGGCGGCACCCGGGTCTGTTATATGGACGGGCAGCGCGCCGTGGCGATCGCCGTGGACTGGCCGCACACCCCGGATGGATCACATACATGGATCAAACACGCGGACATCATCCCCCCTGAGCGGCAATGCATCACAACAGAAGATTCCGAACCAGCCGACGTACCACGCCGCCTGCGGCCACGATGGTGTTGATGGCCGCAATGGCGGTGATGGCCGCGATCGTTGCCCCCGCCGGGGCGCAGCCGCTGCCGTATCAGACGATGGAATCGGGGCTTACGCCGAAGGGGCGCGAGCTGTATTTCTACGGGATGCGGGCCTATCCGTTTGGGCGCATCCCGCAGAACGCGCGCCAGGAGGCGCTGCTGCAGGCCGAACGGAAGCTGCCGCGCTACAGCACGCCGAACGCCGGAACATTGGCGGCTGCGCGATGGGCGCCGATTGGTCCGTCGGATATCGGGGGCCGTATCCGTACCATCGCCTGCCATCCATCCAACAGCAACATTGCCTATATCGGCGCGGCCGACGGCGGGGTCTGGAAAACAACCGACGCCGGCGACAGTTGGGCGCCGCTGATGGACAACGAGAACGCAATCGCGATGGGCGCGCTGGCGATCGACCCCGGCAACCCCGAGGTGCTGTACGCCGGCACGGGGGAGATGAGCTCGAACATCGACGCCTACAACGGCGCGGGGCTGTTCAAGAGCATTGACGGCGGGGCCACGTGGCGGCCGATTGCGCTTACGCACGTGGGCGCGTTTTCGCGCATCGTGGTACACCCGGCCAACGGCAATCTGGTGTTCGCCGGCGCCACCAAGAACAACGGCGGGTTCTACCGATCGGCGGACGGCGGCAACACGTGGGCGCGCACGTTTACCGACGCGGTAAGCGATATCACGATCGACCCGGCGGTGACCGGCCGCGTATGGATTGGCACGATGAACGGCGGCGTGTACCGCTCCGACGACACCGGCCGCACGTTCGTGCTGAAGAACGACGGCCTGGGCCAGCCCGGCAATACGGTGGGCCGGATTTCGGTGCAGGCTGCGCCGGCCAACCGATCGATCCTGTACGCGCTGGCACACGAGTGGTTCGAGGATTCCGACTCCGACACCTACGCCCGCGTGTACCGCTCGGCGGACTCCGGCAACACCTGGACGGCGGTGTACACGGGGCTGAACTTCCTGGACAATACGGGCATTCCGCAGGGCTGGTACAACAACGTGATCGCGATCAAGCCGGACGACCCCAACACGGTGATGGCCGGCGGGGTGTACACGGTGCGGACAACCAACGCCGGCGATACGTGGCTTGCGGTGGGCACCGGCCACGCCGATCAGCATGCGATAGCGTTCGCGCCATCGAACCCGGCACGCGTCTATGTTGGGAATGATGGTGGATTCTCGATGAGCGATAACGCCGGCGTATCGTTCGCGCGGAAGTCCGACGGGCTGGCCATTACGCAGTTCTATTCGCTGGCCAACGACCAATCGCGCCCGCTGCGCATCTACGGCGGCACGCAGGATAACGGCACGGTGAGGATTGGCGACGGCCCATCGCTGGAGCTGCTTACCGGCGACGGGTTCTTCACCTGTGTTGATTACTCGAACCCGGATATCGTGTACGCCGAATACGTGGCCGGCGACATGTGGCGGTTCGATCGTTCGTTGGGGGGCAAGAAGTCGCTGTGGAGCCCGTTGTTCCTCAACGACGAGGCGGCATGGTCCGCCCCGCTGGTGATGGACCCCGTTACACCCACAACGCTCTGGCACGGAAGGCATACCATCTACCTGACGTTCGACATGGGCAACACGTGGTACCAGACGGCGCTTACGTTGAAGGGGCAGGCATCCGCGCTGGCCGTGGCCAAGGCCGACCCAAATGTGGTGTACGCTGGATCCGACCGCGGCGAGATCTTCGTTACACAGAACAGCGGCGACAACTGGGCCGACAGGACCACCGCTAAGGGCGCCCCAAACCGCGCCATCACCGATTTCGTTATCTCGCCCTCAAACGCCGGCACCGCCTACATGGCCTGCTCCGGATTCTTCTCCGGGCACGTCTTCAAGACAACCGACTTCGGCGCCAACTGGACCGATATCTCCGGCCAGCTTCCCGATATCCCCGTCAACGCCCTGGCGCTGCATCCCGACGACGAGAACATCATCTACGCCGGCAGCGATATCGGCATGTTCATCTCCGTTGACGGTGGCCAGACATGGGCATCCTACTCCGAGGGGCTCCCGCGCGTTGCCGTCGCCGATCTGGAAGTGCACACCGCGCAGCGCAAGCTCCGCATGGCCAGCCACGGAAGGTCCATGTGGGAGATCGAGCTGGAGAAGCCGACGCTGCCCCCCTCCATCCTCTCGCCGCAGGGCGGTGAGGTCTGGATGTCCGGCACGCAGCACGCCATCTCATGGAACAACATCCCGGCGCCGGTGCGCATCGATTACTCGCTGGACGACGGCAACACCTGGAACAAGCTGATCGACGGCGTGTCGGCGTTGCAGTGGAAGATCTTCGATACGGTTGCGGTGGCCGCGCGCATCCGCGTGACCTCGATGGCCGACGCCTCGAAGACGGCCACCAGCCGCAGCTTCACGATCACGAAGTTCACGCTGGGCGGCACGCTGCAGGCAGCGCAGGTGACCTCGATCCCCTACGGGCTTGTGTACGACGGCTCGTACCTGTGGGCGTCGGACTTCGGCGGCAGCCAGTTGCTGAAGCTGGACCCGAACACGCTGACGACGATCGAGCGCGTGCAGCTTGAGGCATCGGTGGGCGATTCGTTGTTCACGGATCTGGCGTACAACCCGAAGAACGATCACCTGTACCTGCACAAGCTGAACAACACCACCGAGACGAGCCCCGGCGGCGTGTTGATCGAGGTGGACAAGCAGGGCCGCCGGATCAACCGGTGGACGTCGCCGTGCGCGTACCCGATCGGCCTGGTGTACCTGCCCTCGGCCTCCGGCGATCGGTTCTGGATTTCCGACCGCGACGCCGCGCAGAACGTCTATCTGGTGACGACCGCCAACCCGGCAACGCCGGTTGCAACGCAGCCGCGCGCACGGCGCATGCCAAGCGGGCCGCGCGGCGCTACGCTGGGGCCTGACGGAGCAACGATCTACCAGGCGATCACGGAGTTCACGGGGACGGAGTTGAAGCGGGCGTACACCGAGAAGATGGAGATCGAGGGGCAGGCGCTGCGGTGTGCGTTCGATCTGGAATCGGCCATTACGTTTGGCCCGATCAATGCCCGTGGCATCGAGCTGGACCCCCGCGACAGCAATCTGTGGGTAAGCGATTACACCGGCAGCATCTACAAGCTGGTGTCCTGCGACGCACACGGCAGCGGTGGCCCCCCGCCGATCGGCGAGGTTTCGGCCGAAGCGCACCAGGCCGGCGCCTGGCTGGAGCCGAACACGCCGAACCCGTTTTCGGCTTCAACCAATATCACGTTCAACCTGCTATCGGCCGCGCATATCACGCTGCGCGCCTACGACGGCGCCGGGCGGCTGATTGCAACGCTGGCGGACGGCCGCTACGAACAGGGAAGACACACGGTGGTGTTCCACGCCGAGGGGATCGCGGCCGGCGTGTACCGCTGCACGCTGAGCACCGATTCCGGGCAATCGGCGACGCGCTTGCTGGTACATGTGAAGTAGCGCCGAAGCAGTCGCCCGAAGAGGGCCGGGAGTGTGTCCCCCGGCCAACAACGCCCGCATGCACAACTCGGCGGAGTTACGGATGTCTCGGCGCCAACGGCGATGCCGGCGCCCAACAACGCCTCGCATGCACAACCCGCGGCGTTACGCATGCGTCGCCGCCAACGGCGATGCTGGCGCCCATTCTATCTGGCCAGCACCAGCGGCAGGCCACGCACCATGTCGCCGGTTCGCAGGATGCAGTAATACAGCCCCGAGGGCATCGCCGAGGCATCCCAGGTAACCGTATGCCCGCCGGCTGCCACGTCGGCATCCAGCAGCACCGCCACCTGGCGGCCAATGGCGTCGCGAACGGTGATGGACGCATGCGCATCGAACGGCACGGCATAGCTGATAACGGCCGCCGGATTGAAGGGGTTGGGCGCAACCGGCCCCAGCGCAAAGCTGCCGCGGCCAAGCTGGAACAGCCGATCGCGCACGGCGCAGCCAACAACGTGCACGTTCTGTTGCGGCGCGGCGGCCGCCCGGCACGGGCTGGCCGCCGCCGCCACCGCAAGCCGCACAGCCGCCGAATCGTTCGGGCCAAGTAACACCGGGAATCGCACGCGGGCCAGCATGCCGGCGCCGGCAAGCGGCACGCCGCCCGGCGGGCTTCCGGCGGGCGCGGAATAGGCAATCCACAACGAACCATCGGCCTGGTTGGTGCGCATGGAATCCACGTGCCAGGAATCGAGCACGCCGCCGGCGGATTCAACCGCAAGCGGACGCAGAACGGTGGGGTTGAATCGCAGCCCCACACGCAACGACGCCAGCGGCGATGCGAACGCCTGCTGCAGGCGCGCTTCGAGCACGATTGTATCACCGGGCGAAGCGGTGCTGGTTATCCCTGGGGCGCCGTTGGCGGTGTCCAGGATTTCGGCGTACAGATTTCCGGCCGGAACAACATGAATGATTCGGGTAAGCGATCCCCCGCCCGCCGCGTTGCGCGCAACCAGCGTCACCTGATAATCCCCCGGGTTGGGGAAACAAATCGAGGTTGGGTTCTGGCTGCTGGAACTCCCCACCGACGCCCCTTGAAACGTCCACTGCCACTCCACCGGCGAATTGGTTGTTCGATCGGTAAAATCCAGACACGTGCCGGCACAGATAGCGGTGTCGCCGGGTGTGAAGTTCACGGCCGGGGCATTACAGGTAAGCGTGCCACCGCCCACGGTGCCGCTTGCGAACAATCCATCGATAAGGTTGGGCAACCCCAGCCGGCATCCGCGGCCGAGATCGATGGCAAGCGGTTCGTATCTGCCCGCCGTGATGGTGCCAACCCATGTGCCGCCGTTGCGTGCATGGTAGATGCGGCCGTCGGGCGCCAACTGCAGGGCCCCGTAGCGCTGCAATGGCGTTGGCGCCGAGGTATCGGTAACAAAGGCCAGCGTGGCCATTGTGGCGGCGCTGTCGGGCGTGTCGGCACGGCAGCGATACAGCGCCGAGGGATGGCAGGATATGTACAGCTCGCGGCTGTCGGCGGTGAAGGTGATGCCGTACGGCTCGTCGCAGGCCGGCAGCGACATCCACGACGACACAACGCCGCTGGCGGAATTGAACCGCAACAGATCGACGATGCCGCGCGCGTACAACGCGGCCGCAAGCATTGTGCCGTCGGGCGAGGCCTTCAGGTATCCAAGCGTGCCAAGGCCGGGCGTCTGGGTTGGTGATTCCGAATGCACGGAGCCCGCGTGCGATATCACGGGCACGGTATCCAGCCCGGCAAGCCCCAAGGAATAGGCGTAATAGGCATCGTTGCCCACGCCGTGGCAGATGATCCAGAAGGAACACGCGTTGGCGTTGCGCACCACCACAACCTTTTCGGTTGCCGAATCAAGCAGCGCGGCATTCCGTACGGTCACATCGCCAAGCCCTCCCCGCAGGGACATATCCACAACGGAATAATGAATGCCAAGCGAGGCGGTGCCGTCGTATGGGCCGGCGTCGGCCGTGATCACGTAGAACTTCCCGGCCGCGCCCGGGGCAGGGATGATGGTGGCGGCCTGGGTGCTGCTCAGGTTGCCGTATAGCTCCGTACCGGGCACGCCACCGCCATTTGGCATCAGGTTGTGCCGGGCATCGTAGACACCAACGCCGTCGGTATAAAACAGCAGCGTTCCGGTCACCGGATCACATACCGAGGCCGACCCCTCGATTGTCTGCATGCCGGTGGGAATGGCTACCGGAACCGGTCCGTTGAAATCGATGCCGGCGCCTCCGCCGAAGCACCACACGTTGAAGTCGCGCTGTGCATGAAGGCAAGGCGCCCCAAACGCTATGGCAGCCAGAAGGAATGGTGCGATGCGGAGCAGCGTCATATACGATCGAACAACGTGGTATCACACAATTCGCGAAGCAGGAACGGGCAGTGTCCAACCCGGGCCGGAAGTATACGCAATCGAGCCGATTCCTCCCGCCGAAAGCAAGCATCCGGCCACCTATTCGGGGCATACGAAACCGTTTCGAGCGCGGGCCCAGCGCCGGTATCACGATTTGCTTGTGTGTATTTGGCAAGTCCGTATCTTTGAGGCTTGTGGTCCGATAGCCGCCCGCCCCCGTTCCCGACAAATGAGTTCAGAAAGCGGAGGAAAATTGCGTTTTTTGATGCTCGGCACTTGATGGATTGCGGACACAATTGTATCTTCGTGCAACCGATTCCGGTTTACACGTCCGTATCCCTGCTCCCTACGTTTCCGCAGCCTCGAATTTTCAGTAACCGACATCCCATAGCGCCGATGGCGCCGCCCCCGGCACCGGACGGTAACGGTGGACACGGTCTTATTCCACGTTTACCGAACGTTGCCTGCGCCAGATCGTAACGGTCTGTTGGCATGGCATCATTTCATGCCGTGCCGTGCAATCGTTTTCGTTCAGGCACTTCATTCCCCGATACGCGCTCAACATCTTCATATTACGGTGCAACACGCCCATGTGCGTGGTAGCGCGCGGTGTGTGTTGTTAACCCGCGGCGGCAAGCATGATTGTCAAGCACAATTGTACTGTTGCGACATTTGCCGGTATGTTGCCCGCTGAACGCGGGCAATACTGTCATCGTGCGCAGCCTGCGCGCCAAAGCCCATTTTCGTTCGCAGAAGACGGTCGTATACAGCAATGGCCCGGCAACGGAGATCACATATTCAGGAAAGCCTGGAGTTTCTGCTCAACCTCGAACAGCATTATCGCGGCGAGGCGCAGGAACCACGCATCCGTGTGCTCCGAATGCTCAAGGAGAATCCGCGCCGGACGCTTGAGGAAGCCGCATCGCAGGCAGGCTGCTCCGAACGAAGCGCCAACCGTTGGTGGGCACAGTACCAGGCTTCCGGGATGGAGGCAATCCTCTCCAACAGGCGCACAAGCAGCACGCGCACCGGGACGATCGGCCGCGCGGAGATGGACGAGCTGCGCGAGAAGCTGCGCACCGGCGAGCTGAGCACCCTTAACGATGTGCAGGCGTGGCTGCGCGATCGCCACAATCTTGTATACAGTTTGAAAGGTGTTGCCAATCTGTTGCAACGCAAGCTGAAGGCCCGCCGTGTATGGGCCGTGGGCGACGGGCGGGAGATCACTGTCAGCGATATAAAGCCCAAAAAAGTTGCGGACGATGCACCCCTCATTCCTGACAGAGTACTACATTTTTTGAACCGCCTGCCGTTAACAAGCGATTCGCAACACGCCATCGAACGCTACCGCGAAGCCTTGATGGAAATGCTCGGCGAGGTGGATCGCGTTTCGATCTACGTGAACATCAACTGCAATCTGGAGGATCCCGAGGTATACCAACCGGACATGATGATCACGGTGAATGCCACCGAGGGAACCGAAGGAGTTTCGGTGGCGTCGTTCAACACCGGCGAGAAACCGTCGGACCGCCTTATCGAGAACTTCCGCAGCCAGGGGCTGCCGCTGGATGATTATCACGCACCGGTCAGCTACGACTACTACCTGCACGACCGCGCGTATCTCGGCGCGCTGATTCTCTGGCGCGACCGCACGAAGCCAGCAATTACCGAACGTACACGCACAATGGTTGCGTTGATGGAGCCGTTTGTCATCTACATGCTCAGCGATTTGATCGCGCGGTATCATTACGCGCACCCGGTGGATCGCATGTTCCACGATGCGCTGAAGACGATGACCAACGAGGCCCAGCTCAGCCAGCAGGAACGGCGCGTTGTCACGTTCCGACTGCTTGGCCTGGCCTACAAGGAGATCGCCGACCAGCTCAATATCTCCGAGGACGCAATCAAGAAGCATCTGGGCTCGGTACACCGCAAGACAGGCACACGTTCGTATACCGAACTGTTCGCCAAGTATTTTACGCCCCGTCTGAACCTCCATTCTACCTAGGCTTCCACGCCTGGTAAACCCGGCCTCGTTCCCCAAAAGTGCAATTGCCAACCCCGGGCCCCCGGGGCGAACTTTGTGCTTGTTCAAGGCTGCTCCGCGTCCTAACCGCGAAAGCACCCGAAATCCCCTGTCAGGTCAATCCCTCATAACCCTCATCAGGCTGTTTCTACAAATGAAAAACGTACTGGTATCTCTCGTCCTTCTCGCGACACTCTGCGCCGCTGCCACGGCCCAGACCAACAACTTTCTCGCCGACCCCGCGGCAACACTGATCGGAACCTTCCCTGTACGCGTTGGCCTTACCAGCGGTACGAACGGCGAACCGATCCTGGCAAAGCAGACCGCCAGCTCCGGCGATGTGATCACACTTGTAGGAAGCTTCCGCACCTCAACCGGTGTTGTCAGCTACCAGATCGTGTCCGACTCGATCCGTTACACCGGCGACCCGCGCCTGATCGACGATATCGCTACCCCCCAGATCTACTCGTGGCTTGCCCAGGCCGCGGTTGCGGAGGGAACGCGCCTCGGTTTCACGATCGCCCCGGATTGCTCCGCTCCGGCCGTGGTAAAGGCCTATGCCCATCCGTGCGTGGTTCGTAGCGGAAGCGGCACAACCACGCACTTCACGGCGTGCGACAACGGCATCTACTCGATGTGGCAGTACGACGTCTGCAAGCCGCAGACCGTGCAGGAGCCAACCATCACCCTGACCCAGGTAGCCCACCTTGGCCTGTGTGTGGCCCCATGCCAGACCACGAGCCCGGCCGGCAACGGCGGCGCGCAGAACACGATGCAGTAAGCGCCGCGGCAGGCGCCTGGCCGCGCCCCCAGCGCGGCACCATTGACAACCCAAGCGATTCGAGAGACACGACAGTTGGTACCAGTACGCCCAACGCCGAGCGAACCTGGCATATGCCGGGTTCGCTCGGGGAACGGGACGCCTCCCCGGGCAACGCACTGTACCAACCCCATACGGCAACTCCGCGCAGAGCGAGCATGCCACGGCTGGCGAAAGCCCATCCAAAAGAGCCAGCCGGCATCAAGCGCGGAACGGCCGCATAACCGCGAGGACACTACGTTCAGGTTTGTCCGCGCGACACATCAGAAACGATTTCGACCAAAACTTTTCGTAGGGGACACACACATGCAACGCATGACGCCCAAGAACATCGAGCAGATCGACGACAGTGCCGAAACGATCCAGTCGGTGGATCAGCATCTGCGGGGGGAAGCTCAGGACGTTCGGATCAGAATGCTTCGCTTCCTGGTGGAGGGTAGCATGGTCATTGTGGGATGTTAAGCTGAGTGCATCACTCGTCGGTCTCGCTCACCCCCATTTGAATCGAGAGAAGTTTATGCCACGTAAGAGGAATGGGCGCATTTCCGAAAGCGCCCGCACACTGACGACGTTAGAACGTCGGCACGCGGCAAATCCACAGCAGGCGCTCCGGATCCGGATGCTCCGTATGCTGCGCGAGAACGAGTCGCTGACGTTATCCCAGGTAAGCCAGTTGCTCGGCTGCTCCGAGCGAACGGTGAACAGGTGGATGAAGGAATACAATTCCCACGGTCTCGACGCCTTGTTAGGAAGCGACGATGGCCGCACGCGCATCAAGAACGATGAACTGGAGGCGCTGCGAAGCCTGTTGAAAGCAGGCGACGTGGGCACGCTCAACGAAATCCAGTGCTGGCTCCGCGATCGGTTCGGCGTGGAGTACAGCCTGAAGGCGATTTCGAATCTGCTCCAGCATCGGCTGAAAGCGCGACGAGTGTGGGTGATTCCGTAACGCCGGTGGCGGCGCACCCCTTGCGTGACCCCAAAGGATTCGCGCGCAAGCGTGTAGCATGAAGCAGCAATGCCCAATCGATGTGGGATGGTATCCATCATCGATTGGGCATTGTTGTTGGCGTGACTTATTACAGGGTTGGCGCCGATCACGGTCAGCGGCGTTCACGGTGCGCACGGCGCACAGACGGCGCCTGATGCGCACGCGCCCGTTCAGCAGGCCACACGACCACGTGGCTACACCAGCATTACCACAAGCGCACCCTATTCACCAAACAGCCGCTTCCACTCCTCAACGTCATCGCGCGACATGCCGCCCGGCTTCTCCGAGCGCTCGCGCAGTTCGGCGATACGGTGCGGACGGGCGCTTCCATCGGCCGGCGGGCCAAGCCCATCGGAATGCGTGCCCAGGGTGAGCTTGGCCGCGAACGCCTTGGAGGGCAGCACTTCCGACATGGTCGCCCGCGCGGTGCCAACAATTTCCATATCGGACGAAACCACCACAAGCCTGGGGCCGTCGCGGCGGGAGAGCTCGCGGATCAGATCGTCGGCGCTGCGATCGCGGCTGGATACGGCCTGCACCCGGTGCGTGATGCGCCCGCCGGACTCGGCCTGCCGGGCAACACCGTCGAACACAACGATGCATCGGCAGTCGTGACGTTCGGCAAACCCGGCCACGGCGTTCAGCAGGTCACCGGCAGCTCTCTCAGGCCCGACCTCCTTCATGGTGCGTCGCAGCTCGGGCGAGGCATGCACCACGTTGTATCCGTCGATCACATAGGTTCTTTGCATGGTATTGGTTCCCGCCAACAGGCCCCGCTTATACTTCGGCGATCTCCCGCCCCTTCGGCAGGCGCTCAACACGGATCACATCCATGAACGCGCTTACGGAGAACTCGGCGCTGCCAACACCCGGCCGGCCGTATCCCGGCGGCGCGGAAAGCTCGTGATGCTCGAACACGGTGCGCCAGGCATGCAGCAACTTCACGAAGTATTCCAGCGGCGGGCCAACCTGGCGGCCCAGGTCGCTGGTGGGCTCCGGGCACCACGTGGTAAATCGTGGGATGATGCCCTTGCTCATGAAGAACTCCAGCCCTTCGGTGGTTGAGGCAACCGCGCGATCGATGTCGGTGAACCCGTGCGGGCTGGCCATCTCCACCCCGCCCACGAAATTCGGGATCACGCGCTGCGGGCCAAACACGTCGGCGGCGTCCACGATGCGGTTGATCCACTCATCGCGCCCCACGTAGCGCTCCTTGCCCGGGCAGATCCAACTGAACAGCTCGCGATCCCACACCTCGAAATTGGGGTGATAGATCCTGTAGCCGGCATCGCGCAGAAGTTGTGTTTCGGATTTCTCGAACGCCTGCACCACGGCCTTCGGAATCCAGCGGCCCGGGAACCGTGTTTCGATGGCCTCGGCGTAGCGGGCGTACCACTCGGCCTCCTTCATGCCCTGCAGGGAGCTGGTGATCGAGCCGCCGGTGACCGTGTAGGCCTTGGATACGCTATCGTGTTCGTTGATGAAGGCCATTGCCTCCACTACGTCGTCGATGCTCTTGACGGCCGTGTACTCGCGCCCCTGCTCGCGCTGCTGGCGGAAGTTTTCGTTCAGATCGCAGAACCGGCACTCCTCGTCCTTCCCCCAGTACTGGCACAGCCGATACACCGTAAGGTACACCAGGTATCCCCACTCGATGGCCGGGGCGATCTCGGATATCTTCTTGCCGCTGGAAAGCTGCGCGCCGTAATACGCCGGGATTGGCGGGAACTCCAACTGCGCCAGGGCCACGCCCTCGCACATCAACGATATCACGCCCTCGTGGATCTCCACACGGTATGGCGACTCCGGGTTGACGCGCACCGAAACGATGGTGGGTCGCAGGTTGTACGGGCCGCCGGTCATGCGGATCTCCTCCGGCGAGCGGTAGGCCTCGTAGGTCTCCATATCCTTGAGCGGCACAAGGTCGAACGAGAAGATGAAGTAGTCCTTGGGCTTGTACCCGGAGGCCACCTGCAGCGCGCTCTGCGAGAAGGCCAGGCCCTGCCGCAGGATATCCTGCTTCAGGATCGCCTCCTTCGGCAAATCCGAAACCAGCTCGAACATCCGTTCCAGCTCGGCGATCACATTCCCTGTTTCGATCATTGGCCGCTCACCACAATTAGTTCATCGGTTCGTTGCAACACCTAAGGAAAATACATCGTGGCCCGGCAACCGCACTGTGTTCAGGTGTATCGCCGGCTGCCACCGCTCCGGCGGCAATCAGGCGTTGGGCAGCGCGATTGTATAGGCGGTTTCGGCAGGCGCCGGCGATACGGCGCCCGGCCGCGCGGCGATCACACCGGCCTGGCTGGCAACAACGCGCTCGGCGGTGACAAACCAGTCATCGCGATAGACGGCGTCCTGGTGGCGCGCATCCAGATACTCCCCGGCAAGCCCAAGCGGCCGATCCGGAAACGCGCGCGCGGCCAGCCAGCCTTCCTGTTCCGCCACCGCAATCTGGAGATGTTCGGTCACCACATCGGCGTGGATCCCTTCGGCGGCCGGACCCAGGGTGCCGGGCGTCGGTTGGCTGCCGGCCGGCCAGCCAACCAGCAGCGTGGTATCGGTGCGGCCGAATCCCGGGCGCAGCGGAATCCCCTGCGTGCCATCGCTCCATTGCTCGGCCGTTGCCGCGTCCACCGCGCCGGCGCAC
>CBHYLN010000084.1:0-22738 GCA_966128725.1 uncultured bacterium | reverse complement strand
CGAGGCCGGTCTCTACTACGCTCTGAAGACGACCCCAAGCTGGCTGAAGGTCAACCCGTATTCGGGTCTGCTCTACGGCACGCCGGGTCTGAACGATGCCCCGCGCACAAGCAGCCTCGGCGGCCCTGACACCGTCAGCGTCGTGGTTGAGGACGAGTTCGGTTTGACCGACGTTCGGATGTACATCATCGAGGTTGACTCGACGAACCATCGTCCGCGTCTGTTCGGCCGTCCGCCGATCCAGTGTGTTGAGGCATCGAAGCCATACACCGACTCGTTGTATGTCACGGACTTCGATCTGGGCCGCCTCCGCTTCCCAGAGAAGGTCACTGTCAGCGTGATCGATCCGTCCACGGGCTTCACCGTGACGCCGAACACGATCAACGGTCCTGGTGAGGACACGGTAAAGCTGGTTGTCAGCGGTACGGTTCCGAACCAGCAGGGTAAGTTGAAGATCAAGCTCCGTGCGGTTGACGCCGCCGGCAATGACGACACGCTCGTTTACGAGATCTCGATCAGCGATCCGCTCATCTTCAGCATGCCGATCATTGTCAGCAACACGAATGTCGCGGCCGGCAACAACGCCTTCCAGCAGTTGTGGTTCGGTATCGGACAGCGTGCGACGACCGGTGATGAAACAACGGGCCAGGGTCACCTCGACTCGAATTACTGCGAGTACGAGCTCCCACCGAAGCCGCCGACAGACGTCTTCGATGCACGTTGGACGATCATTACGACCAATGGTACGCTCCGGAACATCTTCCCTGACAACCCGGCGGACAATCCGACTCGGCTTGCATGGAAGGGTGCCTTCCAGGCCGGCAACCTGAACAATGGTTCGCCGAACTATCCGGTGAGGATCTGCTGGTCGACGACCGACGCATATCGTTGCGCGAATGACATCTTCTTCGAGGATCAGTTCTGGAACGACGTTTCCAACAACGGTCTCTTCAAGATCAACATGAAGACCGGAAAGGGTTCGTTCGGAACTGGTATCACCGTGGAGAAGATCGCGGGCACCGACTCGATCTGTGTTACGATTCAGTTGACGACCATTGAAGGCTTCAAGATCGTCATCGACCGTACTTCAGGCGTTGATCCGGTTCTTCCGACTGTCGCGGGCGGTTACACGCTCTCCTCGAACATCCCGAATCCGTTCACGAAGTCGACCGACATCAACTTCTATGCTCCGATCCGCGGTGCAATGAAGATGGAAGTGTTCGACTCGAAGGGCGCCCTGGTAAAGACTCTCATCAACGGTGTCGTTGAGGCGGGTCAGCACACAGTGCTCTGGAACGGTGATGACGAGAAGGGTCGTTCGGTCGCGAGCGGCAACTACGTCTACCGTCTCACTGCGGGCTCGACCGTATTGAGCAAGACGATGGTCTTGGTGAAGTAGTCGTCGGACGTGAATCCCGACTTCAATCAGTTGTGAGAAACTCTGGCGGTCCGGCTGGGCCGCCAGAGAGACTCTCCGAGGACGAGGGGCTAAAGCCGGGATGCACGGCAATGATGCTATGAGAACGGAAACAATACAGTTGAGATATAAAACAGGAGACAAAGGCATGAAGCTGCGTCGAACAATCTTCGGAGCCGTAGCTGGGGCTGCACTGGCGGCCTTCGCGTCGACCGGAGCTGTTGCGCAGATCGCTGAGGAATACCAGATCAGTATCGCTCCGCGGTTTTACACACCGCAGACGAACCAGGGTATTCAGATCCCGCGCAGCCAGTTCCGTGACAACTTCGCTCCCAACGTCATTGACCCAGACAACGGTACTACTGGTGCCATCTCGATCGGTTTCCCGATTGAGTTCGACAACCAGATGTACACGCAGTTCTACATCTCGGTCAATGGTTGGGTTAGCGTTCAGGTGGTAGGTGCCTATCAGACAGATGACGCCTATTCGCTGTTTACCGATCAGCGTCCGAACGAGGTATTTGCACCGTTCTTCGGTGATCACTACCTCCGTACGCCGAGCTTTGACGATACGGACCCACAGGCACGTCCGTATACTCCTTCCACGATTCGCTACGTCAACACGACCGTCAATGGTCGCAACGTGCTCATCGTCGAATGGGAGAATTTGAACATCAACTATCGTTTCGATCCGACGCAGCCGGACAACCCGTATGCGCCGATCGCAAACGTGAAGCCGCAGGCAACCTCGGTTGGTTCGTTCCAGCTCTGGATCTATGAGGCTCCGGCCAACGCCGTGGCCCCACAGCCGACGATCGAGTTCCATTATGGGCCGATCGGTCCGGGCCGTCCGCTGCCGGATACGGTAGGTGCGGTGGTGAAGACGAGCGGTTGCTCCGTTGGTATTTCCGGTGCCCCTCAGGTCAACGGCGGTACCCCGAGCTATCTGAACGCCGTCGCCTTCCGCGAGAGCGGTCAGAACGTCGACAGTGCCAAGCTCAGCAAGCGTCTTACGCGCATCTGGCCGCCGGCCGGATTCCCTGGCCTGGCCTTCGTGTTCGAGCCGAATGGTACCGTCCGCAAGGACAGCTGGGGTGATGGTGATGCGGAGCTTTCGCAGCTCGATCCCAGCCTGCCGCAGTACATTCGCGAAGATCAGCGTCGTTTCGTGACGTTCCTGGATGTTATCCGCATCCTGCGTCATGATGCTTCGCGTACGAACGTGCAGTTCGAGTACGGCTACGGACGTCATGGGTTCCACGGTGACGTGAACCACAACGGCCGTTTCTACTACTCGACGCGCAACTATAGCAATACGGCCGACTCTCTGGACGGGCTTGGAAACGTGGTGCGTTACCCGGTTCTGTACCCGATCAAGAGCACGAACTATCAGACTCCGTTCCCGAACGACAACTCGTTCAATGGCTTCCTGTTCGACGCCGATGCGTTCGATGCTTCGTTGATCATGCTCTATCTGGCCGCCAAGCTGCCTACGCTGCCCTGGCTGCCGGATACGCTTCCGCACTTCACGGGCAAGTTCGCCCCGGGTGTGGTTGCCAATGATGTCAACCTGAGCAAGGGCACGTTGGTTGCGAGCAACCGTATCGAGATCCCGGTTACCTTCAATGGGTACATGAACGGTGCTCTCGGTGTCGGAATGGATGCTGCGAATGGAACGCGTATCCTCGAGGTGCGGACGATGCCAAAGACCGACGAAGCATGGGTCGAGGCAGTTGCTACCGAGGGCCGCGTGGCAATCGCCGCTGCCGGCACATTCAACCCGAATGATGTCATCGCTACTCTGGTTGTTGAAACCAGCAGCAACGGTGACGTAGCCTTCAACAACATCACCGTTGGTGAGGACCAGAAGGGCATGCGCAAGTTCAACATCAATGGTGCTGTCACCGGCGATGCGAACAGCCTTAGCCTGACGCAGAACTTCCCGAATCCGTTCAATGCCAACAGCACCACGGTGCTGGGGTATGCCGTGCCGACCGAGGGTCAGGTCACGATTCGTGTGTACGACGTGCTTGGTCATGAGATCAAGACGCTTGTCAACGCGTCGATGAAGTCTGGCTCGTACAGCACGGAATGGAACGGACTGGACAGCTTCGGCAAGCCAGTTGTTTCGGGAGTGTATTACTGCCGCATCGAAGCGGGTGGCGCAAGCCGCACCACAGCGATGCAGGTCCGCTAGGTGATCCCGGCAAGCGGTACCACGGGTAGTTGATCGTACGATAAATGTCTCGAGCTGATTGAATGACCGGGGAGTAGCAGTGCAACGGTGGCTTCACATAGTAGCATTGATGGTGGCGTATAGCTGCCTCTACTCCCCGGCCGTTCAGGCTCAGACAACCCGTCCGTTGATAATCGAGCTGGATACAGTGCGGTTCAACGTCTGTGATGGCGTGAAGACCTTTCTGCTTCCAGTTTCGATCGGTGATATCTCGGTTGCGGATAGCCTGGCTGCTGTTCAGATCTATCTGGCCTGGGACAAAGAGAATCTCGATATCGAAGATCAAGCGATCACAAGTAGCGAGACGATCGGCGTACAGTTCTCCGAGAAGCAGGTGGTTCGGAATCGCGATGAAGGTAGTTTGATTGTGGTGCTCGCTAATACCGACGTGAACAGCGCGGTAGCAGGCACCGGTAAACCACTCTTCTTCATCAAGGGGAAGGTCACTTCAACGGATGTGGTCGGTGGAAATCGCGGATGGGTTCTGGTGTTGTCGGCAACGTTCGAGAGCAAAACGCGATTCGAGCCTGTTGACAAAAGCCGATCGGGGCAGGTGATTGTGACGAGGGATACGACGGCGGCCTACACTGGAACAATGAGCGTTGATGCGGCATCCATGGGATCCGCGCAGACCGATACGGTTTCTTTGACAGTAGGGAATCTTGGAAATCGCCGTGTCAATCGGATCGAGTTTTCGTTGAAAAACGATCCACGATACTTCGGTATCGTAGACACGGTGCAGACCGGGACACTTGCATCCAGCGTGAATTGGACGACGAAGTCGATACTGATCACGCCGGACTCCATCAGCGGAGTACTGGAATCGCAGGTGGACTTGACGGCCAGTGGCGCATTGCTTAAGGTAGTGCTCCATCGAAATACCGATAGCGCGTTTCAAAGCATGCTGACGGTGGATCGATTCCTGGTGAACGGCACGTCCTGTCTCGGGAAGCTGACCCGCAGTAATGGTTCAGTTTCCGCTCTGAATGTCAAGGATTCATCGGTTGGAGGTGTCGAGGATCAGCGGAGAGCATTTGCAGATGCCATCCGGGTTATTCCGGAGCTACGAACCGGTTCACTCAGGATCGTAGTAGGCACCGAGCATATTGAGGAGGTTGTGATCTTCGACGTTACTGGCAGGAGACTGCCGACCGAAAGGTTCGAGCAGATCGACGCTTCGACGCTAAGGGTACGATTGACACCAGTTCCGACAAGTGGAAACTACTTCGTGGGGCTGCGTGGCAGGAATGAAATTGTGTATAAGCAATTCTCAATAAAGAAGTAACTCTCTACAAGGAGATACGATCCATGCGTATACGGTATTGGTTCGTGGGGGCGAGGGTGCTTGCGTTGGCTGGGTTACTGCTCGCGATGAGTAGTATCAGCTACGCGCAGGTATACAAGCGCCTCCCAATCCTGACGCTAGTCAAGGCCGTGAAGGTGGGCAACGACGACGTTACATCGCAGGACACGATGTTCGTTGCCGAAGCCGGTACCGGCGAGAAGCGGTACTTTCTTCTCCCGGTCTACATGAACAACACACTCGACTCGATTCCGAACGCCGTGAAGGGTTTGGGAGGCGAGCCGCTGTACAGCTTCCGATTCAAGATTCAGTACAACCGCACGCTCCTCCGCGCCATTGGCGTGCAGAAGCGCGGTGTCCTGCCTCAGGACACCAATGTGGCTGCAAAGAACTTCAATCTAAGCTGGGACATTGATGAGGACAGCCTTTACAAGCTGTCGACCATTGGTAATAAGTCGGGCAACGGTGAGCGCATCATGATCACCGGCAGCTCTTCGATTCCGCTTCCGCGTCCGCTTCGCTCCGACGCACCTCCCGGCCGTACGGACGACCGTTTCACCGACACGACAGTGTTGGTGTACGTTCTGTTCGAGGTTGTTGGGCGCGCGCAGTTGAGCGGTGGTGGCGTTGGTAACCGTGATCAGCTGATCATCACCAACGACACTCTCGAGTGGAACAACTATCCATGCACCGGGCGCTTTATCCCGAATGTGCCGCAGGAGATGATCGACAAGGATTTCGATCCGAACCCGCGTTCACAGCAGGGTATCGCTCCTACGCCGATCTTCCCGATCACCTATCCGAACAACTACGGTTCGGCGGTGGTGGTGATTACGCAGCAGCCGCGTATCGAGCTCTTCCCGATTGGCCAGGTAGCACAGGTCAACGGAGATCCCTCGAAGTACGAGCTGACGCATTTCCTGCAGACACAGTACGGTAACGGAAACTATGTCTACCGCAACCTGTTGCTCCGCAACAGCGTTCCGGGCGCCATTCTCCGGAATGTCGCGGTTGAAACCGACCAGGCATGGCTCCGTGTGGACACCAACAGTCCGATCAACCCTGGTGTTGGCCCTGGTGGCACGGCACCCGATGATCGTGGTCTGTTTATCCGCGACGTACCGAACTCGCAGATCAACCTGAATATCGTCGCAAATCCGTCCTTCCTGCCGACCGACGCCAACGGATATCCGACGCCGGGTGTGTACATCGGTTATGTCACACTCCGTTCGCCGGAAGCTTCCAACAGCGCCGTCAAGCTGAAGGTGGTTCTGATCGTTCACCGTAATCCGCTTGAGCCGGGCCTGAATGGTTCGACCGAGCCGGTGAATCCTCGCGGTATTCAGATGTTGGTGCGCAATTCGGCTCCGAGCCCGGATACCACCTACCTGACCTTCGGAACGGGTGTTGGCGCTCGTGATAGCGTCGACCTGCTCTTCGGCGAAGAAGAAGCTGGTAGCCCGCCGGTTCCTGGATCGTTCTATGCACGATTCTTCCCGCCGGTATTCGACAACAACAGCCCGCCGTTCAACGGTATCGTTGACATTCGCGGTGTAACGCCGCGTGCAACCAACGGCGAGTCGAGCATCGATATCCGTGACTTCAAGACGAACACGACGCTGATCTACTGCGTGCGCTTCTCCGCAGGCGTTCCGCAGAACTATCCGCTCGTGGTCGAGTTCGATACCCGTGACTTCCCGAACGGTGCACAGTTGTTCGTTCGCGATAACATCAACGGGCGTTTCTTCAGCACGAACCTTCGCCAGGCTACGTCACTCGGCGGAACCCGTCGTTACTTCACGATTCAGGACCCGAATATCACGGGCTTCTGTGTCGAGTACACGATCCCGTCGGTTGTGCAGTTCCCGGAGATTCATCCAGGCTGGAACCTCGTGTCGCTGCCGGTTGCACCGTCTGATGCTCGTGCGAGCACGGTGTTCCCGAATATTTCTTCGGGCAAGCCGGGACGCTTCACGCAGAACCAGTATCAGTTCGACGACACCGTTGCGGTGGGTGTTGGCTACTTCGTGAAGTACGGTGACCTGCTCGACAAGACGGTTGCCGGTACGCGAGTGACCCGTATCCATGAGCTGCAGACGCCGTTCGCGATCCGCCTGTACAAGGGCTGGAACACGGTTGGTGGTCTGTCGGTGCCGACGTCGATTGACCCGCAGTACCTGAACTTCGGACCGATTGCTCCGCTGCCGACTCCGTCGCGTGTTGGTGAGGTCTATCGTTACCTCACCGATCGTGGCTACGAGCAGGCTTCGTTGATCGTGCCGGGCTATGGCTACTGGATCAAGGTCAACGGTGATGGTTACTACCGCCTGAGCGCTCCGCCCAGCGCCCTGACAAAGGCCGCTGCGGTGAACGACCAGTACAAGTCGCTCAACCGCCTCAGCATCAATGACGATGCTCAGCGTGTTGGTACCTTGTACTTCGGTCAGAACACGAACCGTATCAACAACGCTCAGTTCGAGCTGCCGCCGGCTCCGCCGACGGATATGTTCGACGTGCGTTTCGATAACAACGGCTTCGTGAGCGCTTCGGAAGAGGTTACCGCCGATCGTGTTGTCAACCTGCAGGGTGCAACCTACCCGGTTGTCCTCAGCGTTGAGAACGCCGATGCCGATTACGTCGTGAGCGACGCCGTCACCGGACAGGTGGTCGGTACCTTCACTCACGGTGAATTCAGCACGATCACCATCTCGAATCCGATGACCAAGTCGGTGAAGATCACCGGCGTGGCATCCACCGAGATGATGCTCGGCGCCGCCTACCCGAACCCGGCTGCCGCCAAGTTCGGCTTCGACTTCAACGTTCCGACGCAGCAGCGCGTGACCGTCACGCTCTACAGCCCGCTCGGCACCGAAGTCGCAACGCTGTTCGACGGTGTCACCAAGGGCAAGCAGACGGTTGACTTCGCCACGGCAGGTCTGCCGGCAGGTGTGTACTACTACAAGATGGTGACGGGCGAGGGCTTCACGCAGGTCCGCCAGATCGTCGTCTCGAAGTAATCATGCCGATTGATTCGGTTGATTGATTCGACCGAGCCAGCGATTCGTAAACGATGGGCGGGTCCTGAACAAGGGCCTGCCCATCGTCGTTAAAACGGGCGACATCGGGCGTGAGGTACGAGCACTATCGATGGCGATCGGGCTCATTCATAACCATTTGGTGACCATGATGAAAGCACTGGTGATTTCTATAGCGGCGATGGTCGTGGCCGGTAGCCTTGCATATGCGCAGGGTAAAGTTGAAGTGACGGACAACATCGTCTTCACTACCAACGATGCCACTGATGGCAGCCAGAGTCTTGCCTATGGATTCGGAACGGACTATACGGACTCAACCGACTTCGCCAAGGGAGAGCAGATCATCCCACCGTTCTTTCCTCCGGACGGGTTCTATGTGTTCTTCGCGAAGAGTGATGGGCATGGGAGTGAGGACTTCTACGTTCGTGACATTCGCGGCGTTCCGGATTCGGTAAAGAATAACGGGGTACAACATTTCTCGCAGATGTACCTGATACGCATTCAGCGGTATCGTGGTCAGAACGTGACGATCTCGTTGCCCTTCCCGCTGCTTCGTGGTATCGATTCCCTTGTGTTCGAGAGCACACAGGCAGGCGCGAATTTCCGGGCAGTATTTACCGAGCGTGGATCGGTGTTGATCCCGAACGAGTTTATACGAACGTTGCGATTCACGGCCTACTACAACTACGAACGTGCGGCCGCAGTGCCCGGCACGCCAACACCAGGTGTCGGCACATTGGCTGCGGTCCCCAACCCCGTACGGGCAGGTTCCATGCTGCGGTTGCAGGGCGCAATGCCGGCGAACGCGCGAATTGCCATCAGCGATCTGCATGGCAGCATTGTGCGAAGCATGGTGGTTGCCGAGCCCCAGACTCAGGCTTCGGTTGAGCTTGCGGGACTGGCGGCCGGCCTGTATATGGCACGCATTGTTGATCCCAGCGGTGCGGTAATTGGTCAGACCCAATTCGTGACGCAGTAGGTGCGAACACATCGCCGTTGAATCAGCGAAATTCGAGACGGGCGGCCTTACGTGTAAGAGCCGCCTGTTTCTATATGGGGCATAATGTTCGCTGGGATGATTCGTCGAACAACAGGCAACTTAAGTCGCTACGTTACAACCGACGCCAGCCAATCAGGACGATGCCATATACAGCGCAGTGTGTCCGTACGGTGGCGCAAATGATGCGGTCTTCCAGTGCCGTTCCGAACACTCCCCTCAATGACAGGTTATAGATCCACGAGCATCATGCGCCATGTTGCCCTGCTGTTTGTTCTCTGCGGATTGCTTGTGCATGGTGCGCAAGCGCAGAATTCCGCGGGCACAGGGAGCATCACCGGGGTAGTGCGTGCCGAAGGGGGCGAACCCATTCCAGGCGCCACGATTCGCATCGAGGGGGGCACGCTTGGCGCGGTGAGCAAGCGAGATGGTACGTTTACGATTCAGGATGTTCCAGCAGGAGCGCAGCGGCTGACAGTACGCAGCCTGGGCTATACGGATTGGGCTGGCCCTGTTACCGTGCGTGCGCGCGAGGTTGCCGCGGTTCGGATCATCCTTCTGGCCAGCGTGCTTCCACAAAGCGAGGTGGTTGTGCGCGCCGATGGCAAGCGCCGGCCGGCCAGCGATACACGAACCAGCGTTACGCGCATTGATCCTCGCGAGGTGAAGTATCTGCCGGGCGCTGCCGAGGATGTGATGCGCTCGCTCCGATCGTTGCCGGGGATACTTGCTCCCAATGACTTCAGTTCGCAGTTGGTGGTGCGCGGCTCCGGTCCCGACCAGAACCTGATTGTCATTGACGATATCGAGGTGTTCAACCCGTACCGCCTGTATGGCTTTGTCTCGATGTTCAATCCCGAAACGGTTTCGGAAATCTCGTTGATCAGTGGGGGATTCCCGGCGCGGTATGGCGATCGATTGTCGGCGGTGCTCGATGTTCAGAATCGCGAGGGCGGCAGCACAGGCGGGCCGGTGGCCGGCAAAGTCAATGCCTCGGCTACCAATGCCAACGTTGTCCTCGAGGGCGAGCTGCCGGGTGGGATGCGTGGCGGCTGGCTGCTTTCCGGGCGTCGGACGTATTACGATCTCATTCTGGGACCAATAGCGCGTTCGGCGAAGCTTGTTGATGGTGATGTGGCCTTCCCCAACTTTCGTGATGTACAGTTCAAGGCCGTGCTGCGCCCGTGGGCCGATCATAGCTTTGTGGTAAACGCGATAACCAGCAGGGATGCCACCGAACTGGTGTCCGGGGCCGACAGAGCACAGATAGACTCGTTCAGTATCAACGACAACTCTACAAACTCGCTTGTAGGTGTTGCATGGCGTTTTGCGCCCTCGGCGCGGGTGTTGAGCAAGACTCTGGTGAACTGGTATCAGAACGAGGGGGAAACCCAGTTCGGCGGGGAGGGTGGAAGTCGGTTGTTATATGGCGACCTGCCGCGCGATAGCGTTGCCGCGTTGATCCGCGGACTACCTCAGCCTATCCAGGATTCGCTTCGTGTACGCGGTATCACGGCCGAAAACCCGCCAGCGCTTGGCATCAGCGACGGCAATGCCGGGTTCAACTTCCGGAAGTACACAGTGCGCAACGAAACCAGTCTGGAACTGGGCGGGCACGTGGTGGAATTTGGTGCGGGCACGGACTTCATCCGTACCGCCGTGCTTTTCTCCGCCAAGCCGGATACGGTGCTGCAGGCGTTGCGCCAGGCACAGGGGCGGAATGCGTTCCCGGACAGTCTGGAGTCATCGATCGACTACTACCGGGCACATGCGTTCCTGCAGGACAGGATAGGCATCGGCGAGCGGCTGTATCTGCAAGGGGGTGTGCGGTTCGACTACTATAAACTGATCGACCGGGCCTACGTTGTGCCGCGCCTGAGCGCCTCTTATGTGATTGATGACCGCACAACCCTCCGTGCTGCCTTTGGCATCTATTATCAGTCCCCGGGCTACGAAAAGCTGCTGGACCGGCAAACGTACTTTGACCTGACATCGCCCGAGGTTGCCAACTTGCGCGCGGAACGTGCCACGCATTATGTGCTGGGCCTGGATCGCATGTTGGACGATGAATGGCAGATCCGGGCCGAGACGTACTACAAGCGCTTCTCCGATCTCATCGTTCAGCAGAAGCTCACTGGCACCAGGTACGTCAGCTCACCAGTGCCGGGCGGCGACACACGGTTGGCTACCGGATGGGGCACGCCCGTTGCCACCGTAGGCGATTCGCTGACGTCGACCCCTGTAAACGACGCAACCGGCGAAGCATATGGGGTGGAGATTCTGCTGCAGAAGATCGGCTCGCGGGGCAATTCGCCATTAAGTGGCTGGATTGGCTACTCGCTTGCCTGGGCGAACCGTTATCGCGATGGCATAACCTTCCCCTTCAATTTCGATCAGCGCCATACGCTGAACCTGGTGCTCAACTACCGGGCGAACTCGTGGCTGGAACTTGGGAGCAGTTTTCAGTTCGGAAGCGGCTTCCCGTATACACCGGCCATCGGGTATTATCCCGTGGTTGTGATGAATACCGATACCTCGGGTGTCAAGCAACCGGCGGTCGCCTCGAATGTGTTTGGCGAGGCACTGTTCTCGATCGATCGCGGCGGGGTGGCGAATATCAACTCGGCGCGGCTGCCGGCCTACCATCGCCTGGACATACGGGCAACGGTGTACACCAAATGGTGGAATCTGGATTGGGCGTTGTACCTGGACGTGATCAACGTCTACAATCACAGCAATATTCTCTCGCGTTCATTCAGCGTGGATAAGCAGAACGGCACGTTGAAGCAGCGCGATGTTGGAATGTTGCCGATCCTGCCGACGCTTGGGCTCAGTGTCACGTTCTAGTGCCCAACGTGGTCCTGCGCCCGTCGGAGAAGCTGTTGCGTATCTCTGGCAACCTCCCTATCCTTGGTGGCATACAGGCGCCGTTAAACCAGGCGTGGTCGCAGGAAACTAACCGCTTCAGGTGCCGCCATGCTGCGGCCATTCAAGCGCAAGGAACTCAGGCAACGAACTATATAGCAAGGGCTTAACATGAGCATTCGATCGCTTCTTACGGCCGTGGTTCTCCTGGCCGCCGCATTTACGGCTACCGCATCGGCACAGAATATCTCCACGCTCAACACTCTGCTGGCAACGCCGTCCGGCGAGCAGACCTCGGTGGCCGAAAAGGGCCGGGGCAAGGTGACGGTTGTCAGCTTCTGGGCCACGTGGTGCAAGCCATGCAAGGAGGAGATGAAGGCAATGGCGCCGATCTACGAAAAGCTGAAGGAGAAGATCGCCTACATCGCCATCTCGATCGACAACACCAAGACGATGGCAAAGGTCGCCTCATATATCAAGTCGCAGGGGTACACGTTCTCCGTATTGCTCGATCCAAACAGCGAGGTGTTTCGCGCGGTGAACGGGAACAACGTGCCGTACACGCTGATCTTTAACGCCGACGGCACGCTGCACTCCAAGCACGACGGCTACCTTGAAGGTGACGCCGAGAAGATGGAGCAGGAGCTCACGCAGTTGGCCAACGCTACCCCGGGCAACTAGCCGCGAGAGCTGCTCGGCCGGCAAAGCGGTGTGGCCATATGACGAACGTTCAACGCCGGTGCTCACTCCCGTGGGCCCGGCGTGTTCTGTTTCGGTGATGTAGCAAGCACGATGTTCGTGGAAGCTCGCGGCCAGATCCACAACGGAAGCATGCTGCAATGCTTCCGTTGCCTCGAGCGTTCTTAGTATCTTTTGCACCGCTCCGCTGCTTGCTGCATTTCAAGCCCAGTCAACCAAAAGAGATATCAACGTGCAGAGACCGTTTGCCCTTCAGTGCCGGACGCTGATCCCGACACTTCTGCTCGCCTTCCTGCTGCCGCCGCTTTCGGCCCGTGCGCAGAACGGCATCGACTACTCGATTTCCAATGAATTCCGTTATGGCGTTGGTGATCGATTCGAGCAGGAACAGGAGATCCACAAGGAGTATCTGGAGAATCTGTTCAACTCGCGTATCTACGTAAGCGATTTCACGATCGGATTCCGCCTGCAGGCCGACAAGCCCCGCGAGTACGGTCGCGACACATTGGGCCTGAAGGAGTACTATGCCGAGTTCCACCGCGATAATCTGCGGGTGCGTGGCGGCACGTTCTACAACCTGGTTGGTCGTGGCCTGGTGGTGAACACATTTGAAAGCCGACCGCTGGGTTTTGATACTCAGACCGAAGGCGTGAAGCTGGACTACGAACGCCCAACCTTCTCCGCCGGCGCATACGGCGGCGTCATGAACTATACCGACATCCTCACTTTCGCGCGCACCGAGCAGTACCTGCTGCGCGGGGCCTCCGGTGAGGTTCGGCCCACGTCGGAGCTGGGGATTGGCGGATCGTTCCTGGCGGCCAGCGGACGGAAAACCCCGGGTGGCTTCACGCGGGCGTTTGATGCCTACCTGCGCGAGGCCTACGTGAACCTGAATACCGAAGGCTTCCGGGCGTACCTGAACCTGGCCGACAAGCGCACGCAGATCGACAGTGTTGAGCGGAGCCGCACAACCTCCTCCCGCGATGGCTACGGTGCCTATGGGTTGTTCGGATATTCCGGCGAGGACTTCGGCCTTACCGCCGAATACAAGAACTACCGTTTTGATCTGGTGGAGCCGAATGAACAGCAGACCGGCACACGTTCCACCCGAGCGCTCCCATTCCAGAATGCGCCCACGCTGATTCCGGAGCACGACAAGACGCTTCTTGCACGTAATCCTCACGCTATTGATTTCAGCGACGAGCTTGGATTTCAGATCGAAGGCCTGCTGTATCCGGCCGACGGGATGACCGTCACGTTGCTGGCAACCGCGGGTAGCCGCCACAATGCCTGGCAGGCTCGCATGGTCACCGATTCCAGCGGTGAAAAGCATACCGAGTATGATCGGGTGAACTCCGCGCCGCTCTCGTTCCCCGAACTGAAGGATATTCGATACTCCCCGTTCTGGGAGATGTATCTGCACGGTGAGTACGAGGTGAACGACGATCTGACGCTGGCCGTTGGTCTTCAGCGCAGGGACAACGTGCTGTACGGAGAGGGTAACGGCGAAACGGCGACATCCTCGGAAACCTATAAGGCCACAACGTTGATGCTGGAGTCGCTTACCGATTTCAGCCGCCAGGATAAACTGCACGCCGGGTTGGGGCTGCAGCAGGTGTACGATTCCAAGAAGGCAACGCTGGGCAACGATTCGCTTGGCATCGCGCCATATGAAGGCAAATTCAAGAACGTATTGCTAACGCTGGAGTATGCACGCTCACCATGGTCGGTGAACGCCCGTCTGGAATGGACCACTACCGATAAGGAACAGGGCGGACGCAGGTTGTGGCCGGTGATTGGCGGAACGTACCGTATTGGCGATGCCCATACGTTGGCCTTGCAGTATGGTGCCGAGCGTGGTGGTGTTGTTTGCACCGGTGGCGTATGCCGGCTGATCAATCCGTTCAGTGGCTTCCGGCTTTCGCTTACAAGCAAGTTGTAGGCGCCGCCGAACATATCGGGTTATGCTTGCAGGCCGGCTTCCAGAGATGGGAGGCCGGCCTGCTTCCGTTAGGGGCATCGGCAGCCGTGCGCTCCGCTGGCCGGAGAGGATCTGCTCCCCATGCTCCATCGGCCATGGGGAGCGCTGTGTCGGGTTAAACGCACATGCCGCCCGTTGGGTCATCTGGGGCACTACCGCCGGGCACGGTGCCCGAGCGGGGTTCAGCAACGATACGTTGGGGGATGTCATGATTACTCGAGGATGGATTACCGCGATACTGCTGCTGGCGGTTGTTCTGGCCGGATGTGGTATCGGTACCGGTGTTGTGCGCGAGGAGAAACTGCCCGAACCGATTACCGCGTTCAAGGATCCCGACTTTGCCACTGTGAGATTTCGGCGTGTTGCGGTGTTAGTTGATACAGCCGATCTCCAATGGCGGGCAACGCTCGAGCGCGCCATCGTCGCCGAGACTCGTGGGCGACGCATGGATGCCATTCCCAGCACGGGCGTGTTGTTCCCAACCCGTGTTCTTACCGAGGCCGAACGGCGCGATGTTCTTGCGAAGTCCGGGGTTGATGCCTACCTTCGTTTAACCGTTGAGAACGTTGTGGTGAACGAACGGCAAGTGCCGCTGACCTCGACCACAACCACGAAGCGCGAGCGGAATCCCGCCAACGGCGCGCCCGATTCCACTGGCAAATCGGCCGAGACCGAAACCGTAACGCAAACGACGCAGGGCGGATATACCGAGAAAACCGTGATTGTGCGGTACGGAGTTTCGCTGATCGACGTTGCTTCCGGGCGGACCACATGGATGGCGGTTCACACTCTTGCGGACTTCACCGAATCCGGTGCCGCGCGGTTTGGCAGCCAGCTTTCCGGTCAGTTTGTCCGCGACTCGGTGCTTGTGCGATCGCCGGTAGTGGCCGCCAGGTGAGTGTGCCGATTGGCGCACATCCGAACGCGGATGCCGGCGGCGCGTGGTGGCTCAACGTTGCCCCTGGTTGCGGCCGTTATCACTATTGAACGTTTAGTACAGAACGAGAAAGCCTCATGAAGCATACGTCTACCATTTCGTTGTTGGTGCTTGCAGCCGT
Source organism: uncultured bacterium (assembly GCA_966128725.1). Taxonomy (GTDB): domain Bacteria; phylum Bacteroidota; class Ignavibacteria; order OLB7; family OLB7; genus JAFDZV01. Next base: position 7,147 of record CBHYLN010000084.1, on the reverse strand, counting down.
TGCGTTGGTAATTGCAGCGAGCGATGCGCGGGCACAGTTCCCGAGAACGGTGCTGGTGGAGGAGTTCACCAGCCTTACGTGCAAGCCCTGCACCACGGCCACGCCTATTCTGAACAAGCTGATTCGCGATAAGGCCGGCAAGGTGGTTACGATCCGGTATCACGCCAACATCCCGCTTCCGGGCGATCCGTATTACAATGCCAACAAGGATCAGAACAACGCCCGCAAGACGTTTTATGGCGTCAGCGCTCTTCCGTTTGGCGTGGCCGACGGCAGCACATCGTTGTCGGTGACGCAGGAAGGTGATGTGGTCGACAAGGTGGACGCGCGCCTGGAGATGAGCGCGCCGTTGAAGATGGAGGTTACCCAGACCCGGGAAGGGAACCAGTGCTCGGTGATGGTGAAGCTGACCGCAGGCCCTGATGGTTTAAGCGGCACCGACTACAAGCTGCGTGTTGTTGCGGTGGAATCGTTCATACACGATGCGCAGTGGGTTGGCGATCCACGGTACAACGGCGAATCGGAGTTCTTCGACGTCATGCGCCAGATGGTGCCCGACCCCGCCGGTACGGACATCGCGCTGGAGCCCGAGCAGGTGAAGACGCAGACGTTTGTGTATACGGTGCCGCAGGATTGGCAGGCCGATCAGATGTACGCCGTGGCGTTTGTGCAGAACGATGCCAACAACGAGGTGGTGCAGACCGGCTACTCGCCTCGTCCGGTGGCGGGCGTATCGGAAGCTTCCGCGCTGAACGCCGGGTATACGTTGGCCACAGCCGTACCGAATCCGGCACGCGATCGTGCCACCATTCAGTTCACCATGGGCACTGCCGGCGATGCGGCAATCGAGCTGTATGATGCGGCCGGCGCCAATGCCCGCACGGTTCGGCTTGGGCACCGCGAGGCCGGGCCGGCCACGGCCGTTGTGGATCTTGGTGGGCTGCCGGCCGGCGCGTATACCTGCGTGCTTCGGGCCGGCGGGTATTCGCTGTCGCGTTCCCTGCATATCGTGCGCTAGACGACGCGGTTCGGTTGGCAGGCGCGTGAGCCGAAATCACCGGATGATTGAACGGTGTTGATTGATTGAAACGGGGTGCTACCAGCATATGCTGGCAGTGCCCCGTTCTACGTTCTGGGGAGCAGCGCTATACCGTTGAGGAAGGGCAGAGAGCGGAGATGGGGCAGCGTGCGCATTGTGGCTTGCGCGCAATGCATACGGCGCGACCGTGATCGGCAAGCAGGTGACTGAAGATCACCCAGTCGGCTGGTGGCAGCAGCTTTGTCAGCTCGTGTTCAATCTTCTCCGGGTCGTCGGTATCAACAAGCCCCAGCAGGTTGCTGATCCGCTTCACATGGGTATCCACCACCATGCCGGGCTTATCGAAGCAATGCCCAAGCAATACATTGGCGGTTTTACGGCCAACCCCGGGCAGCGTAAGCAGCTCCTCCATCGTGGTTGGCACCTCGCCGCCAAAGCGTTCGATCAATGCCGCGCTTGTGGCCTTTATCGAGCGTGCCTTCTGGCGATAAAACCCGGTGGAGAAGATGGCCTTTTCCACTTCCTCCTGAGATGCGTCCACAAAGGCCTGCGGTGTTGGAAAGGCCGCGAACAGCGCTGGGGTTACCATGTTGACGCGCACGTCGGTGCATTGCGCCGCAAGGATCGTGGCAATCAGAAGTTGGAATGGTGTGCCGAAATCAAGGGCGATTTTTGATTCCGGATACGCCTCGCGCAGCAGACGCGCGATCTCGCGTGCGCGTTTGGCCTTCGCGGCCGCGGTCTCAGCGTTGTTTGCCATGACGTTGCATGTGTCAGATGTGCCGGCACGATATCGGTGTTGCAATGCCGGTGTGGCGTACAAACATAGTGTGCCAAATGCGGACGGCCAGCCCTGTTTCTTACGAGGCTGGCCGTCCGGGTATTGCTCGGCTGTGTTCCGCGTAACGGCCATTATCGTGCCGCCTTCGTGCAGTGTGGCCGGGGTCGATCAATAGTTGTCGATCTGCGCGCGCTGCAGCGAGCCCGAGTAATCGATGTACACCGTCTTCCACTCCGTGAAGATGTCGAACACCGTCCAGCCGCCTTCGCGATGTCCGTTGCCGGTGCCCTTGACTCCGCCGAACGGCATGTGCGCTTCGGCGCCGATCGTTGGCACGTTGATGTACGTGATGCCGGCCTCGATATCGCGAATGGCGCGGAACGCGTCGTTCACGTTGGCCGTATAGAGGCTGGATGACAGCCCATACGGTGTATCGTTCAGGATATCGATGGCATCGGTAAGGTCGCGTGCCTTCAGCACCGATAACACGGGGCCGAAGATCTCCTCGCGAGCGATGCGCATGTTGCGCGTGACGTCGATGAAGATCGTAGGATGGAAGAACCAGCCACGTGCGGTTTCCTGGCGTTCGGTTGCACGATCGCCGCCCAGCACGCAGGTGGCGCCGTCTTCCTCGCGGCCGATGCGGACGTAGCGTTCCACGCGCTCCAGCTGATCGCTGTTGATCACAGGACCCATTTCGGTGTCGGGGCTCAGGCCAGGCCCAATCCGCAGCTTCGCGGCCTTTGTGATCAGGCGATTGACGAAGTCATCGTGGATATCCTCGTGCAGGATCAGCCGGCTGGTGGCGGTACAGCGCTGGCCGGTGGTGCCGAACGCTCCCCACAGCACGCCGTCGAGCGCGAGATCAAGATCGGCGTCCGGCATCACGATCTGCGCGTTCTTGCCGCCCATTTCCAGCGACACCTTCTTGTTCAGCGCGCCGGCCCGGCCGGCAATGGCATTGCCAACTTCCGTGGAGCCCGTGAACCCGATCACCTTGATCGCCGGATGATCCACAATGGCGGCGCCACATTCGGCCGCGCCGTGCACAACGTTGAACACACCGGGCGGCACGCCGGCTTCGGCCAGCACTTCGGCCAGCAGATTGCCACTGTGCGGAGCATCCTCCGATGGCTTGTACACCAGCGTGTTGCCACATGCCAGGGCGGGCAGAATCTTCCAGCTTGGGACGGCCATCGGAAAATTCCAGGCGGTGATGATACCACACACGCCGATCGGCATGCGGAACGAGAGATTCACCTTGTTGCTCATCTCGCTCGGCGCATTGTAGCCGAACAGCCGGCGCGTTTCGGTTGCCGCGTAGTACGCGGTATCGATCGCTTCCTGCACGTCGCCCTTCGTCTCGAATACCGGCTTGCCCATTTCGCGGGTCATCGCGCGGGCAAGCTCCTCCTTGCGGCGATTGAGGATGTCGCCGGCAACACGCAGGATATCGCCACGCTTTGGTGCCGGCATCAGGCGCCAGCTCTTGAACGCTTCGGCCGCCGCCGCCGCCGCTGCCTCAACGTCGGCCGCGGAACTTTGCGGGAATGTGCCGATGCAGTCGTCATTGTCGGCTGGGTTGCGATTCTCGAAAACCGCGCCGCTGATGGCGTCGACCCAGGCGCCGTTGATATAATTCTTGAACTGATCTGCCACGCTGGTACTCCGGGTATTGATGGACAATGTCTGCAAATCTAGCCATCGCCGGACCAGGCCCGTGTAGATTTTTGTCACGTATAGCGTGACGTTTTTCGCCGAGATCGTATCATACCTCTATAGCTGCATGCCCCGCAGTCACATCGGGCACGCCGTTGCGTTGCCCGGCTGATGGATGAAATAGAGGTTCTTAACCAATGCGGCCGCGTTTCCTTCCTGAAATAATCGCTTTTGCGATCGCCGTTCTCGCTTTTGCGGGCTGTGAACTTCTGAGCCCAAACCCGGGTCCGGATCCGATTACCACGCCCGTTACCGGCGGCGGCACAACCGCTCCTCCGGACTCCACTCCGCCGACCTTGGAACGTGGTGCGCAGCTTTTTGCGCAATACTGTTCGCGTTGTCACGGTGATAGTGCTCAGGGAAGCACCATCTGGCCAACGCCGTTACAGGGGCGCACGTTGCCGATCGATTCCATCGTGCATTTCGGTCGTCGCGCGATGCCTGGATTTCCCGCATTGTCCGATAGCGCCATCGCCTCGATCATGAAGTTTCTTCAGAGCTTCAAGGTGGATGTTGTCACCAAAACCGGTCGCGAGCTCTTCGTGACCTACTGCTCCAAATGCCATGGCGATAGCGCGCTTGGCACATCAACCTTCCCGGGAAGTATTCAGGGGCATGACTCGATCGAAAAGATCGTCCGGTTCGGTCGCGGCGAGATGAAGCCGGTGGACATGCCGACCGATGGCATCGCGAAGATTCAGGAATACCTGCTCAGCCTGAAGGTGGATCTCACGAAGGTGAGCGGCCGTGAGTTCTATGCACGTGAATGTGCCAAGTGCCATGGTGCCGAAGGCGAAGGGACAACTCGTGGCTGGGAGATTCGCAATCCAGTTGCAGGCTACTCCGCCTGGGTGGTGCGCAATGGCCGTCCGGTTGGCTGGTTCCCGGACTCGATGCCGAAGTACACCACCGCCATGCTTTCGGAGCAGCAGTGGAACGAAATCCTTGCCTGGCTTCGGAGTGCGGCGCACCCAACCGACGGCAAGGGGCTGTACAACCGATTCTGTCTGAACTGCCATGCCGCCAACGCCCGGGGTGGTCCTGCCGGCAAGAATCTTAAAAACGAACTTGGTGAGGCCCGGGAGAAGATTCGTAATGGCGAGGGTGGTACCCGGTACTCGACGCGTACGAAATACATGCCCAAGTGGACGACATCGGAACTGACCGATGCCGAGGTGGACCTGATTATCGCCTACATCCGCACGCTGTAGCGCCGCAGGACGTTGCCCTGACGAACAACTTCATGGTGAGCCGGCCTGTGGCCCTGGTCGGTAATCCCTGCAAACCCGTGATGCATCACGCATGGCGGGTTTGTTCGTTTTGCAGGGCATGCTGTGTGCGTGCACGCTCAGGGGGGCATCCATGTTTAGGTGTTCCAATGATGGCCTGGGGCGTTGCGCTCACCAATGCACACCGATCGAACCTTCCGCGAACGTCCGCCCGGGGATCGGCAATTTTGTATCTTCGCCGCCAATGAGTGCCAATCCCTACGTTGTCTCGCTTGCCAATTTTGAAGGGCCGCTCGACCTGCTCCTGTTCTTCATCAAGCGCGACGAGCTCGACATCTACGACATCCCGATTGCCCGGATTACCGAGGAGTTCCTGCTGTACACCCATGCAATGCAGGCGCTGGACCTCGAGTTGGCGGGCGAGTTCATCGTTATGGCCGCGACGCTGATGCAGATCAAGGCCAAGATGCTGCTTCCCAAGCCGGAGCGCGGTCCGGACGAGGAGGAGGAGGAAGATCCACGCGCCGAACTGGTGCGCCGCCTGCTGGAGTACAAGCAGTACAAGGAAGTGGCCGAACAGCTTCGGGGCCGTGAGGACGAACAGCGCTACGTGTACTATCGCCAGTTCTTCAAGGCCGATGAAAAAGTGATTCCGCTGGAAACCGCGGAGGATGCGCTGAAGAACGTGACGCTGTTCGATCTGTTGACGGCGTTCAAACGCGCATTGGATCGCGCTCCGAAGAAAACCGTCCACGAGGTGGAGCAGATCAGCTACACCGTCGAGGAGCAGACCGAGTACATCCTCTCGATCTTCACGCATCGGTCGCAGGTCACCTTCTTCGAGTTGGTTGATCGCATCGAGCGCGTTGGCATCATCGTAACCTTCCTTGCTCTGTTGGAGCTTATCAAGAACCGTTTCGTTGCCTTCCAGCAGGACGACAACTTCGAGGATATCCTCCTCTACAAGCTCTGAGCCCGCCGGCCACGTACGTTCAGTATTCAGTTTATCAAGACCGATGTCCAAACAGTTTCGTGTAGCGATTGAGCCGGAGATTCTCAAACCGGTTATCGAGGCCATGATTTTCGCCAGCGAGGAGCCGCTTTCGGCGCGCGGGCTGATCCGCCTTCTTTCCGGTGAGCGCGAGGACGAGAAGCCGGAGATACCACCGTTGGCGGCGCTGATGGAAGGCGCCGACATCCCCGATGCCGATGCCGTTGACGATGCCGAGTTCGACGATGATGCCGAATTCGCCGGTGGCGATCCCATCGCCGACGATGGTGAGCCGGTCGCCGATGAGGCCGGTGCAGGCGTCGCCGACGCGGTTGCCGACGAGGCGGTGTTGACGGTTGCCGATGACGCCACGGAACAGCCGGCCGATGATGCCGTTGCCGTGTTGCAGGCCGAGGACCTGGCCGAAGCGATGGAGCAGGCCGAGCAGCGGGATCCGGAATCCCGTGGGACCGATCGTGCCAACGGCGAACCCACGCTCGACCAGACGCTGGTACGGATGCTGATCGCCGAGCTGAACGAGGAATACGAGGCCACCGGCCGCGCCTTTCGCATCGTGGAGGTTGCCGGAGGATTCCAGTTCGCTACCATTCGCGACTTCGGCGAATACGTGGCGTTGTTGTCGAAGGAAAAGCTTCGTCGCCGATTGTCGCCCGCCGCACTGGAGACCCTGGCGATCATCGCGTATCGGCAGCCGGTATCCAAGCCGGAAGTGGAGGCCATTCGCGGTGTGAACTGCGACCAGGTGCTGCTGAACCTGATGGAGAAGAACCTGGTGGCGATCACCGGGCGTTCCGAGGGTGTTGGCCGCCCGCTTCTGTACGGTACCACCGACGACTTCCTGCGGAGCTTTGGCCTGCGCAGCATCAGCGACCTGCCGAAGCTCCGCGAGATCGAGGAGCTGATGGAGGAAGGGGCGTACTCGCCGGAGAAGGCGGAGGTGATCACCGTTGAGGCCGGCACAGATGCCGAGACCATCGAGGCCGCGGTGGGCGCTGCCGGCCACGCCGATCATGGTGCCGATGCCGATGGTGCTGACGATGCGAATGCCGATGACGCCGGCCAGAACGAACATCTCAGTGGGAGTATCGAACTGGACGATGAGTCCGCTGCTCCCGACGTGCAGGATGCCGAAGTGTTCGCTGCCGCCGATGATGCAGAGGCGGATGATGATGGCGAGGGCAGCGATGATGAGCCCCATGACGTCGCCGAGAGTGAGGGCAGAGAAGATGACGATGATGAAGAGGGGGAGGATGACGATGATGATGAAGAGGGAGAAGATGGCGATGATGAAGAGGGAGAAGATGGCGATGACGAAGAGGGAGAAGATGGCGATGACGAAGAGGGAGAAGATGGCGATGACGAAGAGG
>CBHYLN010000083.1:0-23309 GCA_966128725.1 uncultured bacterium | reverse complement strand
ACGGTGATCGGCTCGATCACACCAAAGGTGTTCGGGCTGGTCACGTTGTACGGCATCTGCATCAGCATCTGATTGCCAACCTCGAAGATGTTGCCGCTCAGCGAGTAGATCAGCAGGCGGACCTGGCCGTCAACGATCTTCTTCTGCACGGTGAAATCCTTGCCGATGGCGGCGTTCAACTGAACGTCCAGATCGGCCGGAGCGTCGGCGGCATTGAGCTTCATCTGGATGCCCTTCACCGGCACCACGTTGTTCATGCGGACGTCGATGCCGTTCTTGGCGATCGTGTAGATGAACTTCACGTCGAAAATCGACGCGCCCGGGGCCGGGCTTCCCATCGGTCCCTCGGTTACGTCGTCACCGTTGCCACCGTTTGCACGGAACAACTGCACGGCGTCGGGCCACTGCTCGTTCAGGATCGCGTTGGCAACCAACACGATGTCCTGCACGTTCAGGCGGGCATCACCATAGTTATTGGCATCGCTGAACACCTGCACGCCCGACGGCGTCCACGTGGGGCTCCACGGTGCCAGGTCGGCACGGTTGAACTGCCACGGCTGGAACGTCTTGCGGCCAAGGATCACGTCGATCATCTCCAGAATGTCGAGCACGTCGACACGGTCATCGCAGTTCACGTCGCCGCGCGACGAGCTGTTGTACACCGTGTAGGTGGCGGTATCGCGGTTGCCGTCCACACCCAGGCCAGCGGTCTCGCCAAGCGAGGTGGCCAGTACGGACTGCACGTTGCTCAGGTACATCACACCCTGCACCGAATCACCGCCAAGGGCGTTGTTGCAGATCTTGATGTCCTTCACGTCGTAACGCACGCGGAACAGGCTGTCGTAGGTGCCGGCCGGCAGGTTCACCGTGGTGTCCTGACCGTACAGGATGATCGTGGCCTCGCCGCCGGAGCTGGCGTTGGTCAGCTCGTAATCGAAGTTCCACAGGCCCGGAGCCGAGATCGAAGGTCCAAGCTCGATGCTCTTCACCTTCTGCACGTTGTTCGGGATGTTCAGCTTGAACTGAATACCCTGCACCGCCGTGCTGCCGGAGTACTTCATGCCGATGTAGTCGCTGTACACGCCCACGCGGTTGTCGAACAGATTGCGCGCGGTCGTCGGGAAGTAGATGCCTTCGCCGTTGGAGGCCGTGGCGCTCATCGAAACATTGGTCGGCGAGCCGGCAACGCTGTGGTAGATCTTCAGCGTACCGGTGCTGGCGCCGGCCGCCGTGGCCGTGAACACAACACCGATCTTCAGCGAAGCGCCCGGTGCCAGCGTCTGCGGGAACGTAGGCGGCGTGGCGACCACGAAATGCGTGTCGGTGGTGCGGATCGAGTCCACCGTGACCGACGAAGCGCCAACGTTCGTCAGCGTTACCGAGTCGGTCTTCGTGCCCGGAGCCGGGAAGTTCACGATACCGAAGTTCAGCGGCGACGGCGAGGCCGAGATGCCCGTTGCCGGGGCATTCGGCTGGAACGTCGTGATCGTGATCGTGGAGCTGTTGGCCGACGGGTTGCTGAACGTGAAGCTCGTTGCCGTCTTCATGTCCTGCGTGAACACCGTGCCGTCACCGTCCACGAACTTCAGCGAAGCGGTGCCGAAGTAGGAGGTCAGGCTCGGCCACGTGATCGTCATCGGATAGCCGCCCGAACCCGGCTGAACCTTCAGCTTGAAGGTGTCGCGAAGGCTGGCGTTGTTGGCGCGATAGTTCTTCTTGATACCCTGGCCGAATCCGTCGCCGGCCGTTACGTTAACCCAGCGGGCGTCGAACACACCATCGGGCGGCGCCGGGGGCTGCTCGTCTTCGCCAAGTGCGGCGTCCTTGCCGTTGGTTGCCGTGGCGTTCACGCCCCAGCGAAGCGTGTCACGGCTGGTGCCGTTGTCGCGCACGATCATCGTGATGTCGGAGTTCACCTGGGCGTATGCCACGTTGCCTACGAGAACGGCAATAGCTAGCGCCAGGACCCCGCTGATATATCGGAGGGTCTTCATGTGGATTGTCGGTATGTATGTTGAGTTGAACTGGGATGATTACGGGTTGAACGTCAGCGTACCGGCGGTGGTCACATTGACCCAGTAGGCACGGCCGGGCTCAAGCGTCGTGGCCGTGAAGTAGCCGTTGTCGAAGCCGAAGTAGCTGGAGGAAACCGTGGTGCCGGTGGCCGTGATGTTGGCAACCGGAGCGCGCTGGCTGGCGCCGGTGGCAATCAGGTTCCATCCTGCAACAACGCTCACCGTGCGCGGCAGCGACACCGTGGTGCCGGTCTGCTCGGCGGTGGCATTGTCATTCAGCAGCACCCAGTAGCCAACACCCGCGTCAAGCGTGTTGTCGACACTGTAGCCGTTGTTGTAACGGAAGGCGTTCGAGCCGTTGTTCGGATACACCACGTTCTTGTCGTTGTTGGCCGGCGTGTTGGCAAGCGCAACAAGGTTCCAGCCCTGACGGTGCTTGATGTATGTGGTGTTGAACGGATCGTAGTTGGTCCAGGGAATGTCCCACTGGCTGGCACGGGCCACGTTCGGATCGAAGGCACCCTTGTAGGTGGTGGTCGTGAACGTGAAGTTGTTGCCGGCGTTCAGCAGTGCATTGGTGAAACCGGCACCGTTGGCAACCGGCGAGCCGGCCAGCGGAATCGGGTTCGGGTTCTTCAGATCGGTCTGCGTGATCGCCGTAAGCTGCGACGACGGGTGGTTGCCCGCGCGGGTGTTGCCAGCGGCTGCGGCATTGAACCAGTTGTCCACGGTGCCCTGAAGCGCACCACCGGCGGCAACAGTCTCGGAGTTGGCCGTGCCGTTGTTCTTACGGCCGGTGATCACCACGTTCTCGGCCGCCAGATCGCTGTTCTGCGGGCTGGCCGGGTTCACGCCCGTGCCGTCGATACGGATGGCTTCCTGCCAACCGGTGATCACGGTGTTGAACAGACCGTAGTCGGTGTTGCGGCGGATGTGCGCACCGCGCGTGAAGTCGCCGGCCGGCCATGCGGCAATCGACGTGTCGCGATAGGCGCCAACAAGCGTAGCGTTGGAGACAATCGGCTTGGAGATCGGCGTGTTGGCCGAGCCGGTGCCGTCGTTGTCGGCCTCGAAGCCGTTCGACGAGCTGCTGGCCGAAAGGTCGCTGTACAACGAATCACGGAAGGCGAAGAGGAACTGCAGGCGGCCGCGATAGCCGAAGTCGGTATCGAAGTCATCGTCGATACCGCCGAAGGCGATCAGGTGCGTTGCGTTCACCGTGCCACCGAACCACTCGAACGAGTCGTCGTTGTTGTAGCTGCTCTGGATGTGGTTCACCACAGTGCGGTTGCCCACGCCGGCAAGGGTAAGGCCGTTGATCTCGTTGTCGACGGCGAACGGAATGCCGCCGAACTCGATACGGACGTACTCCAGCACGCCGCTGGAATCGGCGTCATCGGTGCCGCCGTAAATGCCGTTGGTGCCACCCTCGATAACGGCCGTGTCGCCGGTGGTGGGGTTGATGTCGGCCTTGCCGAGAATGATGATGCCACCCCAGTCGCCGGGGGCCTTCGAGCCCTGGGCCTTGGCCGAGGTGAAGATGATCGGCTTGGTGGCCGTACCCTTGGCGTAGATCTTGCCGCCGCGCTCGATCTGAAGCGCCGAACGGGTTCCCAGGGAGTTGCCGTAGATAAGCGTGCCGGCCGGGATCGAGAGCAATGCTCCCGGGCCAACCTTCACTGTATTCACCATCTGATATACCGTATCAGCCGAAAGCGTGCGCGTGCCGGTAATCGAATCGGGGAGCGCAACGGCGCCCGGAACGATCTGAGCCTCCGCGGTCGCACCCATGCCCAACAGGGCGGCGACCACCAGTGCCAGTGTTCTGTACCTCATGTGTTCTCCAGAGAAAGTGTGTATGATTCCGAAAAGCTTTGCCCGCGCGCCTAGGCGGGGCGTTGTACGTCGGCGAAGGCACCGGCAGGTCTGAATCGCACCGGCGTACCGCTTGGCGATAGCGCGATGCGGCCGCGTGTAACGCGGCGCCCGGTGCCGGGCATGAATTCCGATGCTGGCATTCAGCCGGTGCGTAAACGAAAAAGCCCCGCCGCCGGCGGCTACTGTGCAACAGTAGCCAGGCCGGCAACAGGGCTTGCGGTTCGCAACGCTCCCGTGCTGTTCTGATTCCTCCATCAGACTGTTGAACAACGCCATCCGCTGCGTTGGCCTTTACGTCCGCTCACTGCGACGTCCGGAAGGACGCCTCATTCGCGTCCGTTTGGCCGCCTTGCAGCTGACTGTTGTTGAACAGTCCGAGGGCCTTTGGGTATTTCAACAGGCTGCTATCGATCTATGTACAACCCATGCGGCGCCTCGGTCTGCAATCGCCCGCGCGCCGGCTGGGCACTTACCACCATGTTCCTGTCACGGCTCGTGCTCACGCCGCAACAAAATCGCTATCGCGATTCCGGATCTCTTTCGCGCTTCATCACGTACCGCACATGCACGTCCACCTGCCCCACGGGTTTGCCGTTCTGATACCGGGTTTCGATCACCACCGAACCGTACAGGTCCTCCGGTTTCCGAATTCCAAGCGCGTCGTATAATTCCGCAAGCAATCGTTCCACTGTCCGCTCGGTTTCGCGGGAATAATCGCTGGTGCTCTTTTTTCTGGTGCGTAACATGCGGCGTCGATCAACTGTTTCGGGATACACAGCGTTGCCTTGTGCGGATTCCATGATGTGCATTATCGCGATTACGAGCGGGAGATTTTGTTTGCGTTGCCCGGCACACCGGGCAGTGTGCCGATTGCACGCCATCACATGAACGCTATCACAACTGCAACTTAGCCCCACACATGGGCAGCCATCAAATTATCCTGCCTTTATCTCCTCATGGTAACAAGCGCCCGCGAACATCGGCAACCGAAGGACCATGGAGAGATTGAACCAACTGGACTGAACGGCAGCACGCGGCACGGCGTGATTTCCGGCTTCGGGCCACCACGGGGATGATTGCGGGAAAGCGGTATTTGTTGCTGAAGCAGGCACGAAACTATGTCGGGTTGCCGGGGCGATCAAATTATCGTTGTGTTATGGCAATGTTACGTAATGGCCACAATCGGATATTCTGGAAGGATAGCGGCGAAAATGAAATGGCGCCCCGGTGTTGGGGCGCCAATGTTACCAAGGCTTCACGTTCCACATTCCCACATGTTGTCCACATTCGTGGCCGCACAGCATGGGATGTATCGGAATCGAAGGCTACAGCCGTTCGATAAGGCGGGCGAATATTCGCGTCATATTGGGCTCGGCGCGATTTGCAGCGGCAATGATTTCGGCAACATCCACCGGAGCAAGGTTATCGGGGAAACACTCGTCGGTCACTATCGAAATCCCCAGCACCGGCATGCCCATGTGTCGCGCCACGATTACCTCGGGCACTGTGCTCATGCCAACGACGTCGGCGCCGATAGCCCGCAGGAATCGATACTCCGCGCGTGTCTCCAGGTTTGGCCCGGCCACGGCCACAAACGTCCCCTTCTGCAAACGGATGCCCTCGGCCATCGCCACGGTTTCCGCAAGCTCGATCAACCGGTGGCTGTAGGGCTCGGACATATCGGGGAATCGCGGTCCCAGCGTATCGTCGTTCGGGCCAATCAGCGGGTTGTCGCCGATAAGGTTGATGTGATCCTCGATCACCATCAGATCACCACGCCGGAACAACGGGTTCATGCCGCCGCATGCGTTCGACACAAACAGCGTCCGCGCGCCCAGCTCGTGCATCACACGCACCGGGAAGGTGATCTGCTTCATCGAGTACCCCTCGTAGAAGTGGAATCGCCCCTGCATGGCCACAACCGGACGGCCGGACAAATGACCCAGGATCAGTCTTCCCTTGTGCGACTCCACCGTCGAAAGCGGGAAGCCCGGGATATCGGCGTACTCCACCACGGCCACCGCCTCGATATCATCCACCAACCTGCCCAGCCCCGTGCCCAGGATGATGCCGATCTCGGGGGCAAAATCAGCCCCGGCCTTCGTGCGAATAATCTCGGCCGCGGCGGCCATCTGCTCGCGCAATGTCATATGGAACTCCGAACGTGCAACGTTGAAAGCGTACTGGAAGAATCGTACCGGCAACGGCGTGCGGGAGATGGTTGAGATGCGTGCCCCGAGGCCTGCCATACCGGGCTCACGGGGCTTGCGTGGCCAGCCCCGGACGATGCCGGCCTATACGGTGTCGGCGGCGGGGGTTCCCAGGTTCTCGCCGGCCCCCACGCGCACACGGCTGCCAAGCGCATGCCGTAGCGACAGGTACCCCGTAAGCCCAAATCCCATAAGGAACATCAACTGGAAGGGGATCAACGAGATCTCGCGGTAGTGCACGCTTGCAACCAGCGCCGCAAGCACGTACAACGCCAGAAGCATCTCAAGCACAACCTCGAACTTCACACGCGAGTACCGGTAGCGGCTGCTCCGCCATTGATCACCGGCCACACGAATGTTGTACTTGGGTGTTCGCTCGAACGCGCTTTTACGACGGATCAGGGCCTCGATCACCGCGCGCGTGTTGTTCACCGCCAGCCCCATGGTGCCGGCCATGAAAAACGGAAAGGTCAGCATCCGGCGCTGCCAGTCCTCGCGGATATCGCGTTGGGCAAACAGATAGAACAGCAACGTGGATATCGAGGAGACCACGAAGAGGCTCATGATATCGAAGTACACCGCCAGATCCGGCCGCGACTGCTTCACGAACAACACCGGCAGGTTCAGCAGCGCGATCACCAGGATGCAGGGGAACACCAGATTGGATGTCAGGTGCACGGTGCCGTGCAGCTTCACCGCCAGCGGCAGCTTCGCGCGCCACAGCGCCGGCAGATGCTTGCGTGCGGTTTCGATGGCGCCCTTGGTCCAACGGAACTGCTGCGACTTCAGACCGTTGATTTCCGAGGGCAGCTCGGCCGGGACGGTAAGATCGTTGAGGTACAGAAATCGCCAGCCGCGCATCTGCGCACGATAGGAAAGGTCCAGATCCTCGGTAAGCGTGTCGGAGTGCCAATTGCCGGCATCGATGATGCACTCCTTGCGCCACACGCCCGCCGTGCCGTTGAAGTTCATGAAGTAGTGCGCGCGATTGCGCACCTGCTGTTCCATGGCGAAGTGTGCGTCCAGCGCCAACGCCTGTATGCGGGTAAGAAGGCTGTAGTCGTGGTTGAGATGTTCCCACCGCCCCTGCACCAGACCCAGCCGGCTATCGGCCACAAGGTGGGGCAGGCTCAGCATCAGGAAATCGGGATCGGGCAGGAAGTCCGCATCGAAAATCGCGATGAACTCCCCGGTGGCATGTTTCAGGCCTTCGCGCAGCGCGCCGGCCTTGAACCCGCTGCGGTCGCTGCGATGCAACAGGTCGATCCGAATCCCCTCGGCTGGCCGGGCTTGTACAAGGCGTTCAAGAAGCGCGGTGGTTTCGTCGGTGGAATCGTCCAGCACCTGAATCTGCAGCAGCTCGCGCGGGTAGTCGATGGCGCACACGGCATCGATAAGCCGCTCGGCCACGTACAGCTCGTTGAACAGCGGCAACTGCACCGTCACCTGGGGCAGCGGCCGCGCAAGCGGCGCCACGACCGGATCGCGCGGACGCAGCTTCACGTAGCGTACGATGATCGCAAGGCCATGCAGCCCGAACACGAACAGCACCGTAAGCGCGAATACGTAGACAATCAGGAGTGCGATATCCATATCACCGGGTCGGAACGCCCGCGGTTATGCAGGCGCCATCTCCAATCGTAATGCACGATGCCGCCGTTGGAACCCTGTAAGCGGATTACCGCTCCCGGATTACCATGCCACGGATCGCCGTGTCACGGACGGTTTACCAGTCGGCCACCGTGGCGTTGATCAGCTCGTCGGCCAGGCGATCGAATGCCTGGCGAAGCGCTGTGTTCTCGCCGGCTGGCCCTTCGGCCACCCGATATTGCGAGCGGGCCTGAATCTGGCGATCCTTGAAGATCGCCTTCTTCTTGACATTGTCGTAGAACGTGGCGCGAACCTCAACCAACACCCCGCGCACGGTTTCGTATTCGGCCGAGGACACGCCCAGGCGTTCGTTGGCCCGCACGGTTGTTATGGCTACCTCCAGCCGCGAATCGGCCGACGTGGGATCCACAACGCCCAGGCTGTTGTCGTCGCGAAAGCGGCGCAGCACAACGTCGGTAAGCTCCTGGCGCAGGCTGCCGCGCCCGAAGCCGCTAAGGTCATCAACCGGCGCGATGCCGATTGTTTTCAGATGCGCCGGCGCCGAGCCGGTACGGAAGGAATAACATCCGTTCACCAGGAACACGGCGCAGGCCACCATCGCGAACACCACGGCCTGCACCGGCGGCCGGCAGGCGCGCGGCAACGCTGGCCACATGGTTGTATTCCCGATCATCCGTCGCATTGTTCCCATTGCCTTGCAACAACCAGAAAAAATCCGCCGCGCCCATTCCGTGCCGGCGCGTGGCGGGCACGCTTACGCGTGCGATTGGTCATCATCACCGTCAAGGCGCAACTTGTAGTCAACCAGCTTGCGATACAGCGTGCGCTCGCTGATGCCCAGGGCCTGCGCGGCCGCACGCCTGTTGCCGCGATGCCGTTGCAGCGCGGTCTCGATCAACCGGCGCTCCATCCCCTCCAGGCTCAGATCGGCAAGGTGGTCCAGCGCGGTCTCGATGCCGGGCGTGGCCGTGGCGGGCGGCAACGCCGGAACCGATGGCACGGGGGCGGGCGCAACCACCTCGGTTGCGGCCATCGCCTTCAGCAGCAACTGCTTCATTGTGCCAACCTCGTTGCGCAGGTCAATCAGCGCCCGATAGATCAGCTCGCGTTCGGCCTGCTCCGGTGATTGCCCGGCCAGATGCACAATGGCGTTGGCGCTGTCAACCACATGGTCCTGCCGGGCAAGGTCCAGATGCCGGTACACCGTTTCCTCCACAATCTTCTGCCCTCGTTCCAGCGTCACCACCAACTCCACGAAGTTCCGCAACTCGCGGATGTTGCCGGGCCAGGTATACCCCACCAGCAGCGCAAGCGCCTCGGGCGCAATCCCGCCAAACGGGATCTGCAGCCGCGCGGAAACCTGGAAGGCAAAATGCGCGAACAGCAGCGGGATATCGTCGCGCCGCTCGCGAAGCGAGGGGATGCGCAGTTGCGCCGAACGCAGGCGATAATACAGATCGCGCCGGAAGGTGCCGCGCTCCACCTCGCGCTCCAGATCGCGATTGGTGGCGGCCACCACCCGCACGTTGGCCTTGCGGGGCTCCGAGCTGCCCACCCGTGTGAACTCGCGCGCCTCAAGCACGCGCAGCAATCGCACCTGGGTTGCCAACGACATCTCGCCGATCTCGTCAAGGAACACCGTGCCGCCCTCGGCCGATTCGAACAATCCCTTGCGGGCTTCAACCGCGCCGGTGAACGCGCCGCGCTCGTGGCCGAACAGTTCGGATTCCAGCAGCGATTCCGGAATAGCTCCGCAGTTGATCGCCAGCATCCGCTGGCCGGCGCGCTGGCTTAATCGGTGGATCGCGCCGGCAAACACTTCCTTGCCAGCACCACTTTCCCCAACCAGCAGCACCGAGATATCCGTGGGAGCTACCTGGCGCAGAGTGGCCACCAGCTCCCGAATGCGATCGGATCGGCCGATGATGCCGAGCTCTTCCTGTGTGATTTCCTCGTGTGCCACGTACGCAGCGTGATGCGTGATAAGTGAGCCGGGAGATTGTACTACCCTGTCCGGCGATGTTTGTCGCATTCTGGCGACCGATCGCGCCACGGCCCGCATGCCGAAGCACACCGCGCAACGGCGGATGCCTCCGGCAAGCGTGATCGAATGCCTGAATCACCGACGACGATCCGAATCAATCGGAATTGGACCACTGACGCACCCAGGCGCCTACACCCGTGGGTGCTCGGCCACGTAATGCCTGATGTAATCGGCAATGGCCGTTGTGGGCGCGCCGGGAGTAAACAGCTCGCCAACACCCAGCGAACGAAGCTCGTTGATATCGGCCTCGGACATGATGCCGCCGCCGGTGAGCAGAACATCGGCCAGCCCCTTGTCGCGCATCAGGTTCAATACCTTGGGGAAGATCGTCATGTGCGCGCCGGAGAGCATGCTGATACCGACCACGTCGACATCCTCCTGCAGGGCGGCCTCAACGATCATCTCGGGGGTCTGGCGAAGCCCGGTGTAGATCACCTCCATGCCCGCATCGCGCAGCGCGGCGGCAATCACCTTGGCGCCGCGGTCGTGCCCGTCAAGCCCGGCTTTCGCGATCAGCACACGAATCTTCTTGTCCATCTCGTTCCATCTTGGTTAAAGACATTGCCCAACAACCGCCGGCCGTTGAACGCCACGCCCGGCAGTGGCCGCCGCCGCTACTGGATTGCCGGTCGCGCGACCGGCCAGTCCGAAAAAACGGACGGCCAACGGGCAACAAACAGCCCGGAAGTTACAAAAACAGCACCACGCGGACTGCATCGGACTACGGTTGATGCCACAGGCTGGCGGCATGGCATACGGAGCGGCAATCGGCCTGGGCGCAACGCTATCGGGACACAACGCTATCGGGAAATGTGGCGGGCCTGGTGATCTTCCGCGCGGTTCCGTTGTCAGGTACGGAATAGCCAGGCCCGTACGGGGCATGTTTGGAATACGTTGCCGCTATCGGGGAATGTAGGGGCAGATCGGCAGCGGTATCCGGCCCGGAGCCGGCCCGGAGCCGGCCCAAGGTTCAACAGAATTCCTGGCCCGATCCCTCAAGCGAAACAGCATACGGAGATATTATGCTCACACGTCGTACAAACCGCGCGATCACCCTGCGCGCCCATATCACCGGGTACATGGCAGCGGGCGCGGTTGCCGCGATTGCACTGGCCGCCCCCTACAATCTTCAGGCTCAGGTACAACCCCAGCCCAGCACCGTGTTGATCGAGGAAGGCACCGGAAACTGGTGCGGGTACTGCCCGGGCGGAGCGCGTACGCTTGCCCAGCTTCGCGCCAATCTGGGCGAACGCGCGATCGTCATCGCCTATCACGGCGGCCGCAGCAACGAACCCATGCGCACCGATGCCGGGCAGGCAATTATCGACCGCCTGGGCATTGAGGGCTATCCACAGGCAGCAATCGGCCGGCGCATGTTCGAGGGTAAATCCGCGCCAATGCTCAACACAGCGGAATGGGAGCCCTACGCCGCCGATGTGCTGGACGAATCGTCCACCGCACCGCTCCGTATCGATGTCACGGACCTTTCGGTAACCGGCGGCGTGGTGCGCGGCACCGCACGCGTCACCGTGGTATCACCAATTGTGCTTGGCTCCGGGCTGTCGTTGGCGCTGAATGTTGTGACCACGGAGGATTCGGTGGAGAACACGCAGGTGGAATACACCGACAACGGCACGGTTGTTCACCAGTCGTGGCAGAACATGCACGTGGCCCGGGCAATCTTCCCGAACTATCTGGGGCAGGCGCTGACGCTTGGCTCCAACACGCCGGCAGGCACCATGCTTCAGGTTGGCGAATCGGCCAGCGTCCCGTTCTCCTTCGATGGGAACGTGGAGATGGTTGAGCGCGGGAACCTGGTGGTGATTGTGCATGCGCGCACGGCATCGGCACTGGCGCCGGTGTTCCATGCGGTTGAGGTACCGCTGGTATCCAAGCAGAGTGGTGTGGCGATACATCGGGTGGCCGCAAACGGCGCCAGCATTTCGCTGGTACGCCCCAACCCGGCATCCGCAGACGCCAGCATCACCTACACCCTGCCGGCGACGGCACATGTTGCCATCACCATGTACTCCATGCTTGGTGAGCATGTGGCCACCGTGGCGGATCAGCAGGCCGACGCCGGCACGCACGTTGTCCCGGTGTCCGTATCCGGCCTGGCAAACGGCAGCTACATGGTTGTGATGAACGCCGACGGACAACTGACCCGCACCACGCTTGTGGTGGCCAGGTAGCAGCACGCCGCGATATCCACGCAGCGGCACGGCGCAACGCGATCGCCACACGGCCTGTACCACGGCACGTGGCAGCAAACAACGGAAGCCCCGAAACACCATCGACGGTTGTTTCGGGGCTTCGTGCATCTGACCCTGTGAAGCGGGCACATATCCCGGCCGCGTGGCGTTGACTGTGCCGCCCGCGCGCGCGGCGATCAGTGCGCCACGGTCACCATTGTTGAGCTTTGGCCAAGCTCGGTGCGAAGCGTTACGGCGTACACACCGCTGGGCAATGCGGAGGCATCGTAGCGCAGCACGGTAGTGCCCGCCGGCAACACCGCGTTGGCCACAACCGCAACCAGTTCGCCACGGATATCGTGGATGGCAACCCGTGCCTGCGCAGCCCGTGGCAGCGTTACCGGGATCTCGAACGCGCCGCCAACGGGATTGGGCCGTACGTCGAGCTGCACTCCCGGCGCGCGACCGGCAACGGCAACCCCGGAGCCATCGCTGATTGCGATGGCCGCGGCCGAGGTGATATCGCACCCCTCGGCATTGGTGGTCAGCACCACCAACCCTGATGTGCCGTTGCCCCAATCCACCGTGATCGCCGGTGTGCCCTGCCCGCCGGAAATCGTGCCGCCGTATACGCTCCACTGGTACAGCCCGGAGCCCACCGGCGCCGAATAGGTTACCCCGCTGGCGTCGCGCAGCACCAGGCGAGGGCCGGCGATTTCCGGCGTGATCACGCTTGGGAACGGCGCGGCGGTATCCCAGGCCGGGCCGCCACGCAGCAGTGCGTTGTTGCCGAAGCCGCTGGCATCGGGCACCACGGTATCGGCCGAGCCGTTAAACGGCCAGTATCCCACCAGCCCGGACACATGCCCGGCCAACCGATGGTACATGTTCTCGCGAATGGCTTCGGCGCTGCGCGCGGTGTTCCACAGGCGGAATTCGGTAAGGCGGCTCTTGTAAAACGGCGTGCCGTTGCGGTTGCCGCCAATCACCAGGCCGGTACGCGGCCAGCGCAACCGGCTGGCCACGGTGGCCGAGCCCGCCAGTTGCCCGTTCAGGTAAATCGCCTTGGCGTTTTTCCCGTTCGATACCATCGCCACGTGGGTCCACTTGCTCAGGTACGGGGCGTAGTCCACTTCCAGACGACCACCGTTGCCGTAGGCGCCGTAATCGAACACCAGGCGCTTGTTGCTCCAGGGCCCATGCGACGAAAGGCGCGCCGCGCTGTCGGCAGGCCCGGTATAGAACAGCCAGCAATCGCGTACATCGGCGGAATCCACATACAGCCACAGCTCGAGGGTTACCGCACGGCTTTGCCAGGTAAACGATGGGATATCGGCGATGGCCGAGGTACCGTTCAGCACCAACGACCGGCTGACGCATGCGGTGGCAGCCCGGAAGCTGCGGGAGGCCGACCACGGCCCGGGGCCGTTGGGGCCTATCCCCCGCACGCGCCAGTAATAGGTGCCATCGCCTTCCAGCGACCCGATGTTGTGCCAGGGCACGCCGATGTTGCCCACAAAGACAACCGTGGAAGTAAAGGACGCATCGCGAGCCAGCTCCAGTTGATAGGCGCCCGCGCCCGCCAACGTGCCCCACGAGAACACCACCGCCGACGCGGTGGGCACGGTAGCCTGGGCGCCGGGAAGCAACAGGCTTGGGGCTCCGATATCACCATCGCGCACGCACGAGATTTTGGCTCCGGAGTTTGCCCACGTTGTGTTCGGCAGCAACACGGCGGCCGGCGGGTTCAATCCGTTGGCGGTCGTGCCGCTTCCTTCATCGAATCGATAACGCGCTACAAGGCCGGGATCGGCGTCCACCGAACGCGACATATCGCGCCGGATCTCGTCGGCACTGCGCACGCGGTCCCAGATGCGGAACTCGTCGATGCTGCACTTCGACGGATACACGCCGCCGGCGGCCGCGCCCATCCGGAGCCCGGTAAGGTCCTTCGGCGAGCTGGCAATCGTGCCGGAGGCCACAAGCTCGCCATTGAGATAGATGGCCTTGAAGTTCCGACCGTTGGAAACCAGCGCCACATGCGTCCACCGATCCAGATACGGGATCAACGAGGCGGTAATGCGGCCGCTGTCGTTGGCAAGGGTGCCGTAGTCCCAGTAGAGCGTGCCGTCGGACCACGGCGCATGCGCCTGGAAACGATTGCCGGTGTTGTCGGCCGCGCCCACGCCAAACGTCGAGGATTGCCCCAGGTCGCCTGCCTTCACCAGTGTCCAGAACTCGACGGTCACCGGCCCGCCTGCCCATGCCAGCGAGGTATCCAGCACACCGCTGCCGTTGCCGGCAAATACCACGGCGCTTCCCGCACAGCTCTGGCCCGTGGAAAACGATCGTATCGCCGACCACGGCCCCGTGCTGCTGTTGTTGAACGCGCGGGCACGCCAGTGATAGGTTTGGCCGTAGGTAAGCGCGTCGGGCGTAAGCGGCGCGGACTTCGCGGTAATGTAATTCTCGATCACGTCGGCACAGGCCGGGTCGGCGGCGATCTGTATCTGGTACAGCTCGGCGCCCTGCACCGATTGCCAGACAAGGTTGGCCGGAAGCGGAATGTCGCGCGCATCGCTCGCCGGGCTCAGCAGGTTGGCGCGGCGCAGCGTATCGCCGGCAATCTGATGCACCGGATCGGCAACCGCCACCGGCGAGTACACCGATTCCAGCGTGTCGCGCAGCGAGGTCACCGCGTAGTAGTACAGCGAATCGTTGGCAACCGGCGCATCAACAAAGGCATGCATCGTTGGGCGTACCGTTGCGATTGGGGTAAGGGATTCCGGATCGCGCCCGCGATACAGCCGGTACCCGGTAATGCCCGCGGTGGTGGAGGCCGCCCAGGTGATAACCGCTGCGCGGTCCAGACCGTCGGCGGTGATGGATGACGGCGGCGAAATCCCGCCAATCACCTCGGCCGTACGGCCCAGCGAGTCGTTGCCGGGATAGCGGTCATTGGCCAGCATCGTGCGTGCAACCATCACAAGATTCCCCTCGGGCAATACACTGGTTGTGGGGAACTGGATGGCGGTCTGCTGGCCGGGGGCGATCGCCGGCACAAGTATCGTGTGGTCGTACACAACGATATCGCCGGCACGCCACTTCAGCGTCAGCCGCACCGGCAGATTCTCCAGCGGCTTCGAGCCGTTGTTGCGCACTTCCACCGAGGGCACAAACGGGCTTGTGACGGTGTCGTTGAACAACGGACGAACGAACTGCACCAGGGCCGCATCGTTGGGGACATCGATGGTGAACACAGCGTTGCTGCGGTCGCTGATGCGCGAGTCGGAGATGTTGGTGACGCGCACCATTGCCTGCCTGGACGGCGTTGCCGGCACGGTCCAACTGTACCGACCGGAATCCCCGGTCTGCGACCAACGGACCGTGCGCCAGGAAACGCCGTTATCCAGGGAGAGGTCGATAGTGGCCTCGGGCACACCCGTCTGCGTCCAGGTTACCGTCACGACGCTGTCGGCGGCGTACACCTCGCCGCCGTTCGGGCGGACCACGGTGATCGAGCCGGCCGGCGCGCTCGCCAGCGCCTGGAACGGGCGCGCCAGCGCGTTGTTGACACCGGCGGAATCCAGCGCGACTGTTGCCTTCACACGAATCTGGTACACGCCCACGTTGGGCATGGTTGCCCCCGCGAATGTCACCATCGCCGTGGCGCCAAGGCCAATCGCCGCAATGGGTTTTGTGTCGGTAAACACCACCGCGCCGGATGTATCGGTAATGGTGCACACCACCGAGACGTTGGAATCGGCAACCAGCCCAAGATTGCGCACCAGCGCAACCGGCGCGAACGGCGCGCCCTTTACAACCGAGCCGCCGGTGGCCGGCGTAACGATCGAAACAACCGCCACATCGTGCGTGCTTACCCCGGGCATCGGGGTAACGCAGGGATAGTTGGTCGCGGCCGCACGAATGAAGGTGGCCACACGCGGATGAAACTTCAACACGGTGCCCACACTGAGATGGCAGTAGCTCATGATGGTGCCGGGCCGGGGATTCGGCGTGGCGAAGCAGCCGCCCTCGGCGCCATAACACGAGTCAACCGCCGGCGCCCAGAAACAACTGTGCGTGTGTGGCGAACCGAAGTTGTGCCCCAGCTCGTGCGAGGTTACATCGATATCCCACACATAACCCGTGGCAGGAAAGTTGAAGTTCCCACCCTCACCGGCCATCGCGTATCCGAAGCCGCCGCACATGGTGCCCACCCACGCAACACCGCCGCGATAACTGGTCATCAGGATCGCCGAGGTGCGCTCGATCCCCTGCATGTTGGATTCCCAGTGATTGCGGATCTGGCCCAGCAGATCGCCGTCGTTGGGGCCGGGGAAGGGATTGGTGGCGGCGGTCCAGATCCGGAGATAGGGCACCTCGAGCGCAACGCCGATATCCCGCTGGTACACGGCCGAGGCCGCCCCCATGATTGCCAGCGCGTAGTTGGCCGCGCGCGAAAGATTGCTGGAGTGCACGCGATAGAAATCGTCGTCGCACTCGATGGCGATCTGCGATACCAGCATCGCCTCGCTTGCCGGGGTTGCCCCGCCGGAGATGCGGGCGCGCTGCTCGGCGGTATGGCGCAGATCCTCCAGGCGCCCGGGCTGCAGATTGTAGCCGTCGGTGGTGCCGCACAGCGGCGGCGTTCCGGTGGTTGGCGCGTCGGCCTCGTCGTACACGATCACCGTCGGGACCGGATTATCCAGGTTGTCCGGCGCAATCAGGAAACGCTGTGGCAGCTCGGTGCCAGCGCGCGGCACTTCGATATATCCCGTGGCGAACCCCGGGAACAATGCCAGGTACACAAAGGAGCCGGGCACGCCGTCAACGGTGCCTCGGAAGAACAGGCCCCGGATATCGGTTACCGGACGATCGCCGGCCGTCGTGCCTTCAACCACCACGCCCGTTGGCGCCAGCACATCGAACCGCTGCAACCGCAATGTGCGCGCCGAGCCGTCGGGAAGCCGGAACGCCCGTATCTCGGCAGTGCCGATACGTGCGGCGGCGGCCGTATCAAACCAGGCCCTGTTTACCCGCATGAATGTGGCCGAGGGTGGCACCGGGCGCGATGTATTGGTCGGCTTCGCGCCATCGACCACAAACGCTGGCAGCGATTGAATTTGCGCGGACAACCCGGCCGGCAAGGCAATGCAGGCTGCCACGATGAGCAGAACGGCTGTAACGACGGTACGTAATGGCATGGGAGACGGAACCCCTGTCCTGGTGAACGGATCGCATGTGTTGTCCGGCGGACCGCGCATGCCCGATTGGCGCTAAACTACGGCAAAAGCTGTCCGGATCGACCCCCATCCTGTGGTGTAGCCGTAACGATTCGCCGCGCCCACACTGGAATTCAGCCGGCTCAAACGGCACCGGCACCTTGCCTTCCAATACCATGCTCCGTATACTTGCGTTCGGCACTACCGCCCCCGGTTGACAACCAGTTGCCGCCAGTTCGCATCACCTCGATGCCCGCGTTGCGCATGCGGTGCAGCACCGTTGCGCACGCATTCGATAGTCGAACATTCGATTCATCATTTTCGCATAGTGAGGTTGGATATGATGGGCTTTACAACACTACGAACCGCCATCACGGCGGCGCTGCTCCTGCCTGCGGCGTCGATTGTGCTGATGGCGCAATCACCTCGAATAATACTGTTCGAGGAGCTGAGCAACGCAAGCTGCGGCCCGTGCGCGGCGCAGAACCCGACGTTCCACGCGTTCTTCACGCAGCAGAACCCGAACCGCGTGCTCGGCATCAGCTTCCGCTCGCGGTATCCCGGGCGCGACGTAATGCACGATGCAAACGTTGCCGTGCATGATGGGCGCGTTACGTACTACGGCTCGCCCGGCGTGCCGCATGTGCGCATGAGCGGCCGCACGGCACCGCCCTCGGCGGGCTGGTACGATGGCGGCGCTGCCGACACGGTAGCGCAGTCGAAATTCCTGGCGGCGCTGCCGGCTACTTCCCCGATCACGCTGAACGTGACCGAGGAGCGGACCGGCACCACCGGCAATGTCACCGTAAGCGTGAACAGCACCGATGCGCTGGCCAACGCCACGGTAAAGATTGTTGTGGTGGAAGCTCACCATAACTACGCCAGCGCCGGAACCAACGGCGAGAAGGATTTCTATAACGTGGCTCGCGAGATGCTCCCCTCGGTGGGCGGTACGGCGATTACGCTTACGGCCGGCGAAACCAAGACCATCACGCAGAGCTACACGATCGACGCCGCCAACTGGAACGTTGATCAGTTGTTCGTGATCGCCTTCGTGCAGAACGACAACACCAAGGAGATCCTGCAGGCCGCCGCCAGCCAGCAACGGCCGGTTCTGAACCTGGAGGTCGCCTCGGCCCCGGTTGCGATCCAGCCGGACGAGGTGGGCGCCAAGACATGGGACGGCGCGGTGAAGACCAACGTCAGCGGCAAGTACAAGGTCACTATCGACAAGAAGCTTCCCGGCGGATGGAGCGGCAGTGTGACGATCGGCGGCACAACAGTTGCCAACGGCGACAGCATCAGCCTTACCGCCGGCGCCGACGCGGCCCTGGCGGCCGAGATCGTTCCGACCGGGACGCGCGCGGGCGCGGGCCGCGTTACCGTTGAGCTTACGAACGGACATCAGGAGGTGCAGAAGACCTTCCGCCTCTTCTCCGGCAAGGCCGATATCGCCGTGCTTGTTCGCGACGAGGGCCGCGCGGAAATCGCCGACCGGTACGACGAAGCGCTCGGCAAAACCGATCGCAACTACTTCATTCTCGACGCCGGCGTTGAGAACATGTTCACATTGTCGTCGTTCAAGGTGGTTGCCATGGAAACCGGCAAGAACGTGCTGGGCGAAAGCGATGTGGCGCTGCTGAAGACGATCATCAACGGAGGCGGGCGCCTGTTCCTCGCGGGCGCGGAGATCGCCTGGGGACTTCAGGATACCGCGGCGAAGTCCGCTGGGTATTATGCCGATCCTGAGTTCGTGCGCAACATGCTGCGCGCCAACTACCTGGCCGACGGAAACTCGGCGCTGACCACGGTGAAGGGAACCAACGGCGACCCGATCACCAACGGGCTGAACACGCGCATCAACACCGGCGTGAACAACCAGGATACGCCGGACGAGTTTTCCCCGGGCACCGGCGCGATCGGCATCTGCACCTATAACGACGGCAAGGGCGCGGGCCTGCGCTTCGCCAACGGTGCGTATCGCCTGGTGTACTTCGGCTTCGGCATGGAGGGCATCGGCGACGCCACGGTGCGCGCGGATCTGATGGAGAAGTCGATCGCGTGGCTGCTGGGCAACGAGGTAACAAGCAGCGTTGCCACAACCGGCAACTTCGCGGGCATGGCAATCGGCGCGCAGCCGAACCCTGCCTCCGGAATGATCGAGATCCCGGTGACGCTGCCGCAGGCATCCGTGGCAAGCGTTACGCTGCACAATGCCCGTGGCGAACAGGTGGCGGTGATTGCCGACCATCGCCGGTTCGACGCCGGCACCGCCACGCTGCGCTTCGATGCAACGCTGCTGCCAAGCGGGCAATATGTGATCACGCTGGCCACGCCGGCCGGCCGTGCCACGCGCATGGTGACGGTGGTGCATTAACCCCGGCATGATACGCGGCCACGTCGGCCGTTTATGACGAACAAGGAAGCGCCCCAGGGAAGGCCGTACGGCATATCTCCCTGGGGCGCTTCGATTTTACGCCGGTGCATGTGGGCGCTGGCGCCAAGGTTGATACATGGCCTCCTCGTGGATGCCAGATGTTGCACGCCGACAGCGGCGCACCATCACTTCGGCTGCCTCAGAAATCCACCAGCCGGTACTGGGCACGCAACTGCACCACGGCAAGGTATTGCCCCAACTGCGTTGCGCCGTACATGCCCGCGCCGCCGCCAAGGCCAAGACGCTCGGTTACCGGGAAGAGATATTCGGCCGAGAACGCGATGCCGTAATCCAGTTGCGAACTGAACGTAACGGCGCCCTCGCCGCGCAGCGAGGAAAGCATCAGATAGTACCCCGCGCCCGCGTTGATGGTAAGGCGATCGAAGTTCATCGAAAACGTGATTAGCAGCGGCACGCCGTCCAGATAAATCGAGCGTGGATCGGTGACGCCGGACGAATCGCGAACAACACCGGCCGCCGAGGTAAACCGCATCAATCCTGTCTCCAGGCCAACACGCAGGCGGTGATCGGGTTTCCACTGCACACGGAATGTTGCGTTCGGGCCTCGGTTGTCGGCTTCCCGGGGCAGCAGGATCTCCTGCGACACGTTAACGCCAAACCCCACGGCGCCGCTCACCAGCAACGCGAACGAGGTGTCGACCTGAGCCCTGGCCACGCCCGCCGACACAACCATCACAACCACGGCGGCAATGATCCCCCGCAATGCGCCCGGTATCATCAACACGCCCGACATCATTTCACCCCCCGCATGTAGTACTCGTAGGCAACCATGCCCGGATAGTTGGTGAGAATGCCGTCGTAATCACCCTGCGTGATGTACGAGCGGATGAACTTCGGATCGTCCAGTGTCCAGACGATGGCGCGCCGCCCGGCGGCATGCACGCGGGCGATATCGCTGGTAAGAATGCCCTGGGTCCAGCGCGGCGACCACATCACCGAGTTGGTGGACTCCACCTGATCGGGCCCCAGCTCGTTCAGCGACGGCCGCGAACGGTAATCGCCAAGCGCTGTAAACGCGCTCTGCACTTCGTCGCTGGTGATGGCGATCAGGATTTCCAGCTGCCGGCCAAGCGCGGCGGCGCGCGCGCGGTATTCGTCCTGAATGGGAGCGATCAGGGGAATCACGTCGGCGGTTTTGATATCCAGGTACACAAACTGGTGCCGGGTTGCAAGCAACACGGTATCAAGCATCTCGCGCAGCGTGGGGATGCGTTCGCCGCGTACAAGGCGCGCGAAGGTGCGCAACTGCTCCAGCGTGTAGTTGGACACCGGCCCGATCAAACTGCCCTGCTGCACCAGTCGAGTGGAGATGTTTTCATCGTGGAAGATAACGGGCACGTTGTCGCGGGTCAGCCGGATATCGATCTCCACGGCGTTGGCGCCCAACCGCTCGGCAAACCGAGCCATGCCGGGGGTGTTCTCCGATACCGGATGGTAGTCGCTGTTGCGCCCGCCGGCACGGTGGCCGATGATCAGAAACGGACGCGTTGGTACCGGAAGCGGCGCCAGATACTGCAACGAGAACTGGTCCGGAGTGGCGCGCAGGCCATCGCTGTAGCTGCCTTCGATCGTCAAGCGTTTCGGAACAGGCAGTGTGGAATCCATCAGCGCGCGAATGAGTACGCGGTTGGTGATCTGAAGTTGGAAGTCACCGGTCACCAGCGTGGCGGCATTCCGCCAGTAGCCCACCATCTGCACCGCGCTGTCGAGCATGCCGCCGTTGGTGTACGCATACGCCGTGTTGCCGCAGAACATCGAAAGGCCGTCGCCGCCCCATTTCAGCACCACGGTGTCGCCAAATCTTCGCACCGCGCCCACCACCAGATACGTCCCTTCCAGCCGTGGGCGGACGGGCGGCGGAATAGCAACCGCGCCGGGCAGCGTGCGCTCCTCGTTGATCTCGTAGGCCGGGTCGATTGCCTGATTCACACAGGAGGCAAGCACCAGCGCAACCAGCATCGCGCCCAGCCAGGGCATTACACCCAGCACCGGCGGCGGCCAATGGCCTGCCCGGGATTTCAGCGGTTGGTACATCAGCGCAGGAGAAAATTGAAGAACAGTTCCGGGTACAGTTGGCGGCGTTTGAACGTGCTGAACGCCATCCATCCCTGATAGAAGAAATCGGCATTGGAGATTTTGGCGCCAAGCAGCACGTGATGATTCTTCCACAGCGGCTGCTCCATGTACACAGCCAGCGCCGTTCCGGTGATACGATCGTGGTTGTACGACACCTCGGTTTCGCCGGCAAGCTGCCGGAACGTGAACACGTACTGCAGTTCGGCCTGCACGGTGATAAGCACCTCGCCGGTGTGCCAGCCCAGGCTGAGACTTGGGTAGGCCATCGAGCCGCCCACCGAGTTGTCGAACCCGGAAAGATGAAACGCGCCGAACCACACCGCGGCATCAAGGCCGGCGCCAACGGCAATCGGCCCGATGTTCTGCCCTAAACGCAGCCCGGCGCTGATGTGGTTGGCCACGTAGATGTTGCTGGAGAGATGCGCCGCAGCCGCGAAATTCCACGGCAACCCCAGCAGCAGCCGGGCATCGATCATCGGCGACTGGTTTACTTCCTCCTCCACAAGCAGGCGCGGCAACGTGGCAACGCTGAGCCCAACGGACCACCGCGCCTCGCCCGCATCCAACGGAGCCGGAAAGGCCACATACGGGCGCACGCTGTCCGGCTCGGCAACGGCCGGGACAAGGCTGTCCGACCGGGGCAACGAATCAACCGGCACGCCGGCGCACGGCGAAAGGTCGCGGGCCGGCAACACGGCGGTAGTGGCAACCAGCAACCCGGCCGCAACACACAGAGCACGGAGTGTTTTCATGGAGATATATCCGCGTACGCGCGGAAATGCAACAGGGAGAACCCGGCAAGCGGAACGATGGGGTGATTAGTGTCGACGAATCGATATCGGTTCCCCGAAGCAACAAGCGCCGCATCAAGCATCCGGAGTGAACGCATGATGCGGCGCCACGGCAGCTTGCATCTGGGGGAGGAAGCCGCAAGGATCAGCCGCGCATCCGCTCCAGCAGGACCATCATCATGATGGCAAGGAACGCGCGCATTTCATCCATCTCGCCTACGTCCTCGGCGAGCTTCTCGATGATGAACTTCCCTTCCAGCATCGCCGGCTTCTTGGTCACGCGGAACACCGGGGTTCCGTCCATGCGTGTAATCAGGTACTTCGGATTGAAGAAGTATCCGGTGAACATGCCGACGATGGGCACTTCGCCAAGAAGCGCATCGAAGAACTTCGCCCACGGGTTTTCCTCGTGGATCTCCATCACGTTGTCAACACCGTCGGTAATCACGTAATGGGTTTTGAACAGCGAGCGGGTGCCGTGGCGCTGCACCACGCCAAGCGGTGTGCCCGATGCCGTGGAAAGCGCGTACTTGGCGTTCCAGTCGATGATACGGTCGGCCTTGATCGTGTACAGGGGCTTGGTCTGCTCCTTGTCGGCGTACACCGTCACGTCTTCCTTCAGCTTGAACGCCTTCTGCTTTACATAGCATACAAGGTTGCCGCTGGGATCGGTGACGCTGATCTGCGAGGCAATGGCGAGAATCTTGAACTTGAGGTCGAGAGGATACTGCATTGGCTTCCCCCATGTAGTGTGAGTTTTCCCGGCCCTGAGCAACACTCTGGCGCGTGCCGTGGTGGCACGGTCGTCC
>CBHYLN010000082.1:0-23532 GCA_966128725.1 uncultured bacterium | reverse complement strand
CTGGCAGTGCGTTATGGGGTGCTGGCAGTGCGTTATGGGGTGCTGGCAGTGCGTTTTGGGGTGCTGGCAGTGCGTTTTGGGGTGTGCAGCGGCTTACGTTGCCGTGGCGCGGAGATTGGCACGTTGGCAACGGTACCGGGTATGGCAACGGTGATGACGGATGGTTGGCATGAACAAACACGATTCGGAGGAACGGAACAATGAACGGTAACGGTAAAACTTCCAGGATCTCACAACGGCGTCCCGAACAGCCTACGCAACGGCATTTCGCTCGGCGTTCACGGCGAGCGACATCCGTACTGAACGTGAGCGGACGGCAACTTCTCCACGTGCGGGAAACGGCAGGGTACTCCCGTGCGCGGCTTTCGCGGCGGATGAGCGATGAATCATACGTGCGCGATCCGATTCCCTGCACGCCCAATACGTTGCTTCGCTACGAGGATATGGTGGCCGTCAAACCGATTGTGGTTGAAGCCTATCGCGATGCGATTGGCAAAGACATTTTTGATGCATTGCTTGATGAAGTTCGCCAGGCCGAGCAGGGTACGCCGGGATAAACCTGGAGCGGGATAAACCTGGAGCCGGTGGCGTTCCGATGGCGTTCACGCTCGTGACGGTCGTATGGTGCGCATTGCATCGCAGTGGATGAATCGATATCCTTGGCTGAGTGCCGGGCGCACGGACTCAATCGGACGCAAATGCTCCTCAACCATGCAGCGAGCAATGAACCAGGATAAGAGCAGCGATGCCATGGACGAATCACCAGACACGCGCATGAACGATCCGCGTGTTCGCGGTTGGGAGTTTGCCGCTATCCGCGAACGCGCCGGTCTGACACAGCACAATGTCTCGGTACTTCTGCGGGCCACGGGCGCGCGTGATGCCAGCGAGAACATCTGCGCGTTTCTCGAATCGATAACCGTTGTCCCGGCACAGTTCGTTGCGCCCCTGCGCGTCTACCTGGGCGAGGAGGAGTTTGATCGATGCCTGCGCGATGTGCGACGTACCAGCAACCAACCGGACACGAACGCACCGGCCGGTACGGACACCACGAACACCTTCGGTTCGCAGTTCGGGGAACTGCTGAAGCGCGTGCGAGAGGAGCACGGGTAAGACGCACGGGTGACCGCCGCCGCCATCCTATGACGACTCGTATACCGGCAACAAGTCCACCGCCGCCCGTTTCTTTTCATCGACGACTTTTGCGTAAATCTGCGTGGTCGCGAGTTTCTTGTGGCCCAACAGCTTGCTGACCGTGTAGATATCCGCGCCGGCCGTCAACAGCCGCGTGGCGAACGTATGCCGTGAGACATGGAACGTCAAGTGCTTGGTGATGCCGGCAGCGGCCGCCCACCTTCGGAGCGCCGTTTCCACTGTTGCGATACGGTCGGGAAGCTCGAATACCCGTGCATTGCCACTGCCCGGCGCTGGTAGGAATACCCGTGCCGCCGCTGACAACGGAAGATACTCCACTGCCTTTGTCTTGGTTTGCCGGAACTCCACCGTGCCGTCTCGCAGCGACTGCCATGTCAATGCAACGATATCGGAGTGCCGCAGCCCGGTAGCACACGCGAACAGGAACGCACTCTTGACCATGGGCAAACGGCATGGTGTGGCCGCCAGCGTGCTCAACTCCTCCTCGGTAAGAAATGTCCGTTGCGTCTCCTCCTGCCGAATCGCCTCAACCTTCGTAGCGGGATTTGTCGCAATGATCTCATCGCGTTCAGCCGCACGAAGCGCCGTCTTCACAATGTTGAAGTACATTGCCGCCGTATTCGGTCCAACGTTCTTCAGGAGATACGCACGCCACCCCTCGATCCATTCCCTGGTTATCCCCTCGAACAGAATAGTGTCGCCAGCGTATGCCCGGATATGCTGCTCGGTAATCAACCAAAGACGCCGTGTTGATGGTGTACGCCGCAGTGCCTGCACGCCGAAGTACCGTAGAAAATCCTCACTCCCACGACGTTCGCTCGCGTAGCCGTGTTTGTGTTCAAGCAGCTCGTACTCGCGTTTGGCACGGATACGCTCGGCCAATTGCCGGGTCTCACGATTCTTACCGCCCTTGTTCTCACGGGTAAGGTAGAGATTCAGAAACTCGTAGGTCCGTTTCCGATTGTGGTAGACATCGAGATACAGGCTTGTGCGGCCATCGGCAAGCGATTTCTCGCGAAGTTTGACACTCATGGTGTGGGTCGATACATTGGTAAATGCCGTTCGGTATGCCACGAAGATAACACCTGTTCGGTAACAAGCAAGTAACAAGAATCCGTCAATCGGCGAGAAGTGGTTGATAGTGGATAAAGTGGAAATCGGCGAATACGATGAAAAAACCGTCTGTTAAGTGGTCGTTGTTTGGCGTTGATCGTGTAGTGGGCTTAGGTCTTCAGCCTGCGCTGCGTTGGCGCGGGGTTATGTGGTCTGGATCATGCGTGATGGCGAAATGCATCATTGATAACGGGCGGGTCACGTAGGCGCAGGTCTTCAGCCTGCGCTGCGTTGGCGCGGGGTTATGTGGTCTGGATCATGCGTGATGGCGAAATGAATCCGCATTCCCCCCACACGCCTGGCCAACAACGCCGAAGGGGCACCATTGGCGCCCCTTCCAGAGAGAGAATAACATCGGGATACCCGCACGGGTGCTTTGCTACGGGCCAACACGGCGCACGGTATTGCGCAGCGTGCCAAGCTCGGCGATCTCGCACTCCACCACGTCGCCGTCCTTCAGCCACCAGTTGTCGGTGATCTTCGAGCCGTTCAGCTCAAGGAAGCAACCGGTGCCCACGGTGCCGGAGCCGATCACATCGCCCGGATACAGCGTAACGCCGTACGAGGCGCGCTCCAGAATCTGCGCGAACGTCCAGGTCATGTCCTTCAGGTTGCCGCGCGAAACCTCGGTGCCGTTGACGCGGGCAATCATGGTAAGATCGTAGCGCTCGCCGGACTCGCCCGCGATGCGATGCGCGGCAAGCTCGTCGCGCGTGGCAAGCCACGGCCCGATCGACGTCGCGAAATCCTTTCCCTTGGCCGGCCCCAGGCTCAGCTTCATCTCCTCCATCTGCAGGGCACGGGCGCTCCAATCGTTCATCACGGTGTAGCCGGCGATGTAGTCATCCGCCTCCGAGGCCTTGATATTGCGGCCCTCGCGGCCGATCACGATGGCGGCCTCCAGCTCGAAGTCCAACCGGTTCAGATGTTCGTCCTGCACCAGCACGTCGCCGGGGCCTGTAACGGCCTGGTGATTGGTGAAGTAGAACACGGGGAACAGATCGAACTCCGGGATCATCTCCACGCCGCGATTGCGGCGAGCGGCCTCAACATGCTGCCGGAATGCGTACCCGTCGCGCATCGAGGTGGGGCGCGGTATCGGCGCAAGCAGCGTAAGCTCGGCAAGCGATGGCGAGGCTTCCACGGCCTCGGCCGAGGCGGCGCCAACCAGCGCGCGCGCCTGCTCCATTGCGCCGTCGCCGGCCTGCACCAACGCAAGCATGGAACCGAACGGAGCGGAATCAACGGCCGCGGCGGCGGCAAGCGTCACCAGGTCCAGAACACGATCGCCAACGATGGCGCCAACGCGGGCGGCGCCTGTGGATTGATACGTAACGAGTTTCATCGCGGAATAGGATTCAAGAGAGATGTATCTCGGCGAGGCGCCAACGGCGCGAATCGCTTCGGGAAGTTATCGAGAGAGTATCGCCGCCACATGCGGCTGTGTGCGCTGCGCTAAGCCAGCGCCACCAGGATTGCATACCGCCCCAGGCGCACGCTGAACGCGGTGGCCATGAAGAAGAGCAGGTTCACACGCATCACGCCGGCTGCCAGCGTAAGCGGATCGCCGACGACCGGCAACCAGGAAAACAACAGACTCCAGCGGCCGTAGCGCTGGCTCCAGGCAAGGGCCTTGCGCGCCCCCCGGCCTTCCATGGAACGGCGCAGGAAGGTGCCGCTGCCCCACCGCCCCAGGCCGTAGTTGGCAAGCACACCCAGGCAGTTGCCCACCGTGGCCCAAACCAGCGCCTCCGGCCCCGGCATGCCCATGCGGAGCGCGCCGTACAGCGCAACTTCCGAACTGAGCGGAACCAACGTGGCGGCCACGAAGGATACCAGCAGCAGGCCCGGCCCGCCGTATGCCGTTATGAACGCGTGTAGGTCTTCCATGCAGCGCGGCAATATACGGGCAGCGTGGGCAACACGAACACGCCTCCTGTTCCGCGCGCTGTTCCGGGATTCAATGGCCCTGGCAACGGCCGGCGCACCATTCCTCGTGCCCATGCCTGGGCAGGCTGGGCCTGGGCGGTACCCCTCAGGGTGCTTTTACGCCGGCAGCAATCGGGAAGAAGTTTCCGGTACACGGCGCAGTGATCTTTGCCCCATCAATTACGCATCACACCACTTGCTTCTCTTCTCCGGGGGACTCATGCGGTGACGAAGCGAACTGAGAACATGCTCCGGCACTCGTCTCAATTCACTTCGTGGCTACGGCATGCCCGTATCCACAATCCCATTCATCTCTTTTTCGGAGTTCTATTATGGAACGTATCGGAAGAATCACCTCGGCGGCGCTTGTATTAGCGTTCGCGGCAATCATCATCACATTGTCGAACCTGTTCGCGCAAGTGTCCGGCAACTATCAAAGTGAGGTTGGAAGCAGTGGCAGTTGTAAAGAAGCAGGCATGAGCACCGCCGAAATCGACGGCAATAGTTATGATGTTGCGTACGAAAGCCATGCAACGTTCGAGACGGTATCAAACTCCGACGATCCTACGTCAACAACGCTGAAGGCGGTGGCTTTCACAGCAACAGGCGAGCATCCGGAACTTGGCACCGTTTCGTGGACGCTGTACCCTTCAACCGTGCAATCAACGATAACGGCCAATCAGGCTGAAAGCGATTTCCCTGCCACAAGCCGCCTGTTTTTCTACGCGGAAATCACGGTCAGCAGCCAACCCGGCGCCGTCTATCGCAGTGACGAAGCACTGGAGATGGTGAACCACAACCTTACCGAGTGGCCACATAACAACGCCGAGTACTCACAGGAAAAGGCCGTCAGCTTCACGAACATTAATGATCCAACTCAGACGCTCTCAATTACAGGGATGACCGGCAGAGTATCGGCCGAGTAACGAAGTACCGAGTAGTTTAAACACGGAGCGCTCCCCAACTATTCGCGGGGAGCGCTCTTCTTGTTTTTGCTGCGGTCGCGCGGCAATCGTTGCGCAACGCTGGCGCGTTATCCCTTGCCCGGTCGCTTGGGTCTGGGCGCACCCTCGGTGGCAGGATCGCTCTGGCGAATCTGCGACAGGAAATACTCCTGCGCGTTGAAGGCGGGCTCGTTGGCGGCACGCTGGCGCCGGGTGTAGGTGCCGTCGGAGCGCAGCTCGCGCATCTTCACGTTGTCGCGCATGTAGACGGCCAGGATGTCCTTCAGCCGCTCGCGGTTGGCGGGGTCCTCCACGGGCACCACAAGCTCCACGCGGCGGTTCAGGTTGCGCGGCATCCAATCGGCCGAGCCTATGTACACTTCCTCGGCGCCGCCGTTGCGGTAGTAGAAGATGCGGCTGTGTTCCAGGAAGCGGCCCACGATGGAGTACACGCGGATGTTTTCGCTGACGCCCGGCAGCCCGGGCCGCAGGCAGCACACACCGCGCACAAGCAGATCGATCTGCACGCCCGCCTGCGAGGCCGTGTACAGCGCACGGATCACCTCGTCATCAACCAGCGCGTTCATCTTGGCGATGATGCGGCCGGGCGATTCGGCGGTATGGCAGCGTACTTCGCGATCGATCATCGCCAGAATGTGCGACCGCAGGTTCAACGGCGCCATCACCAGCTTCCGCCATTCCACTGGCGAGCCGTAGCCGGTGAGATAGTTGAACAGGTTGACGCTGTCGTAGCCGAACGCCGGGTTCGCCGTGAACAGACCGATATCGGTATACAGCCGCGCCGTGGAGGGGTTGTAGTTGCCCGTGCCGGCGTGGATGTAGGTTCGCAGGCTGCCGCTGTCGTCCTTGCGCACAACCATCGAGATCTTGCAATGGGTCTTCAGCCCGATCAGGCCGTACACAACGTGCACGCCGGCCTGCTCAAGCTGCTTGGCCCACACGATATTGTTCTCCTCATCGAACCGGGCCTTCAGCTCAACCAGCGCTGTAACCTGCTTGCCGTTCTCGGCGGCCTCAACCAGCGCGGCGACAATGGGGGAATCGCCGCCGGTGCGGTACAGCGTCTGCTTGATGGCCAGCACCTTGGGGTCGCGCGCGGCGGCGCGCACGAAATCCACCACGGCCGCGAAGGAATCGAACGGATGGTGCAGAAGGATATCGCCGGAGCGGATCACCGAGAAGATGCTGCGCTCCTCGTCGCGGAAGCTTTCCAGCACGCGGCTGTTGAAGGGCCGGTCCTTCAGGTCGCGGTAATCCAGCTTGTAGAACTGCATGAAGTCCACAAGGTTGCGAGGGCCGCGCGTTTCGTACACGTCCAGCGGCTCAAGCTCCAGCGACTCCATCAGGATATCGCGCACGTTCTGCGGCGTGCGTTCGTCGATCTCCAGGCGCACGGCCTCGCCCCACTTGCGGCGGCGCACCTGTTCCTCCATCATCGTCATCAGATCCTCGGCCTCGTCGTCGGCCACCTCGATATCGGCATCGCGCGTTACGCGGAACGTGTACGAGGCCTGCACATCCAGCCCCGGGAACAGCGCGCCGGCGTTGGCGGCGATCACTTCCTCCAGCAACACGAACTGGTCGCCGGGAGCATCGGGAAACACCGGTATGAAACGCCCCAGCACGCTTGGCACCTGCACCACGGCAAAGTGGAATTCCTCCGGCCCCACGTGTTTGCGGGGATCGCGAAGCACGATCGCCAGGTTCAGGCTTCGGTTGAGCAGATGCGGGAACGGATGGCCGGGATCGATCGCCAGCGGCGTGATCACCGGCAGCATCTCGTTCATGAAATGCGTGTGCAGCCTGTCCTGCTCGGCCGCCGGAAGCTCCGCGAACGGGTGCAGCGTGATGCCCGCGGCCGCAAGCTTCGGCAGCACATCGCGCACCAGCATCATCCCCTGCTGCAACAGCAGCGGGCGCAAACGCTCGCAGATTGCCTTCAACTGCTCCTGCGGCGTCACACCATCGGCCGGCAGTTCCACAACGCCCACCGATACCTGCTCCTTCAGGCCCGCCACACGGATCATGAAGAACTCATCCAGGTTGGTGGAGAAGATGACCAGAAACTTCAGGCGTTCGAGCAGTGGATGCGATTCATCGGCGGCTTCGGCCAGCACGCGCTCGTTGAACCCGATCCAGCTCAACTCGCGGTTGATATAATAGCGGGCGTCGCGAAGATCGGAGCGGTGCTCCAAACCGGGACGCACGGGCGCGGTCCTCTCCGGCCCGGCATCGGTAACGTTTGCCATTTCCGTGCGCATCGCGGTGGCGCCGGCCTCGGTGGCGGCATCGAGCGCTGTTACGGATTCGGCCGCGTGTTCGGGCACATCGGTGCCGGCCTCGGGGCGCTCCTGGCCTGTAGCGGGTGATTCGGGGGCGTGGGCCGCCCCGGCAGCCTGCGATGGATTGGCATGGCTTCCGTTGGAGTGAGCGCTGGAACTGATGCCGTGTTTCTCGGCCATAAAACAGAGGTGTAGGTTGATCGTGCCGTGCAACAACAAGCGGCAAATGCCCCGGCAACAAACCGAAGGCCGGGATCGCGCCGTGTGATGCACGGGAGTTGGCAGCCGGCGGAGCTTGAAGCTAGCGCACCAGATGCGCCAAGGCAAGTAAACTCTCAGTTATGAGGATGTATTACACGCGCCGAATGCCTTTCATCGTCTACCCGGCACGCCGTAAGTTTGGGGATTGTCTGAGCGTTGCCCTCAACAACGTCGAATTCCGGAACGATCGTCATCAAGAACCTAACCGACACGATACAGGAGAGTCCCGATGCTACCCATGTATGATCCGACGCTGGTACAGCCGATGCGCGACGAGGTTACCAGCCTTGGCGTCACCGAGCTTCGCACGCCCGAGGATGTTGACACCGCGATCACCCAGCCGGGGACAACGCTGGTGTTCGTCAATTCGGTATGCGGTTGCGCGGCCGGCAGCGCCCGCCCGGCGCTTCGCCTGGCATTGGCGCACGACACCCTCCCTGACCGCACCGTTTCGGTGTTCGCCGGGCAGGACCGCGAGGCCACGCAGCGCGCGCGCGACTACTTCCTCGGCTTTCCGCCGTCGTCGCCGCAGATCGCGTTGATGCGCGACGGCAAGGTGGTGCACATGATCCCGCGCCATCACATCGAGGGTCGCACGGCCGAAATGATTGCCCAGAACCTTATCGACGCCTTCGACACCCATTGCGCGGTGAAGGCGTAACGTCGCCAGGATTCGAAAAGCCCGTTCATCTGCCAGATGGATGGGCTTTTTCACATCCGGTTCGCCTATATTTGCGGGTCTGTTTCCACTTACGCGCGGGCCAAGCGTTGCACAACGTGCGGCACGCCGGAAAACAACCGGCACAACAACTGCCATGGAAACAACGGAGCCGCCCGGCTCCGGCGCCGTGGCCGCCCTGGCGGCACTCGATCGCGACCTGATCTCTAGTTCATACCTTCCAACAAGTACAGACCTCAACCAATGAAAATCGGGGTACCTCGCGAAATCAAGCCGAACGAGAACCGTGTCGGCGTTGTTCCTTCCGGTGTCGAGCTGCTGGTAAAGAATGGCCACACCGTCCTCGTTGAAACCAACGCTGGCGTGGGCTCCGGCTTCCGCGATGATGACTACATCCGTGTTGGCGCAACGATGGTTGCCACACCGGCCGATGTCTACGGCGAAGCGGACATGATCGTCAAGGTGAAGGAGCCGATCACGCCGGAATACGGCCTGATCCGCCCGGGCCAGATCCTGTTCACCTACTTCCACTTCGCGGCCAGCCGCGAGCTTACCGAGGCGATCATCGCCAGCAAGTCCGTGGCGATCGCCTACGAGACCGTGCAGCGCGCCGATCGTTCGCTGCCCCTGCTGATTCCGATGTCGGAAGTTGCCGGCCGCATGGCCCCGCAGGAAGGCGCCAAGTATCTGGAGAAGACGATGGGCGGCCGCGGCGTTCTGCTTGGCGGTATCCCGGGCACGCGTCCGGCCGATGTGCTGGTGC
This sequence comes from uncultured bacterium, assembly GCA_966128725.1. Classification (GTDB taxonomy): domain Bacteria; phylum Bacteroidota; class Ignavibacteria; order OLB7; family OLB7; genus JAFDZV01. The sequence continues at coordinate 14,385 of CBHYLN010000082.1, read as the reverse complement.
TCGGCGGCGGTGTTGTGGGCACCAACGCGGCGAAGATCGCCGCCGGTTTTGGCGCGCGCGTCACCATTGTCGACCGCGACCTGTATCGCCTGCGGTACCTGGATGACGTGATGCCGCGCAACACGCAGACGATGATGTCCACGCCGCACGCCATCCGCGAGGCGGTTCGCCAGGCGGACCTGGTGATCGGCGCCGTGTTGATCCCGGGCGCCAAGGCCCCGTACCTGGTTACCCGCGAGATGCTCCCGGAAATGCGCGAGGGCTCGGTGATTGTGGACGTATCGGTTGATCAGGGCGGCTGCATCGAAACCACCCGCCCAACAACCCATGCCGATCCCACGTACGTGATCGACGGCGTGGTGCATTACTGCGTGGCCAACATGCCGGGCGCGGTGCCGTTTACCTCCACGATCGGCCTTACCAACGCCACGCTGCCGTACATGCTGCAGTTGGCGGACCTGGGCTACCGCGACGCGCTTCGCCAGAACGCCGAGCTGTTGCCGGGCCTGAACGTGATCGACGGCGTGGTAACCCATCAGGGCGTTGCCGAGGCGTTCGACATGCCGTACACCGCCCCGGAAGTAGCGCTGGCCTAGCAGACTGTTGTTGAACAGTCTGAGGTACTGAGCTATTTCAACAGACCGCTAAGCAGCCGGAAACACGGCAATCGGAGTAATACAGCAGTGCCGGCATGTGCGCGCGTGGTGCGCGTACGGCCGGCACTTCCTGTTGGCGCAATCCGGTCGGCACCGCGCTTGCACATTCAAACGCAACACCCGGGCCGGCAATACGTTCTTCATATCGCATACCGCGATTATCAACGATGAAGATGGTGATGACATGAGCCTTGTCCCCTTTGAACAACTGCCCGGCGATTCACGACTGTGGACGTTCCACGCCGAGCGCACCCTGAACGAAACGGAAACCACGCAGCTCCGCGCCGAACTGGAGACGTTCCTGCAGTCGTGGGCGGCGCATCGCCGCGATCTGACCGCCGGCTACCAGCTTCGGTACAATCAGTTCCTGCTGCTGGGCGTGGACGAATCGCGCCTGCCCCCCTCCGGCTGCTCGATCGACAGCCTTGTGCACGAGCTGGCACGCATTGGCGGAACGATGGGGATCGAGCTGGTGGACAGCCCCGATATCGCGTACCGCGCCACCGACGGCGTGCACTGCACAACACGCGATGCATTTGCCGAGATGGCCGTGGCAGGCACGGTATCGCGCGACACGATCGTGTTCGACCGCACCGCGCAGCGCGTGGCCGACGTCGACGCCGGACGCTGGGAACGCCCCGCCGGCGAAGCCTGGCACGCGCGCGCCTTTGATCTGCAGGACGCCGCCGAGGCAGGGACGGCCTGAGGCAGGGGCAGTGACCTGAAAGAAGCCCTGTGACAGCAGTAGAACGAAAACGAGCACGGCGCATTGGCGCCGTGCTCGTTGTGTGTACAGTGTATGCCCGCTCTGGCCCCCGGCGGGGGGCCGGTTTGCAGCGGTGTGCGCACCTCAGTTAAGACCGCCCACCCCCCTGCCGCTGCTGATGGCCACATAGGCCAGCAGTTTGCCAACACCGCCGTTGAAGTAGTTCAGGTCCACAAGGTTTTTGATGCCCGCCACACGACCGCGTTCGCTGTATTGCCAGAACTGCCACCGGCCCCATCCAACCGGCAGGCGCGGCGCCGTAACGTTCCAATCGGCGATCCACAGGGCGTAGCGCGTGAAGTTGCCGGTCATGTGCGCGTTCCAGAAGGCCGCATCGGTGTAGATGATGGGTCGGCGACCACACTTGAGCTCCACGGTGGTCAGCCAGGTCTGCACGCGCGAGATCAGCGTCACGTTGTCCACGCCGCTGGATATCTCCACGTCGAGAATCGGCGGCAGGTCGGCCGAATCCAGCGCGACGTTGTCCAGGAAGAACTGCGCCTGCGCCACGGGATCGGACTCGGGATCGAAGAAATGATAGGCCCCGCGCGTAAGGCCGGCACCGCGCGACTCCAGCCAGTTGAAGCGATACAGCGTATCGATCAGGTCCACACTCTCGGTTGCCTTGATCAACGCGAAGCTGATGCCGTTGCCGCGCACGGCGGTCCAGCGGATGGGGCCGTCGTAGTGCGAAACATCCACGCCGCAAGCATACGGCGGCAGCGGCTTGGCGGTGTCGCTGTCCTTGTCGGTTGCGTCCGACGCGGCCGGGCTGCCACCAGCGGCGGCGGCAGGGCTTCCGCCCGCGGGGGTTGCAGGGCTGCCGCCGGGCACAACCACGGGCGGCATAACGGCGCGGTCACCGGAATCGGCCGCGTGGCCGGCGGCGTTTTTGGGCTCGCCCGGGATATGGATGCCGGCAATCGAGATGGAATCCTTGGTGCCGCCCGCGGCCATCTTGTCGGTGCAGAGCAGATAGCCCAGGATCACCAGCGCGGCGCCAAGCAGCGCGGCCAGCACCAGGAACAGAAACATCTGCCAGCGCTGTATGGAGAAGTAGAGTGCCACGGCCGTTCACCGTTGTGTTTATTACGTGTTAAATCTCTCGCTTCGATTCCGGGGAAGGGAACCATCGCCCGCCCGCGGCGGGCGCAACGCCATCGGGCGTTATTCTTCCAGCAGATACTCCGCCCTGCCGTATTCCCCTCGCTTGTGCACATACAACCGGGCCATCAACGCCGTCTCCTCAAATCCGTTGGTACGGCCGTTGGGGGTCACACCGCCCATCACCAGAATGCGCCCGTGCATATCGCGCACCACCAGGTCGCGCCTGGGCACCGGCAACGGCGTGCGGCGCACCCACTTGTCGGCATCCGGCTCGTATTCCTCGCTGGTGCCCACGATGCCGTGCCGGCCATGGCCGCCAATGGCGTACACGTGGTTGTTCACGGTGCAAACCCCACCATCGTATCGGGCGGTTGGCATCGGGCGGCGACGCACCCATTGGTTTACGCCGGGATCGTACATGTGGTTGGTACGCAGCGCGCGCGTGAAGAAGAAGAACCACCGGCGCGAGCCGCCGATCGCGTAGATACCGCCATGCGACTCCGCCACGCCAAACGCGGCGCGGGCGCGCTTCATCGGCTTGCAGTGGAACCAGCTGTTGGTTTCCGGATCGAACATCTCATTGGCCCGTACGCTTCGCTGGCCGTACCAGGCGCGGCGTTCGCCGCCGATGACGTACAGCTTGCCGCCGGCAACGGCAACCGCCGGCGAGCGTCGCGCGGTCGGCATTTCCGCCAGCGTGCTCCAGGTGTCGCTCTGGGGGTCGTACACATCCAGGCGACCGCTTTCGGCGCCGTGTTGGTACTGCCCGCCCACCACGTACACAAGCCCGTTGATTGTCGCCGCGCCAAATCCACGCCTGGGGGCGGGCATCTCGCACTTGGGCAGCCACCAGTTTTTCAGGATGTCGTACTCCCAGGTTTCGCCCGAGGCCAGGAAGCAATACACCTTGGGGCCAACCACCACGGCGTTGAACCACTCGGCCGTATCGCTGGGGATGGCGGTTACGCGGTGCCAGTGCGGATCCGGGTGCGCCACCGGAAGCGCAAGCCCGGTGTTCTCGTAGCCAACCGGCGGCACCATCGATTCGCTCAGGATCATCGCGCCAACCGGCACCAGACTCTCGATAACCTCGTATGCCAGCTTGTGCGGCGTAACGCTGCGCGCCGCCAACTGGCGGGTGCCAACGATGCTGTCGGCCAGGGTTCCGCTCACCAGGCCGGCGTCCAGGTTGCCTCGCAGGCGCACGTGGCCGTCAACCTCCAGATTCTTCTCCACGTGCAGCGATCCGCTGATCGATCCTCCGGTGGTGCTGAGATAGCCGCCGGAAAGCGGCGAGAAGATCGTGCGCAGGTCCTCGATCTGCGTGCGATTGCCCCGCAGGTGCACAAGGGCAATCGGCTCGTACACGTGGCGCACGCCGTGCGGGATCATCGCCTTCGGGCTGTTGCCGTCGCGCGGCCACTCGATATCCTCGGTGATCGAACGCGCGGGGATCATCCAGTAGTCACCGCTGCGGTACGAGCCCCCGGCCTCGAACGTCACCTGCACGCCCGACTCCAGATCGTGCCACAGGCCCTCGGTAAGCAGCAGCGCACCGCCCACCAGTTCGGCGCTGCCGCTGGCGGTGCCGCGCCCGGACTGGCTCCAGCGCCGCACCAGCGGATGCCGCGCTGCGTCCTTGCCGATCGGCGAATCCGAGGCGCGATCCAGCGTAAGCTGCATGTACGAACGATCGATATCGATCACCTTGTACAGCGGCTGCGCGATGTGATTGATTTCGGTGGCGTCGTCGCAGATCTCCACCCAGTCCGCCGGGTTGATCGGCAACGTATCGGCGGCCGAGTGCCGCACGTTCACCAACGCGCTGCCATGCTGCATGGGCGTGATCGGCAGCGCGATGGCCGCGTTGTCGCGCGCCCACTTGAACGTTGCAACACGCCGCAGACGCAGGCCGGTGTTGCCAACCATCTCGGCCGGGAACTGGTCCAGCGTAAGGGCACGATCCTCGGCGTTGGCGGCGTCGATACGCACAAGCACGCCCGGGCGCTTCTGCTCGTCGGTCTGCGCGCTGTACAGCTCAAGCAACTGCCCCGGGCGCCAGGGTACGCCGTCCACGATCCATTCCTCGGTTACCACGCGGCGCGCCGAGGCATCAACATTCACCACCCGGGTTGGCGTAACGCCCGGCGCCGCATGGCGCGGCCAACCGTAGGCGCCGCCGGCATCATGAACCTCCACGCGGTACAGCGTGTTATCCAGCGTGGCCGTGGTGGCGGCGCGTTGGGCGCGCATCCGGCTGTGCGGGCGCATCGCATGCAGCATCCGCAGCCGCTTCTCGCGCGAATCCACCTGCTCCGGCCCGCTCACCGGCAGCAGGCGCACCTGCCAGGCGGTTTGCAGGCGCGCCATCGTGTCGGCCCCGCCAAGGGCTACCTCGCGGATCCCGGGGTCCTGCGCGGCAACCACCAGGCGCTCCCACGCATCGATGTAGGCCATGTAGTAGCCCGGCTCGCGCGCCCACTCGTTCTTGGCCAGTTCCGGCGGCAGCCCCCATCGATCGTCCAGCGCCACCGATTCGTCGTTGCGGCACAGAAGCCCGTCCACGTAATACCGGCCACGCCCGATGCGGATGCCGTGAACCCACGGCTGGCGGCCGCCACGGAATCCGTGGCCCAGATTGCAGTCGTTGGCGAAACGGCTGCGATCGCGCACGGTGCTGCCGGCGCCTTCGGCGAAGTTCCAGAAGCCGACCAGATCCTCCTCGTCGTCGCTGGGATCCAGCTCCATCGCATCACGCACAGCAGCGGCATCGCGCGCCTTGCTCCATACGCGGAAGGATTCGATCACGCCGGCATAATGCGCCGAACGTGTATCCAGCGTGCCCGAGGCGCCGATCATCAGCGTTGCGCTTTCACCAAGCGGCACCATGCCGCGCGTGTCCTCGGCGGCAACAACGCCGTTGACATAAATCCTTCGGCCGCGCGAATCACACGACACCGCCACGTGCGAGCGTTCGCCGAACGGCACGGCCACGGCCGAGTACAGGGGTTCGATCTGCGCGTCGCTTGGCCCGGAGGTTGGCACCATCGCCGAGGCATCCGGACGCACACAGATGCGGCCATCGATCTCGATTGTCACCGTGCAGTACCCGGAAAGGCTGAACAACGCCCCGCCGCCGCCGCCGCGCTTCGGCTCGATCCACGCCTCGATTGTCCACGCGCTTACGCCGGCCAGGCCAACCTCAACCACCTGCGACACCGCGATGAAGTTCTCGCGACCATCAAACCCAAGCCCGCTGCGCGCGGCCAGCTCGAACCCGGGATCGCTCTTGGGCGCGCCGCTGGTGCCTATCAGATCGGCCGCCTGTATGTCGAGCCGATGCGAGACGATCTCCACAAGCTCGTTCCAATCGGCATCGAGCTGCACACGCCCCTGCTGCATCAGCACGCCGTTGTAGTGCTTGGATTGGTCGAATGTGAATCTGGAAAAGTCGCCCTTCATGAGATCTCTTCTCTGATAATCGAGGCCGCCCACCTGCTGGGCAGCCGGCATCGCGAACCGCGATACCGTTCATTGTGAATCGCGCGGGCGGCCGCACGATGGTTCCAGGTACGCACAAGGCGATCAGGTAACGAACTGCACGCCGGCGGTTGTGCCGAATGGCAGATATTCCGCGACGGCAATCTTGAGATTGGACAGCCTGTACGGGAATCGCTCGTGATTCAACGCGCCCATCTCGCCGCCGTTTTCGGCGCCGCCAGTAATCTCGGGCGCGCACTCCGGCCGCAACTGCGCAAAGGCCGCGTCGGTGCGAAGCGTTGATGTATACGCCGGCCGTATCAGCAGCCGCACGTTCAGCACGTCATCCTCCGCAAGCTGGTCGATACGCTCCAGCCCCTGCGCCGCCGCACGCGAAAGCAGCACCAGATCCGGCTGGCACCGGTAACGGCGCGGCGTGCGCGATGGCTCGCTGATGTAGCTGAAACGCATATCACCGGACTGCACATTGCTGACGGTGACCGGATGGTTGAAGATCGAGTCGGAGGCCGAAAGCGCCTGCGCGTGCACCACGCCGAACACGGTGCAATGGTGGATCAACGATCGCGGGCCAACCGGTGAGCCCGTGCCCGCCAGTCCCAGGCCAACAACAGCCTCGCCGCGTACCGAGCCGTCGACAATGGAGTCGCGCAGCAGCAAGGCCCCCACCGAGGACGGCATCCGGATCGGCCCCACGATGCTCCGCTCCACATCCACCCGCAGGCTTATGTGTTCGCTGGCAAGCGCCTCGATGCACAGCCCGTCATCGGTGGCCGGGTGCAGCGTGCAATGCAGCACCGACAACTTCACATAGCCGCTCATCGTGATAAGGCCGTTGATCGTAAGGCCGTTCAGGCACAGCGAGCAGACATCGGCGTCGCCGGCCACATGCAGCGTGCCAACGATAACCGGGCACGCCCCGTTCGCGGCCTCGATCACCAACGACCGCGACGGCGCCCCGCCAACCTCGGGATCGGAGGCAATGGTTGCGGCGCCTGTTTCGCCGCTGGCAGCGCCCGCGGTTACGGCACTGCCGGCCATGCGCGCCGCCACAGTCTGCACGGCGCCGAGATTCAGGTCCAGCGCGTCCGGCAACACATAGGTGCCGCTGTCCATGATGGTGATCACCCCGCTGCAGCCCTTGAGGCGCCACGCTTCCACGGCGGCCTGCAGCGTGCCGAACTGCTCCAGCCCCGCCGACTCCTTGTCGATCGCGGATGTGTCGATCGTATCGCGCGCCACCAGCGCCCGCCATACGCCGTCCGCATCCAGGCCAAGGGTGTCGCGACGCTCGTACGGGCCGGCGCCGATGTCGGCGCTGAAACCGTAGCCGTAACTCACGCGCACGCTTTCGCGGTGCTGTGCTGGATCGGAGAACGACATGCGCCCAAGCACGGGATCAACCGCGACAACGATCCGGAACGGCATCGTTGTTGGCAGGGCCGTGCCGATGCGCTGCGGGTATTGCCGCCGCGGCACCGGAACAGGCCACGCTCCGTCCGCATGTTCGGAGAGATCGTCGATCAGGATCTCCCATGGCGGAATCGGTTCGCCGTTCACGGTGATCGTGAATGCTGGCTGCTGGCTGTTGAAGAACGCGGTTTGCGGCACACGCATGTTGGCCAAGGACTCGCGCATCGCCTCCAGCTCGTCGCGCAGGGCACGCGGCCGCAAGGGGTCCGGCACGTTCAGCGGGCTGGCATGTGGCGCACGGCCCAGCTTCGTGGCGGGCAGGTTGAACAGATGCATCGGGTACCCAAGCGGATGGAAGGTGTAGCACCCATCAGCCACGCGGCATGCATCGCCATCGGTAACCGGATAGCACCGAAGCCTCCAGATTGCCAGTTGCACCGTTGCCAGGTTGAAGCTTGCCTGTACCAGATCGCCCGATTTGTGATGCCAGGATCGGGTTCGGATATCGGCGGTGCGGGCGGAATGGTCGAACGGCGACCCCAGCCAGGCCAGGGCCTCGGCATCGCGCAGGTTCACCACCCCGCCAAGGCCCGCGCGCTGGTGGCCCAGATTCTGCGTGGCCGCCATGTTCTGGAACATCTCGGTGGCCTTTGTGTACCAGCCGGTCATGTCGCGCGCAACGTTCTCCAACGCAACCACGGTGCCCTTTCGCCGGCGATAGGCGATCGCGTTGGCAACGTGGGCACGCTCGCTTGCCAGGGGCCGGGTGTTCATCCCCTGAATGCCCAGCAGATCGGCAATGTAGGGCACCACCCACTCGGCGCAGGTTTCGATGAACCAGTCGTCGTACAGGCCGCCCATGTTCGCGTGCAACGTGGCGAACTGCCGCTCCAGCACGTCCATCAGGGCGCGGAGCGGTTCGCCGACGTCCACGTCGCGACGGCGGTAGATCACCGGCAACAGGTTGTACAACCGCTCGGATGTCAGCGTGTGGATCATGCGTACGTCAGGATTATGCCGTTGTCTTCGGCAGCATTGATCATCAGAAGTTGTGCCGGCAGCGTGATATCAAGCTCCGAATTCCAGCGGGCGCCCAGCGCATCCACCTGGTTGTTCAGCTCGCGTACGAACCCGCGGCGATACAGCGCGTCCACGCGAACGGCCAGCACACCTTCCACACCCTGCACGGTCTCGGTGATCTCGGCAAGCGGCACGCCGCACGCAAACGGGCGATTGTCGAAGTTGTATTGCTCAACCAGCAGCCGGCGCACAGCGGCAACAACCTCGTCGGCAACGCGATCCGGCTCGATCCACAGTTGCGCCTCCACGTTGAAGTAGACAGGCTCGTACGAGGCTATGTGAACCGGCAGGGCCGATGGCGCTCGATACTGGCGAACCGCGGCGCCCAATTCCACCAGCAGCGGCGCGCCGTCGGCAAGCACTTCGCCGGCCGATCCATCAACGGCCGCGCCGGCCACCGTGATGTGCGCAACATGGTGGTGGCCGTCCCACATCGCCGCCGCGCGCGCCTTGCTTACGCCGGCAAACGTGCGGGCAAAGTCCTCGTAATCGCGCAGCGAAATAATGCGCCCAAGCGACCGCACCGTAAGCGGCGCCTTCTGGCGGGCATCGGCCATGGTGTCCGGGGCGGCGGCGCCCGTGGCCGGCATCGGATTGGTTACCGCGCGCACGCCCAGCGGACGCTTCAGCAGGATGGCCAGGCTCCGCGCGGGCACCTCGCCTTCCGGGCCAATCCCGGTGCGATACGTGGCAACAACGTTCTCGATGCCGCTTGGGATGCGCGCGCCGTTGCGGCCGTCGCCGAACCGAACCACCGCGCGCCCCTGTTCATCGAACCGCACCACGAAACAATTCTCGCTTGCCCTGCGGTGATACAGCGTTGGCACCTCGTGCCAGGTTGTGCTCTGGGCGCTTCGGGCCTCCTTGGTGCGAATGGTCAGCGTGCTGGCCGTGCCGGTTTCGGTGTTGGCCGGCACGTACGTAAGCGGTGAGCGCCGCAGCGTGAACTGCTGGTTGGCGCTGGTGCCCGAGCCGCTGCCAAGCACTTCGTTCTCAACGGTCTTGCCGTGTGTTGCCATTACCACGTTGCCGTAGAACAGGAACGACATCCCGTCGTAGATATTCGCCAGGTTGGCGCGAAGCGTCACCGTGGTGTGCACGCCGTCGTGTTCCACGGCCGCGATCTCGGCCGGCTCGCTGATATCGGGATCGTCGGCGTTGGCGATGTCGATTTCCACCTCGGCGGGATGCGCGTCGAGGAAGCCCACGAATCCGTGCTGATTGCACAACCGCCAGCGCTGCGATGCGGTGCCGTCGATATGCACCGGCGCCGCAACCGCGCGCAGCGAATGCACGGCGCGGAACACGTGAAGCTCATCGGTTCCCTTGCGAACGGAGTACCGCATCGCATCGGCAACGTACCAGCGGCTTCCGCGCACCGCCACATCCACGGTGGCGGATTTCGAGAGGGCGATGCCCGCGGCCTTGAACGCGCGCGCCACATTCCGCGAAACGCTTCCCTGATCCAGATCGTTGGCCAGCTCCAACGGCATCGTGAACAGGGCTTCGGGCGAAAGCTCCAACACCTGCAGCCCATCCTCGCCGCGAACAATCGCCACGTTGCGGGCCGCCGCAAGCAGGTCGCCGTCGTACGCGGTCACAAGGGCGCGGATGTCCGAGGAAACACCCGTGGGCAGATTTTCCCAGGATGCGCCACCATCGTGCGAAACGTATACGCCGCTGCCGTACGTGCCGGCGACAACGTTCCCCTCGCTATCCAGTGCAAGCACCTGAACCATGCGATTGATGAGGCCTACATCGGACCGCAGCCAAAGCAACGCCCCGGGCCGCAGGCGGAACACCCCGTCGCCGTGCGTGCCGGCAAGGATGGTGCCGTCGGGCATGCAGAGCAGCGCGCGGATTGCATGCGTGGTAAGCCCCTCGTTGCGACGTGCCCAGGTTGCGCCGGCATCGGTGGAGACGAACATGCCATCGGCCTCGGTGGCGGCCCAGATGGCGTTGCCGGTGCGATCGTTTGCAATGGCTGTCACCACCAGCCGCGCAAGCGGCCCGCCCAGCGCGGTCCACGACGCGCCGCCGTCGCCGGAACGATACAGGCCGGCCCGGGTGCCCGCAAGCAGGGTACCGTCGGCCGCGGCCAGCAAGGCAAGCACATGCAGGCTGCCCAGCCCCTGGTTTGCCTGCGCCCAATGATCACCCCCATCGGCCGAGCGGTAGATGCCGCCGCCATCGGTGCCGGCGATCACGCTGTCGCCGGCCGAGGAGGCCAGCAGCACGTTGATCGGCATCAGCATCGGGTAGGCCCGAAGCGCGTGCCCTTCGTACACGATCTCGGCAACGCGCCGGTTGCCGGAGGTGATGTACCATCGCCGGCCGTGCTGCGAACGCGAAACGCCGGCCGCGCTGTCGAGCGGAAAGCCGCCCGCCTCGAATGCGCGACGCAGTTCCTGGCTCATGGTGAACTGCTCCAGCTCGGCAACGAACTTCTCGCCGATGCTGAAGGCCACAACAAGGCGTTCCCACTGGCGTTCGTTGCCGGTGCAGCGGTAGATGGCCCCGGCCGCGCTTCCGGCGAACAACGTGTTCTCGGCTCCGCGCGTCAGCGCGCGCACATCCACCGTTCCAAGCCCAACCCGCTCCACGCGATCCCGTTGGCCGGCATGCTCGGAGTTTGCGCCAGCGGTCTTCACCGTGGAATGCACGTGCAGCACGCCTCCGGCGTCGTGCACCAGCACTCTGGAGGCCTTGCCGCTGGCCAGAAGCATCTGGCCGGGATGCAGACCGGCAACAACGCGATCGAGCACCATGCGGTGCCCAAGCACCGGGAACAGCGTGGGCACGCTTGGCTCGTACAGCTCCAGCGCGTCGCTCTGCAAATACACGCTGGTGATGCGCAGATCGAACTCGGGCAGGTCGTCGCCGTCGATCACCTCCAGCCGCGTCACCGTGACCCGCATCTCGAACGAGTCGCGCGGCACGATACCCACGGTGCGCACCTGGTATACACCTACACGGGCGGGACGGTCGGTTGTGTTCTCGCGCAGCACCACCCACGAGCCCGGCGTAACCTTGCGCGCGGCGGTGTCCAGATCGATCCTGTTGCGCTCCAGATGAAACGCCGGCCACTCCGTATCCACGAAACCCTTGAACGGCATCGAGGCCAGCGAGCCGCCGGCCAGGCCCGTGGCCACATGCGTCACCGATGTGTAGCCGGCATCGGGCTGCATGGCGGTCCAGGTAGCGGCGTGGTCATCGCTGCGATAGATGCCCGCGTCGGTGGCGGCATACAGCCGCCGGCCATCGCCGTCGCGCTCAACGGCAACGGCGTTCACACCGGTTGCCGGCAGCCCCCCCTCCACCACGGCCCACGTGGTACCATCATCCAGCGAACGATACAGGCCGCCATCCACTATCGCCACCAGGCAGCTTCGCCGGGGTTGCTGTGGGTCGGTGTAATACGCTATGCCGGTCACGTTGGCGGCGCTGAGGCCGCTGCGCTTGTTGGTTTCCGGCAGGCCCTGGCTTATCGGGTGCCAGCTCCAGCCATGGTTGCCGGAGTAGTACACGCCTGTGCTGGTGCCGATGAACACATCGCCCCAGTTGCGCCCCAGGGCAATGCCATACACGGCCGCGGTTGAGGATCCCTTTACGTAGCTCACGCCCAGCAGCCCGCTGTTCAGCGGCTTCCAGGTGGTGCCGTCCTCGGTGGTACGGTAGATGCCCGCATCGGTGCCAACGAACAGATAGTCCGTGAAGCTGGTCACCATCGACCCCAGATAGCTTACCTCGTGTACCGCCGGCAGCAACGCCCGCACAACCGAGGGTGGCAGCTTCGTCCCCATGGAGTGCCGCCCCAGCACGCCGCGCCAGGTAACGGTGCCGCCGCGGATCATCTCCCAGGTGGCCCCGCCGTCCACCGACCGGAATACGCCGCCGCCGCTTGTTCCGGCGAACAACTCGCCGCGATCGTTGGAGGCCAGCGAATACACATCCAGCTTTGTAAGGCCCTTGCTGGAAGGCTTCCACGTGGCGCCGGAGTCGGCCGAGCGATAGATGCCCGCGCCATCGGTGCCAACAAAAAGCACGCCGTCGCGCTCAACCAGCAACGAGAGCACCGGCTTGTTGGGCAGGCCGTTGTTTACCGGAACAAACTCCCCGCTGACGCCGGGCGCATGCAACACGCCCCCGGCCAGCGTGCTGTACTTTGCCTTCACCGCGTCGGCAAGGTCATCCCAGGCCCGGGCGTTGGCGCCAAACAATCCTGTCCGGGCACGGAAGGAATACACCTGCAGGTCGCCGGTGGCCGGACCGTTGTCCTGTGGATCCCAGCGCACCGTGGTGTAGCCGGCCGCAACGTCGGCCACCACGTCAACGATAACGCGCACCAGGTACACGGGCTCGGCGTCGATCGCGCCCAGCCTGCGGCCGATTATCAGCAGCAGATCGCCCGCCTTTACCGTGGCGCGCGCGCCCAGCAACCGAAGCTCCACCGTGTCGTCATGGATCTCGGCGTGTTCGATTGTCACTCGTGGTTGCAGCGGCAGCGTATTCCACGCCGCCCGGGCCTGAAGCGTCTCCGAGGTCTCGAACACCTGCGGCATCGCCCCCTGGGTCGGGATGCTCTGCACGGCGGTGCCGGCCGCGACCTCGGCCGTATCGGCCACACCTTGCGCATCGGCCACCGTGAACGCCAGATAGGTGCTGGCGGCCACCCCGGGCTTCGGTATGTAGCCAAGGGTGTGCACAAGCTCCAGCACGGATCGGCTTTCCACGGCGGTGCGCAGGAACCCCTCGTTGGCGATCCGCTCCTGATAGAACGTGAGCACATCGCCCACCGATGCCCACGAGCGCAGCAGGGCGATGACGAACCCTTCGGGCGTTTCGATGTTCAGCCGCGCCAGCGGCATCTCCAGGCTCCCATCCTCGACTTCCACGCGCTGCGTGCGCAGATGCGTGAGCATGTCCGAAAGGAAGCTGGAGTACGTGCCGATGCGGTACGCGATGGCATCGCGGCCGGGAGGATTCACCCACTGCGGCACCATGTTGCGCGCCATCTCGGAGACAATCCTGTTCTGCGCCGTTATGTCGAGGTTCGGGTTCACAAGCCTCCGATCAGCGAAAACGTTATCGTGCCGTGCCCCGGCGCGTTGGTGTCGTTGTCGGCGCGGATAATCTCCAGCGGCCCAACGTCGATCCGCCCGGCCTCCAGCTCGCCGTTGGCCGGCGCCCCCCAGCGTTTGAACTGCAATGCGTCGGCGCGCACCACGCCGTCAACGCGCATTGCCTCGGCAATGACATGGCTCAGGTACAGCGGCTGGCCGAACGTGAAATTGTCCGGATGGAAAAAGCCGCGATCGCCGTTGTTCGTGGTTGCACGGCTGAACACGCGGCGCAGCCTGCGCAGCACGGTGCTGCGCTCGTAGTGCGGCCCCACGTGTATCTTCAGCACGATATCCACGGGCACCAGATACGGCGGCCGGATATCCAGATCGTACCCCGTAAGGCGGTATGGCTCCATGAACGCCCGCATCTCGGCGATGAACTCGTCGTCGACATCAAGGCCGGCCGCCCTGTCGACGTACACAAACGCGGTAATCCAGCTTCCGGTCCATGCTAGGCGGGCCACGGCCATCGCAACGTCCCGATGGCGCCGGGCTATCTCCACATAGTCCTCCTCGGTAACACAGCGCTCCTGCCGCTTGAACGCCTCCGGCGCGTACATCTTGATCTGCTGCAACGATTCCGGATGCGCCCCGCCGAATCCCGCAACCACGTTCCGCACATGGACGATCTCCTCGTCCTCGGTCACAACATGCGTAAGCGTGTCGGGGCCGATATTGCCGTCGTGGCCGTTGCCCACACGGTAGCGCACCTCGAAGTACGAACCGTTATCCGGGCGGCGAC
>CBHYLN010000081.1:0-24225 GCA_966128725.1 uncultured bacterium | reverse complement strand
AAGGCGGCCAAACGGACGCGAATGAGGCGTTCTTTTGAACGTCGCAGTGAGCGGACGTGAAGGCCAACGTAGCAGATGGCGTTGTTCAACAGTCTGATAGGCGATGTGGGGCCGTTCAGCAATGCATTTTTTGACCGTGGCGACACCACCACTGCGGGCTCTCAGTTACGCTCGCGCTCCTCCGGCGACACAACAATCACCGGGCACCAGCTTCCTTCACCGCAGGCGATTGTACAGGTTTCGCAGTCAACCGTCAGGATTCGGCTTTTACAGCACACGAGCAGGCTGTCGATGTTGCATGTGCTGGGCGCTATGCAGGAGCTTTGCAGCATGTAGCAGCCCTTGGGGCATCGCACCGACGATGCCAGCGCCGCAAGGAAACTCCCGTGCGCGCCGGACCTGGCCACCGGCAACACCAGTTGCAGCGTACGCGAATCGTCGAACGAGCCATTGGGCATCAACGATAACAACACGGCGTCGGCCGAATCGGCAACCATCACGTCCATGGTTTGCTGACCGGCATCACCCTGGCCGGCAGGCAGCTGGTACAGCGCGGGCGTGGAGTCCGCCATAGGCACAAAGGTGTCGCCATCGGGGCCACGCATCCTGCGAACCGGCCGGGCCGCAACCGTTCCACCGCCAAACGATCCGCCCACCATGAAACGCACGGTAGCCCTGGCACCGCCAGTGCGTTCCAGATCGCCCGCGAAATACAGGAAGGGAATGTCCCCCTGCTCGGCCAGCAGACCGGCATGCCATGCGCCGTACCGTTCCGCCATGGTTGCCAGAGCGGGGCTTGCGCCCGATGGCGGGCCGGCCAGCGTTGCCGGCCCCGGCGCCTTCGATGTCTGCGCATTCGCGATACAGGCCAACAGGAAGATCGCAACCGCGGCCGTGCATGTCGGAACAATCCGCATGGTTCACCCCACTCTATGGGTCCGGAATATGAGAGTTCGCGATGCAGGAGGGAACACACCCGGCATTCGGAGCATACCAAGTGCTGGCGGTTTCGACGAGCGCCCTTCCGGAATGTTCCATCCGGATGAGCAGGAATTTTCAGGACGTGGCACCAGGCCATCCCCGGCGCATGCCGCGCCTGGCAGCCTGTTGAAATACCTCCAGAGCCTCAGGCGCGGCGGGACTCCAGGCGCGCGGTAATATCGGCCAGTTCCAGGTTCTGCAGGCGCAACAACACCAGAAGGTGATACAGCAGATCGGCGGCCTCGTTGGCCAGTTGGTCGCGCTTGCCCGCAACGGCCGCAATGGCGGTTTCCACCGCCTCCTCGCCCACCTTCTGCGCTGCCCGTTCGGTGCCTGCCTTCAGCAACGCAGCCGTATACGACCCCTCGGGTCGCGTGCGGTCGCGCTCGGCAATAACGCGCTCCAGCGCCAACAGCACCGGCATCGGCGCCGCGTCGTGGCCCGCGCCAAAACATGTCTCCGCGCCGGTGTGGCATACCGGCCCAAGGGGCGATGCCATCACCAGCAGCGAATCGCGATCACAATCGGCATGAATGCTGCGCACAACCAGCTCGTTTCCGGAACTCTCCCCCTTCATCCACAACCGGCCACGCGTACGGCTGTGAAACACCACGCGGCCGGTATGCCTGGTTTGTTCCAGCGCCTCCGGGGTCATGAACCCGACCATCAGCACCGCCAGCGTATCGGCATGCTGCACCACCGCGGGTATCAGCCCGTTCAGCTTGGCAAAGTTCAACTTGGCGAAGTTCAGCTCGCTCGCGGCGATCGAAAGAGATTGATTCATCGGCATTATCGGATTGTGGTTTGTCGGCATCGTTCATACGCGGCCACGTTCGTGGCCCGTTGTGGTGGCTACATCCGCACGGGGATTCCCCGCCGATGAAGCTCACGCTTCAACGTGGGGATGCCGAGCCTGCCGTAATGGAACATTCCGGCGGCAAGCACGGCCTGCACACCCGCCACCAGGCACGCCTCGGCCACGTGGTCGACGGTGCCCGCACCGCCCGAGGCGATCACCGGCACCGATACGGCGGCAACAAGCTCGGCCAGCAGCGCCAGGTCGTAGCCCTGCGCGGTTCCGTCGCGATCCATCGAGGTCACCAGCAGCTCACCCGCGCCAAACCCCGCCGCCGCGCGAGCCCAGTCAAGCACGGGCAGGCCGGTGGGCCGATGGCCGCCGCTCACCCACACCTCGGCGTTGCCTGCGGGATTGCGCCGGGCATCAATTGCCACCACAATCGCCTGTTCGCCCACGCGGCGTGCGGCCTCGGTTATCAGTTGCGGGCGCATCACCGCCGCGGTATTCAACGACACCTTGTCGGCGCCGGCCTCCAGAAGGCGCACAACGTCGTCGGCGCTGGCGATGCCGCCACCAACGGTCAGCGGAATCCGCAGCACGCGTGCAACGTCGCGCACCACACGCACGGTGGCGCTGCGGGCTTCGCTGGACGCGGTGATATCCAGCAGCACAAGCTCGTCGGCACCTTCTGCGGCATACCGCGCGGCCAGCTCCACCGGGCTGCCGGCATCGCGCAGATCAACGAACCGGGTGCCCTTCACCACACGGCCATCGCGCAGGTCAAGGCACGGGATAATCCGCACCGGAAGCTCCCGGGCACACATCGATGGCGGATCGGGGGCGGTGGTCACGTGACGGCTCATCGCGCCCCCACAGCCGGACCCCACGCGCGCAACTGCGCAAGCGATACCGCGCCTTCGTACAGTGCCGTCCCCACGATTGCCCCGCTGGCACCGCAGGCCGCAAGCCCGTCCAGATCGGGCAGGCCGGCGATGCCGCCGGAGGCCACAAGCTCCAGGCCGGGATACTCACCGCGCATCGCCGCATACCAGGCCGTGTTCGGCCCCTGCATCAGCCCGTCGCGATCGATGTCCGTACAGATAACCGTGGTGGCGCCGGCATCAACCACCCGCGCCAGCACATCCGTACCGGCCTGGCCTGAGTCGGCCAGCCAACCGCCCACGGCCACATTGCCGGCACGAACATCGATGGCGGCAGCCACGCGACCAGGCCCGAACCGCGCCATCCATGTCGCCAGCAGATCGGGATCGCGCGCGGCCACGCGTCCAACAACAACACGCGCGGCGCCGGCATCAAGCAGGCGCTGCACATGCTCGGCGGTGCGGATGCCTCCGCCAACCTGAACGGCGCATCCACGCACAGCCAGCACCGCCGCAACGGCGCCGCCATCGGAAATCGCCCCGGTGCGCGCGGCGTCCAGATCCACCACGTGTATCCCCGGAAATCCCGCCGCCGCGTAGCGCTCGGCCACCGCAACCGGATCGGGATCGTATTCGGTGCAGGCCGCGAACTCGCCCTGCCGCAGCCGTACCACGCGCCCGCCCCGCACATCAATTGCCGGTATGATGATCATGATTCAACAAAGTTGCGGAGCAACCGCAGGCCCACAGGCCCCGATTTCTCCGGATGAAACTGCACGCCGCACACCCTGCCCGCGCGCACCGCTGCCGCGATCGGCGTGCCGTAGGTTGCCGTGGCAATCGTCCCGATGCCGGGCGTTGCGTAATAGGAGTGCACGAAATAGAAGTGTTCGCCGGATGTGATGCCGTTGAACAGCGGATCGGCCGGTTCGGCATGCACACGGTTCCAACCCATATGCGGCACGCGAAGCGCCGGCGCGCCGAACCGCCGAACGGCGCCGGGGATCAGGCCAAGGCATGTGGTATCGTGCTCGGCGGTGCTCTGGAACAGGAGCTGCATGCCAAGGCAGATGCCCAGCAGCGGCAGTTGGCACTCGCGTATCCATCGGTCCATGCCGGCCGCGCGCAGCGCTCCCATCGCGTCGGAAGCCGCCCCAACACCGGGCAGGATCACCTTCGTTGCCCCTGCGAACATCTCGGGCGTGCTTCCCACGAACCATGCCGCACGCAGGTCATCAAGCGCATTGGTTACCGAACGAATATTGCCCGCACCGTGATCGATGATGCCGATCATACAACCCCCTTGGTTGTCGGGAGCTGGTCGCCGGCCCGGGCGTCGCGCTCAATCGCCATGCGCAGCGCGCGCGCCAGGCCCTTGAACGCCGCCTCGATCTTGTGATGATCGTTGCGCCCGCGAACGCTGATATGAACCGCCGCGCGCATGCCGTTCGCCAGCGCGCGGAAGAAATCCTCCACCAGCTCGGTGGGCAGGTCACCAACACGCTCGCGAGCGAACGAAGCCTCGAACACCAGATACGGCCGGCCGCCCAGGTCGATCGCCGCATGCGCCAGGGCCTCATCCATCGGCAGCAGAAAGCCGTAGCGCTGGATACCACGGCGGTTGCCCAGGGCGCTGGTGATGGCCTCGCCCAGCGTGATCCCCACATCCTCCACGGTGTGGTGTTCGTCGATATGCAGATCGCCCAGCGCTGTCAGGCGAATATCGATCAACGAATGGCGGGCCAGTTGAGCGAGCATGTGATCCAGAAAACCGATCCCTGTGGCGGCGTCCACCACGCCGGAGCCATCCAGATTCACCTCCACCGCGATGCGGGTTTCAGCGGTGACGCGTTGATGCCGCACACGGCGCTGCCCGCCAGCAGCCGCTGCCGGCTCCGCCGGTAACCCGCCGGCATTGCCCGCGTTGGCCGGCGCGGGCGATTCGGACGCAAGCGATTCGGACGCGGCGATGTCGCGCAAGGCCTGCAGCAACGCATCGTTCTGGGCTTCGGTGCCAACGCTGATGCGCAGGCAGCCTTCCAGACCCGGCACGGCGCTTCTGTCGCGCACCACGATCCCGCGCTTTCGCAGGGCGGCCAGCACGGATGCGGCATCCCCGGCGCCCGACCCATTACAACCAATCAGCAGGAAGTTCGCGTGCGAGGGGAACACCCGGCGAACAAACGGCAGCCGCGCCAGCTCGGCGGCCAGGCGCTCGCGCTGGGCCGTGATGGCCGCAACCTGCGCCCGCATGCGCGACTCCGCCCGCAGCGCGCGCAGCGCCGCCCGCGCGGTATGAACGCCCACGTTATACGGCGCCTTGATCCGCATCAGCCAGCGGACAACGGGCTCCGGCGCAATTGCATATCCCAGCCGAAGGCCGGCCAGCCCCCAGGCCTTTGAAAGCGTCCGCAGCACAACCAGGTTCGGAACACCCGAAACAACGTCGGCCACCACCGAACCCTGCGGCGCGAACTCGATGTAGGCTTCGTCCACCACAACCAGCGCGTTGGCCGCCCGGCATAATTCCGCAACGGCATCGCGCGCCAGCAGCGCACCGGTTGGATTGTTCGGCGAGCAGCAGAACACCGCCCGCACGCTGCCATCCAATCGCCCCAGCATGCCCGGCACATCCAGTTGGCAATCAGCATCCAGCGGCACGCCAACAACCCGCACATCGTTAACGGCGGCGGCCACGCGGTACATGCCGTACGTGGGCTCGGCAACCATCACCGCGTCGCGCCCGGGCACGCACAGCAGGCGGATCAACAAATCGATGACCTCGTCGGACCCCGTACCAACGAACACATTGCCGGGCTCCACGCCGTTGATCGCCGCAAGGCGCTGGCGCAGCTCCAGTTGGTAGGGGTCGGGGTAACGGTTTGCCCCTTCGAGTTCCGGACCAAGCTCCGGCGCATATGGATTTTCGTTCGCGTCCAGAAGGATCGTGCCATCGGCCGCGCCCCCGCCCGTCTCATGGCGCGCGGCGCGATATGGCTCAAGCGCGACGATGTTCGGGCGCAACAGACGCTCCAGTTCAAATGCCGGCACAGCGCTCACACGGCACCTCCGATGCCGCCCGGGGCCTCAACGCGGACATCAACGGCACTGGCATGCCCCTCAAGCCCCTCGGCACGGGCAAGCGCGCCAAGCGCCGGGGCCAGCCCCAACAGACCGTGGGGCTCGATGCGCTGAAAGGAGATCATCGTCTGAAAGCTCTCGAGCGCCACGCCGCCCTGCCGCCGCGCCGCGCCGCCGGTTGGCAGCGTATGGTTGGTTCCGGAAGCGTAGTCGCCGGCGGTTACCGGCGTTGTCGGCCCCACGAACACCGATCCGGCGCAGGTGATGGCCGGGACGATCCGTTCGGCATCGCGCACCAGCAGTTGAAGATGTTCCGGAGCGTATTCGTTGCTGAACGCCACGGCCTGCTCGATGGAGCTGGCAACAAGGATCGCCGCCTGCCCCAGCGCCTGTTGGATGATGTCCTTCCGGGGCAGCGAGGCCGCGACACGCGGGAGCGCCTCGGCAACCGCGCTCGCCAAGGCGGCCGAGGTGGTAACCAGCACCACGTGGGCATCCGGATCGTGTTCGGCCTGCGCGGCAAGGTCGGCCGCGACCACCTCCGGGTTGGCGCTGTCATCGGCGATAACAAGGAGCTCCGATGGTCCGGCTACTACGTCAACGGCGGCTCCCTCGGCATCGGCGGCAACGATCTGCTTCGCGGCGGCCACCCAACGATTCCCCGGGCCAAAAATCTTCTCCACGCTGGGCACGCTCTCGGTGCCGTACGCCATGGCGGCAATGGCCTGCGCACCGCCCACAACGCGGATATCACGCAAACCCACAAGCCCGGCCGCGGCCAGGATCGCCGGGTGCGCGCCGCCGCCCGGGGTTGGCGGCGTGCAGAGCACAATGTTCGGCACGCCCGCCAGCAGCGCCGGCACGCCCAGCATCACCACCGTGGAAAGCAGGGGCGCGCTGCCGGCGGGCACGTATAACCCAACCGACCGTATCGCTCGAGCCTCGCGCCAGCAGACGACGCCGGGCATGGTTTCAACAGCCGGCTCGGCCCTGCGCTGCGCCGCATGCACGGCGCGTACGTTTCGTACAGCCACGGCCAGGGCATCGCGGGTTGCAGTGCCAAGGCCACGCATGGCCGCGTCGATTGCCGGCGCATCCACGATGAACGAGCCAGGAACCACGCCGTCGAACCGGGCGGAGTATTCCACCAACGCCGCATCGCCACGCCCGCGCACGTCGGCGACGATAGCCTCGGCAATGGCAAGCGTATCGGGATTGGTCGCCGCCGAGCGCACCATAAGCGCGCCGCGATCACCGGCGCTCAGTTCGGAAAGTGATGCGTATATCATGATCCACCATGTATGAGTTCGCGATTATCAACGGACGGCGCATGCAGGCCCGCAACGTGTTTACGGGCCACGCATGCTCAGCGCACGATTGCCTCGATGGGCACTACCACGATGTCCGAGGCGCCGGCCTCCTTCAGGCGTTCCATCACATCCCAGAACAGGTCCTCACCGATCACCGAGTGCACCGCCACCATGCCGTCGTCGGCCAGGGGCATCACCGTGGGGCTTTTCATGCTGGGCAGCACCGCACGCAGGCCGGGCACGGCATGTGCCGGCGCGTTCATCATCAGATAACGGCGACCTCGGGCGTCAAGGCAGCCGCGCACACGCATCATCAACCGATGTATCAACCCGCGCCTTACCGGGTCACGCAGCGCGTCGGCGTTGCCCACCAGCAGCGCCTGCGATTCCATGACGGTGGCAATCGGATGCAGGCCGTTCACGCGGGCAGTGGTGCCGGTGGATACCAGGTCGCAGATGGCATCGGCCACGCCGAGCACGGGGGCGATCTCCACCGCACCGCTCAGCCGCACCACTTCGCAGGCAACGCCGGCCCGCCGCAGGTAGTCGGCAAGCAGCAGCGGGTAACCGGTGGCCACGCGCCGGCCGGCCAACTGCTCAACCGATTGCAACGCGCCATGCTGGGGCACGCAGATCATCAGGCGGCAGGCGCCGAAGCCAAGCTCGGCAAGGGTTTCCAGCCGCACCCCGGATTCGCCAACCGTGTTGCCGCCAACGATGCCCAGATCGGCAACGCCGCTGGATACGTAGCGCGGGATATCGTCGTCGCGAACGGCGATCATATCCAGCTCGAAGTTCCTGCACGGCGTATACAGCCGCTGCTTGGGGCCATCCAGATCCAACCCGCATGCGCGCAGCAGATCCACCGACTCGGCGTTCAGCCTGCCGCTTTTCTGCACCGCGATCTTCAATCGTTCCATTGATGCTCCACATCTCCAATTCTTTACTTAAGTAAAGCGCGCCAGGCAAGAAAATGCCGGCGCTGTGCCGGCATGTGTTTCTACAGCTCTCCGATGCGCTTCAGCAGCAATCGATATCCGCCCATCCCTTCCTTCAACCAACGCGCCACGCGGGCAATCGTTCGCGAGCTAAGGCCCGTGCGCCGTTCGATCTCGGCGTATGGCTGGCCCGCGGCAAGCATCCGTGCAGCCTGCCAACGCTCGGCGAACTCCGCAAGCTCGTTTTCGGTAAGCAGATCCCCGAAGAACTTTCGGCATTCATCGGGCGTCTCCAGCAGCAGAATCGCCTGGAGCAGCGCCTTGATGTCGCGCGGATCGGCGTGCTTCATACTTTACTTTGGTAAAGATAGGACTTTAGTTGAGTACAGTGCAAGGATCCCCTTGAAATTTTTCGCGGGCCGCGCTGCCATCGTGCGTCAGGCTGTTCAAAAACAGCCGGATGCAGGCGGCCAATCGGACGCGAATGGGGCGTTCTCACGGACATCGCAGCGAGCGGGCGCGAAGGCCAACGACGCAGGCAACGTTGTTCAACAGCATGTTAGCCCATGCCCTGCGCGTCCACATCCACGATGATCTGCACCGAGGCACGCGCGTGATCGGCCATATAGCGCTCGAAGGCATCGGCGAACACGGTGGCGAAGATCCGTCCGCCGGGGTCGGCGGCCTTGCTGTTCTTCACCACGATCTGGTAGCGGTACATGTTCCGCAGCTTCCAGATAAGCGCGGCCGTGGGGCCAAGGATATCCAGCGCCGGCAACCCGTTGGGAAGAAGCTGGCGGAAGAACTGCGCGTGCTGCTCGGTCTGGCGCTGATCGTCGGACCGGAACTCGATCACGATAAAGCGGGCAAACGGCGGGTAATTCAGCTCGCGCCGTACGTGCAGCTCCTGGTTGTACATCATGTGGTAGTTCTTCGCCAGGCTGGCCTGCACCGCCGGATGGTGCGGATGCGCCGTCTGGATAACCACCTCGCCCTCCACACTGCTGCGGCGCCCGGCACGGCCGGCCACCTGCGTCAGCAGTTGATAGCCGCGTTCGCTGGCGCGGAAGTCGGGCAACAGAAGCTGCGTGTCGGCGGAGATCACGCCCACCAGCGATACACGGGAGAAATCCAACCCCTTGGCCACCATCTGTGTCCCGAGCAGGATATCGGCCTCGGCATTGCCAAAGGCGGCAAGCATGGAGCGATGCGCCCCCTTGCGCGCGGTGGTATCCAGATCCATCCGCAGTATCCTGGCCTCGGGGAGCTCCTGCTGCAGCTCCTCCTCCACCTTCTGCGTGCCAACGCCGGGCTGGCGCAGATCGTGATTGCCGCATACCTCGCAGCGCGCGTCCACCTTGCGCACATAGCCACAGTAGTGGCAGTGCAGCTCCTCGCGGGTTTTATGGTACGTGAGCGTCACCGCGCAATGCGGGCACGAGGGCGAGTGCGAGCAGGCCATGCACTCCAGCCGCGTGGCAAAACCCCGGCGGTTCTGCAGCAGGATCACACCTTCGTTGCGCTCGATCCGTTCGCGGATATCCTTCAGCAGCCGCACCGACAGCGTGCCGCGCATCAGGCGCTGCCGCCGCGCGGTAACGGTATCCACCACCACGATCTTCGGCTCGCGCGCGTTGTCGACACGGTCCGGCAATTCCAGCAGCGTGTATTTGCCGCGTTGCGCGTTGTAGTAGGATTCGATGGACGGCGTCGCCGAACCAAGCACCACAACCGCCCCGGACATCTGCGCGCGCACAATCGCGGCATCGCGGGCATTGTAGCGGGGCGAGGCATCGTACTGCTTGTAGGAGGCCTCGTGCTCCTCGTCGACAATAACAACGCCCAGATCGCGAAGCGGCGCAAACAGCGCCGAGCGGGCCCCGATCACCACATCGCAGGCCCCCGCGGCGGCGCGGCGCCAACCATCGTAGCGCTCGCCCGGTGACATCCGGCTGTGCAGCATCACAACCCGCTCGCCGAACACGGCGATGAAGCGCTCAACCAACTGCACCGTCAGCGTGATTTCCGGCACCAGCATCAGGGCCTTCCTGCCCCGCGCGATGGCGTGTTTGATGGCCTCGATGTACACCTGCGTTTTGCCGGAACCGGTGACCCCATGAAGAAGGAAGGCCTGGAAGGAATCAGTATCGGCCGCGGCGGTGATGGCCTGTATGGCAGCCTCCTGCGCCGCGTTCGGCACGATGCCGTTGGCGCTTGCGGTGGTGTCGGCGTCAACATTGGGGCCGTTGTCGCCGCCCAGAATCTCCTCGCGCGAGATCTCGATCATCTCGATCTCAACGGCGCCGCGCGCGGCCAGGCCCTTCAGCGCGGAGTCCGACGCGTCGGCCGTGTTAAGCAACTCGGCGGCAGCCATGAAGCTGTTCCCCTCGCGCATCGAGCGCGCGTACAACACCATCAGCAGCGCCGCCTGTTTGGGGGCAACACGGTCCAGCTCATCGAACAGCCGCGAGATCCGCTCGTCGTCATCCAGAAGCTCCGGCGACACCCGCACACCGCGTACCGTTTTCGCCGCCGTGCCGCGTGCCTCCTCCTCGAACCGCACGATATACGCACGCTGCTCAAGCGCTACAAGCTGGGCGTACAGGTTATCGGCCCCTACCTTCTTCTGCAGGGTACCGATGGTCACGCCCTTCGGGTGATCGCCCAGCGCGGTAAGGATGGCGGCCTGCCTGGGTGCGGACCGGCGCAGGGCGGCAACCTCGTCGAGCACTTCGGGGCCGGCCAGCATCACGCGCTGTGATGACTCCGGCGCCATGCCCTGCGGCATCATCGAGCGGAGCGTTTCGCCCAGCGGGCACACATAATACTGGCTCATCCACTCGGCAAAACGCAACATCTCGGCGCTGAACAGCGGCGCGGCGTCCAGCAGATCCAGCAGCTCGCGCACGCGTTTCAGATCGGTTGCGGCGCGCTCCTCAACGATCACACCGGTCATGGTACGGCGGCCGAACGGTACCGACACACGCATGCCCAGCAACACCAGATCCTGCCAGGGTTCGGGCACGGCGTACGTGAACGTTTTAAAGAGCGGTACCGGAACGGCAACCTGAACGAAAAGCGCCATTGTTGAACGTTGAGATCGGGATTCGAACCAGGAGAATCTGCTCTGCCGGTTGATTCATCAGTTGATTCGGGGGGTGGGCACCACACGCGGCGCTACGCCGGCGTGTGCTCGGTAACGGGCTCGAAGGCGCGCGCCGGCGACGAGAAGACGATGATCAGCTCGGCCGGGGCATCATCGCCGTTGATGGTTTGATGCGCCGCCCCCTGCGGCACAATCACGGTGTCGCCAGCCCGCATATCGTGGATGTGCTCCCCAACCCGCTGCCGGACGTTGCCGCGGACAAGGTGGATCATCTCCTCGCAGTTGGCATGCCGATGCGCAGCGGTGCAGCCGCCGGGCGCCATCAACATCCGCCCAAGCGTCATCGCCTGGCTGTTGCCATGTTCACCGCCGGCCAGCCACTGCATCGTGCCCCACTCCTGCGCCTGTTGCGGCACGTCGTCCAGTCGCGTAAGAATGTCCATCGTGATTCCGGTATGAATGGTCGCGCGGCAATCAACCGTATTTCAAGGGGTCACCGATCGTCAGCACCGGGCCAATCGCCGTGCCGAACCGTTCGCCCCTGTACACCACCTGATCGAGAAAAAGTCCGGATGGCGGCGCGGTATAGTTCATGGAAACCTCGCCGGGCGCATCCAGCGCGGCGCCGAACTCTTCAGCCTGAAGGTTGCCGCGGCCGATTTCCACAAGCGTGCCAACCATGCGGCGCACCATCTTGCGCAGGAAGTGGCTGGCACGCACACGGATGACGATCATATCACCGCACTCGGCAATCTCCACGGAGGTTACGTTCACCAGCAACGACCCTTCGTCGGGCCGCATGTCGGTGTACGATGCGTAGTTGTGCATGCCCGTGGCCGCCACGGCGGCGCGGCGCATTGCGCCCACGTTCAGGGTGTCCTTCACCCACCACACAAACGGTTTGCCAAAGGCGGTTCGGCGGGTTGAAATCTGGTAGGTGTAGCTGCGGCCCACCGCATCATGCCGGGCGTGGAACCGCGCGTCAACGGGCGCGGCGGCCAGCACGTTCACGTCGGCAGGGAGATTGTCGTTGAAACCGTAGATCAGCCGGTTCATCGGGATCGCCGATCGGAGATCCACATGCGCCACCTGCCCCAGCGCATGCACGCCGGCATCGGTACGCCCGGAGCCGAACAGCTCGCCCACATCCCCGAACGCATCCCGCGCGGCGGCGATCAAAGCGCCCTGCACGGTTCGCTCACCTCGCTGTACCTGCCATCCCGAATAACGGGTTCCTTCGTATTCCACCAACAACTTGTATCGCGGCATCAGCTCGGTTTTTTGCGCCAAGATACTCCGGCCGGGCGATTTGGGCCGCACCGATCGCCAGGGCGGCCCGGCAATCGCGAACCCAGGGCCAGGCGCATGACCACGCCGGGCGCGTCACACTGCGCTTGCATCGCCCGTTTGTACTTTTGCAACGATTCGATACCGAGGTGTTCACGATCATCAATGTATTCAAGGTTCATATATGCCGGAATCAATAACCATCGGAGCGTTTGTTCTCGGAGCTGTTCTTCTGCTGCTGGCATTGGCGGGCGGTTCGTTCAAGATCTTCGCGGCCGAAGTATCCGGCCGTGCCGGCAAACTGGCGCGCACGCTGGCGTTCGTGCTCGGCGTTGGGCTGGTAACCTTCGGCCTGCTGCGCGAATCGGGCTGGCTGCCATCACCGCCCGGCCGAGCAAACGCGGCCGACACGGTTGGCCGGGGCGCGAACCACGGCACACCGTCAGCGCCCGACCCCGAATCGCCCAACGATCCGGGTGGCGCGCAGCCTGAGCCGGCCGCCATTGCCGATGTCAGCGGCGAGTGGCGCGACGACAACGGCTCGGTGTATCGCATCACGCAACAGGGCAGCTCGTTGATATTTGAAGGATATAATCCCACAAACGGACATCGCCTGCAGGGAACGGGGACGATCAGCGGTCGCGAAATCACGAGCACGTTCCAAACCTCGATTCCGTCGCAAGGCACCGGCACGGCAACCGTCTCGGCCGACGGCAGCCGGATTTCCGGGTACTACATGGATTCGCAGTTGGGACGCTACAGCCAGACGATGTACCGCTGAAGGCCCGGCCGATTACGGTAGCACCAGCAGCGCGGCCGGGCATCGGGCGGCATGCAGCGCCGTGGCTTTCAACCACACATGCACCACACACGCAGCCCGCTGTTGATCACGAAGTTCAACGTGGCGCCACCCAGTTTTCTATCTTGGGGATATGTCATTGCGCGTTGCATTTCTCTGGCACCAGCATCAGCCGTACTACAAGTATGGCCATCATCATCTGCTTCCGTGGGCACGCCTGCATGCCACGAAGGATTACTACGATATCGCCGCGGCACTGGAGGCATTCCCCTCGGTGCGGCAGACGATCAACGTTGTCCCATCGCTGCTGGTGCAGCTTCAGGACTACGCCGCCGGAACGGCAAGCGATACGGTGCTGGAGCTCTCGGCACGCCCGGCGGCCGAGCTGACCGGGCAGGAGAAGATTCGCATCCTTCGCGATTTCTTCCTGTGCAATGTGGATCGCATGGTGTTGCGTTACCCACGCTACGCCGAGCTGTACCGGATGGGGCATCGCGACCGGACCGACGAGCACGGGCTTGCCCAGGCCGCCGCCGCGTTCGCGGTGCAGGACTGGCTGGACCTGCAGGTATGGTACAACCTGACGTGGGTGGGCGAATACTCCCGTGGCAGGGAACCGTTTGCCTCGTTGCTGCGCAAGGGCCGGGGCTTCACCGAACAGGAGAAGCTGGCATTGCTGGAGGCCACACGCGGTATCATCGCCAGCGTGATACCAACGTACCGGCGGCTGCTGGAGCAGGGTCGCGTCGAGCTTTCGGTGACGCCATTCTACCACCCGATCCTTCCGCTGCTCTGCGACAGCCACACGGCGCTTGAGGCGATGCCGAACGCCGAACTGCCAACACATCACATCGAATATCCCGAGGATGCCCGCACGCAGATCGCGCGCGCGATCGACCTGTTCGCCGATACGTTCGGCCGCGCGCCCGGCGGCATGTGGCCCAGCGAAGGCGCCATCAGCGACGCCGCCGCCGGGCTTATGGCGCAGGCGGGCCTGGGCTGGACGGCAACCGACGAAGGCATCCTGCGCCGTACGCTGGGCGAGCGCTGGCATCCGCTGGCGAAGTATTTCCCGTACCGCCTGAAAACACGGAACGGGCCGATATGGACGGTGTTCCGCGACCACGAGCTTTCCGACGCCATCGGCTTCGTGTACAGTTCGTGGGACCCCGAGGCGGCGGCATTGGATTTCTACAATCGGCTTATCGAGATCCGGTCGCGCATTGTGCAGGAACGCGGCGCTGCCGCCCTGGAGCGCGCGCTGGTGCCGATCATCCTGGACGGCGAGAACTGCTGGGAGTTCTATCAGGAAAACGGTCGGCCGTTTCTCGAGGCGCTGTACCGGCTTCTGGAGGACTCGCGCGAGATCGTGACAACCACGATCGCCGACGCGCTGGCCGACACGCCTGCCGATGCCGAACGCACGCTGGGACGCATCTACGCCGGCAGTTGGGTTGGAAGCAATTTCAAGATCTGGATCGGGCACCCGGAGGACAACGCCGCCTGGGACGCGCTTGCCGGCGCACGCGAGGCGCTGATGGCCGCGCGCGACGGGCTGGACGCCCCGACATTCGAGCGCGCCATGGAGGCGATTTATATCGCCGAGGGCTCGGATTGGTTCTGGTGGTTCGGCGACGAGAACACGGCGGCCGATCAGGATTCGTTCGACGCATTGTTTCGCGCCCATCTCCGCGACGTCTATCAACTGATTGGCCGGGAATGGCCATCGGAGCTGGACCGGCCGATACGGCGCCCAACGCCCGCGCCGGGCATCCGCCCGCCAACAGGCCCCATCGCACCGTGCATCGACGGCCGCGAGACATCGCTGGAGGAATGGGCCGCCGCGGGTCGGCTGATGCTGCACAGCACGGGCGGGGCGATGCATCGCGCCGAAACGCGGGATCGCACGATCTACTTCGGCCGCGACACCGCGTGCCTCTATGTACGCCTTGATATCGGCACGGCGTTGCCTGCAGGCCACGAGCTGCGCCTGACGGTGCAGTGCGAGCAGCGCGTCACGCTTCGTTTCGGGGCCGAGGCCATCGCGGTGGAACGGCCGGTAACAGCCGGCCAGGCGGTATCGTTCGACACGATCCGCGCCGCGGTTGGCGACGTGCTGGAGCTCGCGATCCCGATTGGGCACTTGATGCACTCCGGGAACGATCCCGGTTCGGTGGCTTTGGC
Source organism: uncultured bacterium (assembly GCA_966128725.1). Lineage (GTDB taxonomy): Bacteria > Bacteroidota > Ignavibacteria > OLB7 > OLB7 > JAFDZV01. Next base: position 8,859 of record CBHYLN010000081.1, on the reverse strand, counting down.
CTGCGAGATGATCGAGCACTCGCACGTGGTGGAACGCTTCCCGCTTGCCGGCGAGTTCCACTGCCCGCTACAACAGGCGTTTGGATAATATAGCGTGCCGATGCGCGGGCGGCGGGCTGCTATTTGCGTTGCCCGCCGTAAGTTTCGGCCCTACGTCCCCCGGAACACGTAGCACGAAACTATTTTCGGGATCAGCGAACCATGTTCCAACGCCAACGCGTACTTCTGGCGATAATCAGCGGCGCGGTTGCCGCATGCACGCTTCATGCCCAGCCGGTGGTCAAGTGCGGGGCCGATCTGGTGATGCATCAGGCGCTTACAACAATCGGGCGCACGATAACCTGCACCGCACGCTTCGACTTCATCCGCGACACCCCTGTCAATATCAGCATCATCCCATCGGACTCCGCCGGCGGCGCCGGGCTGTTGATCGAGGAGACGATGCACAATCTCTACCGAATCGGTTTTCGCCGCGATACATTCGGCGTCAGGCTCGTCTTCCGATACGAGATCGATTCCACGGTATCAACACACTACTATCGATTTGCTTCGGCCGATACGATTGTGGTGGTAACGCCGATGCTGCCGCCAAAGGTGCGCGCCTGCCTGCCGGACTCGCGAGCGATCGATCTGGAAGCCGGCACGCTTACGCTGAACGGAGCGGTGTTCACAACCGGCGAGGCGAAGATCCCCTCGGATATCCGGGTGGAGATGGTGTTCGATCGGTCGCAGCAACACGAGCTTGTGCTGGCGAACAACTATCCTGCTCTGGATGCCGACATCCGCATTGCGACACGATACTTTGACCGCGACCGTTTTCGTGCCTCGGTTGCGGAACTTGATGACGCGACGTTCGCGAAACTGCGCTACATCGTTCGATTCCGCGTGGTGCGCCTGATCCCGGGCTCGCACCGATACGAGACAATCTGACCGTACTCGCCGATCCCGGCTGCCCGGGGCGGCGGTAGTTCTACCGCGGGCACTTTCTCCCGCACAATCCTTTGCTTGCCATGCGACGCTTTGTACTGATCGCACTCGCCGTTATCCTTGGCTCGGTTGCCGCTTTCGCGGGATACGTGATGTGGGATTACGATCCCGACAACGAGAGCCCCTCGGTGGCGGTACCGAGTTACGCGGCGCTGTTCGCGAAGGCCGTTCGCGAACGAAGCGGGGCCGAATCGTACGACGCTCTGGACCCGGCACGAAAGCTCCGCGTGCTGGGCGATATCCTGGCCGCGCGCACAAACGAGCCGGCCCGCGAGGTTGCGTTGTTCAAGCTGCGCGAGCTGCCCGACCGCGACGCCGCGTTCGCGCTGCTCCGCAAGCAGATCGACGGGCTTCGCGACAATCAGTACGAGGTTGCTATCGCTTCGGCCGCGACGCTGGCCACACCGAAGGCAAAGGCCTATCTGGACTCGCTGTATCGCAAGCTTACGGCCGACCCAGCCGCCCATACGCCGCTTGGCGACTATCGCGCCAGCACGTTCATCGTGCGCCGGGCCGAGCCCGACGTCGCCTTTGCGTTTCAGGAGTTGAGCCGTACCGACGCCGACTATTCGCTGGCCTCCACACGCGAGATGGCGCTGTTCTTCCCAACGGATCCGGAGTATCTGGTCTCGATGCCGAACGCCGACGATCAGTTGGCCGCGTTCAACGACTCCCGGTTCATGAAGACGCTGGACGGCTCGCCAGTGCCGAAGGATGCCTGGTCGCTGCCAATGCTGCGCACGCTTGCCTCGCTGCGCGCACGCCTGGACGAGACCATGGGATTCATGGCGCCGTATTTCTCGCCGGAACGTTTCTTCCGTGATGGTGTAATGCTGGCCAAGTATCAGGATGCGTATCTGATAGCCAGCTACAAGGACAAGAATGTAAAGGTGGCCGAAACGCTGATCGACATCTTCGGCAAACTGGGCGGCAACTTTGCGATCAAGCGTTGGGATGTCAACGGCGTCACCGTCAACTCCGTGCAGAACAGCAAAAGTGGCAAGAACCTGAACTACGCTCTGGTTGGCGATTACTTCGTGGTATCCACCGACACGGGCTTGATTTCGCGCTCGGTACGGACGTACCAAACCGAACGGGAAAACTCGATCGCGATTGACCCAACGTTCATCCGCAGCTATTCCTCGGTGGACCCCACCGGTAACCGCGAAATACTGTACGCATGGTTCAACCCAACAGCGTACTTCGGGATCACCGGGTCGGCCAGCCCCGCCGGCCGGCGCCTTGCGGTGGTGGCGCGCGCGCTGGGCAAGCCCATCGTTGTGGGGGCCAACACCCCCGCGATGACATCGGCGCTGCCTTCCACCATTGGCTGGACCGTTGCCAAGGGTGAGGACCCCGCGCTGCTGTGGCAGTACGTAGTCAACGTGCGTTCGCTGGGCAAGAACCCCATCGACTCGCTTGCGCGGCTTGCACGCATGGATGTCGCCAAGCAGATCGTGCCGTATTTCGCGCCGGCAATGGCCGTTGGTTATGCAGGCATCGACCACCTGAAGGAAGGGTACGGATACTCCAACACGGCATTCAACGTGGTGCTCGCCGTGCCGTTGCGCAACGCGCCGGCGAAGTTCGATTCCACGATGAAGATCCTCTTTGCGCGCATTACGTCGCTTGTGTACACGCCCGAGCCGGTTGCCGGCGGCGGAACCCGGCTGTGGATCGCGGCGGACACCGCCACGAACGACAGCGTACTGCGTGCCCGAAAGCTGCAACCCAGCTTCGCCGTGGTGAACGGCATGCTCCTGGTGGCAAGCACACCGGCGCTGCTCCGCTCAACGGTGGCCGCGCTGCCAGCGGGTTCGGCGGCCGGCAGCAACCCCGCCGTGTACTTCCAGGGTGCGCTCAGCGTGGGCGCCTTCGCCGATAACGCCACGCGCTACGTAAAAACCTACCTGCTTCGCCGCGATCTGTATTCGCCGGGCGAGATTTCCGGACGCATCGATCCGCTGCGCACCGCCTTTGGTGTATACGACCGCATCGAATGGAGCTTCGACGTAGCCAACGGCCTGCGTCGTGGGCAGGGCTCGTTAATCGCGAAGCGATAATGGAAGAATCCAGCAGGGACGTGGAAACCAGAACATCGAAGTCGGAGAACCAACCGGCAGGCGCCGCGCGTAGCCGATCGCCGTTGGCACGCATTGTGCTGTGGGCGGCAATTGCCGTGGTGGTGGTGGTGCTTGCAATTGTTGGCTATCGCCGGGTTGATCAATCGTCAATGCAATTCGATGTGATAGTCTCACCGCAGACGATCGCGGCCGACAACACATCGTCGGCCCTGTTGGAGATCCGCATCACGTCGCGCTTCGGCAACCGGCTCAACGTGCGCTCGCTCTCCGGCCCGCCGGTAGTGCGCATCACCGAAGGCGCCAACCTGGTCACGCTGATCGCCCTGAGCGATTCGCTGACCTATCGCCTGCGCGCCGGCGTGGAGACCGGGCATGTGGTGGTGCATGTGATCATCCCGGGAGCGCCTGGCCCTATCGAGGCAACGCTGGACCTTATGCCGTCGCTTGCCGACCGCAACCGCAACGGATATCCGGACGCGCTCGACCTGACGTCAACCAACGACCGTTCGGCCTTCCGGCGCTGGTTTACAACCATTGCGCTGGCACAGATCACTCATCTGGATGACCGCTGGCACGACCGAGATTGCGCCGGGCTGCTGCGCTACTGTTATCGCGAGGCGCTGAAGAAACACGACAACCGCTGGCTGGCCGACCGGCGCTGGCTGGTAACCGCCGCCATCCCCGACGTTCGCAAGTACAATTACCCCAATGTGCCGATTGTGGGCACGCGGGTGTTCAACGCGGGATCGCGCGATCGACAGGAAACGCGGGAAGCGGTGGCACGGATACCCGAGGGCGGAAGCGGCGAGAGCCACCGCCCGGCACGAGGCGACCCTGGCGGACCGGCCGCGACGTTCCACGATTTCGCCGAAGCCGCACGGTTGAAGGATAATTCGCTTCAGTTCATCTCCCGCGATCCAGCAACAGCACTCCCCGGCGACGCGGTGTTCTACCTGAACGACACCGACCCCGACTGGCCCTACCACTCCATGATTTACCTTGGCGATGGAATGATGATCTACCATACCGGCCCGGATGGGAACAAGCCCGGCATTGTCAAGCGTCTGTCGTTGGCGCAGTTGGCGCAACACCCCAACCCACGTTGGCACCCGGTTGCCTCCAACCCGTACTTCCTTGGGTTTTATCGCTGGCGCATTCTGCTGTAGGCGGCCCCCAGGACACTCCCCCGCCGGCATATCCGGCACCAGCATAAACAGCAAGGCCGCGCATGGAACACCAGCGCGGCCGTTTGTTTTTCGTTCCGGCAAGCACCTTGCCGGGCGTGCCGATCAGACGTCTTCCTCGAAGTGCACCAGCTTGCCCTGCAGACGCTTCAGCAGAAGCGCGCGCGCACGGAACAGGTGCGCTTTCACCGTCCCCAGAGGCAGCTTCAACTGCTCGGCGATGTCGGCATACTCCAGCTCCTGCGTGTGCCGCAGCTCGATCACCACACGGTACTTATCCGGAAGATTGCGGATGGCCTCCTGCAGCACGGCGGTCCGTTCGGCGGCGGTCAACGGGATATCCGGACGCACGGCGTTAGGATCGGCCAACTCCATCTGCACTTCTCCGTCCCGCGTCTGAACGGGCGCGTCCATCGAAACGGTTTTCAGGCGACGCTTCCGCAGGTAATCGATGCAGTTGTTCGACGCGATCTTATACAGCCATGTCGAGAAGGCGTACTCGGTGTTAAAGCTCTCCAACGAGTTGAACGCCTTGATGAACGCCTCCTGTGTCAGATCCTCGGCGTCGCTCTTGTCGCGGATCATCCGGCTGAGCATCGTGTGGATCGGCCGCAGATACTTTTCACGCAATCGGGTATACGCCGATTGGTCCCCAGCAAGAGCACGAGTTACTAGCTCGTAGTCCTCCTGACGACTGCGCCTCTGGCGTTCCTCTTTTGGGAGCGTTTCGCGATTCGACATGACGGCCAAACATAGCGTTTTTTCCCATTCCCGCGCGCGACCGGCGGGCAGGAACCACCCAAAGGAGTGCACCAACATGTTTCACACGGCTACAATGCCCGGCGCATTCGGCATTCCGATGCCGCATAACGGCGCACATGCGCTGCATGGCATGCCGGGCCGGGATCGCCGGTTAGGGCAGTGGCTGTGTTGGGAACGTGAATCGGCAGGCGATGCGATTGGCGGAGATTGAAGCCCGGGCTCCTGAAAACAGATCGGGAGTGGCTGTGCAATCCAATGACCACGGCCGGGGCCATGCATGGCTGGGAGTAATACCACCCGGCACGTTCGAAATGCCGGGTGGCGACACTGGCGCAGCGCGTGCCCCCACACGTTAGAACACACACCGTTAGTCACCAATGTCGCCACCTCTAATTGCCTGGCAGAACCCTGAAGAGCTTACGCGATCGACGCTCCCCCCAGTAGTATCGATCACGCTCGGTGCGCTGCCAGGCCGGCAATTGGCGTTGTTCGCATCACGTGCCCGAAGCAGGCACACCCTTCGGTGTTCGCCCTGACGAGTACATGATGGAGCAACAATCCTGTCAATGAACGCTTATACTGCCATGTGCGCCGTGGGAACTCGTTTTGCACACATGGCAGGAGTACACAGCCTGGTTGCGACATGTCCGCCACAGCAGGCCGATAATGCCATCAGCCTACGGCGGGCACGTGGACTCGCAGAGGAGATTATTGCAGCCAGGCCCGTTGGACCCGATCAGCGTAATCACGGCCTGCGACTGGCCCCTTGGACAACAGACGCTGTACAACCGGGTGCAGCACCCTGGCTCGCACTGCGAAAATGCCGTTGATAGACCGGAACCTGAGCGTGTCACGCAGCTCTCCACAATCACGGCAACCTGCGTGGGTACGTCGCACGACGTTGGGCACGACGGGTAACCAAGCTCGATCATCCGCTTTACGCTCTGGCTACAGACGAAGCCAAAGATCTCGTTGGTTGGGAGTTGATCCACAACCGTGGGATCACCGGTGAACCGTATCGACTTGGAATCGACGTATGTGCTCATGGGGCCGGAAGGGGCACGGAACACAATCATGTCGAACTCAACATTCGCTGAGCGGCCTTCAGCCGTTGTATAGGTTGCCTCGTTTCCAACCGTTGCCACAATGGTGGCGCCGGGCTCGATACACGGGTAGCTTTGCGCACGGCTTTCGATTGTCAACAACACCAGCGCGCACAGCAGCAGAACTGTCAGTTTCATACTTATACCTCCATCACAATGGTGCCTCGGGATTTCCCGAAGCGTCAATGAAACATGTCAATTGCTGTCTCATCGCCACTTGTCGCTGATGTTGATAGGGGGTAACAACACAGTGCAAATATGCGCACGTTGATACACGAAAGTCACTCGCACATCAATGCGATATTTGCGTTGGTGATACTAATCCCGTGATACGAATGCGCCTGTTTCGGCGGTTTGTAACGCACGACGTGTGGTGGATTGGCACAACAACCAGCAATCAGCGATGATACATTTCCCCCGGACCATGTCAACATGCAGCGGACCAACCGCACAGCCCCATCAGCTTGTACACCCCTGACGGGGATGCCGTGCCGGTCCGATGAGGTAACGGGATACCTCACCTCAACACTACTGCCCACGACGTTCCATCGCAACACGATACAACGCCGTCGGCCTTGCATGGACGAATGCAAACACAACACAGCCACGCGTCAACCGCGATTGCGTGCCCCAGAGACAATGTGGTTGCGATGGTATTGCAATGCCGGGCTGCCCCGGCCGAAACAGGACCGGCCCTACTGCTGCGAGTTGCCGATCAGGGAGAAATATTTCGCGATCAGATCCGCCGGGCTATGCGCTCCGGTCTTCTTGTAAATCGCACGGATGTGCGAACGCACCGTGTTGATGGAAATGCGCAGGCTTTCGGATATCTCCCGGTATCCACGCCCGATGATCTGCATCACCAACACCCGGCTTTCCTGATCGGTAAGGCCATGCCGGTCTCCGATCCTGATCATGATGTCCTGGTACAGGAACTGCTCCGGATTAAACAGACGATGCCGTGCCACGAAGTCGGACATGAAAAACACCAGAAGCGGGCGCAGGCGTTCCAATGCTTTCAGAGTACCCGAACCAATCGGCGGCTTGCTTCGGTCACGCCACAGCAACAACGTTCCGATATAGGCGCTGTCCTCGTACTTGTACACAACCACTGTGGGTGGATGATACGTATCGATCGGGAATCCGCCGGCTTCCATTACTTGAAGATTCCGCTGCACCCGGGTGACGTCCTCCGACTCCTCAACATCCGAAGCCCCTATCCGCAATTCATTGCGCTTGGAATCATAACTCATTCCAATTGTAGGCCGATATTCCTTGGGGTTGATCAGGTCGCAGGCCAAGTTCACGCTCAACGTGGCACGCTCAACGTCGTCGAACGATTCCTCCAGCGCATGCGCCAGCCAACGGATCCACGCGGTTGAGTGCCGATCCTTGGGCCACTCCGCCATTCGACGCGTTATTATGGACTCGGGCAACGTTGTTGCGCTCGATTCAGAATCGTCCCCGGTGCCTGTATCGCCGGCCGAGGTACGCCGTACACGGTTCGCCTGCGACCGCGTCACATATTCGGCCAGCCGATCAGTGTCCAGCGACCGGCGATAGTCCCGAATCCAGGTCTCCACACCCTCCAGACTGTCGAACTCGTCTCGCAACAGCTTCTGCTTCAAACGATCCAGGCTGTTCACCGAGCGCGAAAGCTCCCGGCCGCCGCCCCGCATTTCCAGAAGCTCCTCCAATCCCCCCTCGCGATAGGCCTTCAGCCACCGCTTGACCGTCGCGCTGGAAAACCCGACCGCCGCCGCGATTTCCCCTATCGACTGCCCCGGTCTCTCGCGCAACATGCGAAGCGCCCGCACCCGGGCGGCCGCTGGTTTGCCCCGATGCTCCTCCTCCAACTGTTGCAGATCCTCGTTGCTCTCCCGAATGCTGTCTTCGCGCTTCCTCGCCATGTGCGAAATCCTGATCGATAATCCTCAACTCATGGACCGGTTGTAAAGCCGATGACGTGAACATCGCAGGTAACAAAACACCCTGCTGAACATCGGAATACGATATTCGGAGGCACGCCACGCATGTTGACGGCGCATGCCCACCCGTGAGGCAGATACCAAAGATACGAATCGTTGTGGTTGAAAACTTCTTCCCAAAACAGTGCCGGCAGTGCGCGCCGAACTCCAACGATGAGCGCAACGAACGCTACTGGGGCGCCAGATGCCGCGAAATCGCGGCCAAGGAGCTCATCCCGCCCCAAAAATAAACGCCGGGCGTGCCTTTTGAGCACACCCGGCGCGGCTGCCACTACCCTAAGGATAGTGCCATTCATTCAGGACTTCTCTCGGATCGACGATCTTCATGCGGTTCGAGCCAGGACGGTGACACCCACACGGTTGATTGACTGCGGCTCAACAAACCGGGTGGCTACTACTGGGCATCACCGTCCCATACCAGTCAGCGCGCTACGGTAATCACCCCACTGCTCACGGGACCCTCACCGTTCGCAATGCGGTAATAGTAGACGCCATTTGGGAGGCTCGAAAGATCGACAGCTTGCGTCTGCGTTCCGGCGGCTGGTGTTTCCGCGTGGTACGTCAGAATATCGTTGCCGCGGGTGTCGGCAACCGTGATTGTCGTTGCGCCGGGCGTTTGTGTGTTGAAACGCAGAACGGCAGGGCCATGGGTCGGATTCGGGGCAACCGCGGCGGCCGACACATAGGCCTGCCCGCGAACCACGCGCCTCAATCGCTGTAACGGCGCCGGCGGCTGGGCGGCCTCCAAACG
>CBHYLN010000080.1:0-24714 GCA_966128725.1 uncultured bacterium | reverse complement strand
TGTAGCGTTGATTTCCGGGAGGTTGATCGGCCGGCGCTCCACGGTGGGGCCGCGTTCAACGCTGCCGAACTGCTGATCCACAAGCCGCATCAGCTCGTCGCGATCGAAATCGCCGCATACCACCAACGTGGCATTGTTGGGGCTGTAGAACGTACGATGGAACGCCTGCACCGTATCAAGCGGGGCGGCATCCAGATGATTCATATCGCCGATCGGCCCCCAGGCATACGATGTCCCGTTGAAGAGCATCTCCAGCAGGGTCATGTACCACAGCCCGTACGGGGCGTTGTCGTAACGCTGTTTGCGCTCCTCCTTGACCACCGAGCGCTGGTTGTCGAAATTTTCGTGCGTCACGTTCAGCGATCGCATGCGATCGGCCTCCAGCCAGAGGGCAAGGCCGAGATACTCGCGCGGAACGGTCTGGAAGTAGTTCGTGCGATCCTGCCCGGTTGTGGCGTTCAGTGAACCGCCCACACCCTGCACATACGTGAAGTGCTGTGTCTTCCCCACATTCTCCGAGCCCTGAAACATCATATGCTCGAACAGGTGGGCGAAGCCCGTGCAGTCGAACGCCTCGTCCTTCGATCCAACATGGTACCACACCAGAACATGCACAATCGGCGCCTTTCGATCCTGATGCAGGATCACGTTCAGCCCGTTGGCGTGCTGGAATTGTTCGAATGTCACGCCGGTTGAACGCGGACGATTAGATGGGAGAGGACCTCCTTGCCGCAATGGTTCCATCATACTTCGATTGCCCAATAATCCAAAGTGAGAACAGTGTTATCAAAATGGGGTTTTGATCTCCCAATAAATCTCGGTGCGCAGCTCGGCCAGCCACTTGTCGTACTCACGGTTCTGCTTGTACACCGTTGCAAGACGCTCCAGCTTATCGCGATCCTGGACCGGATCGAGCACATGCGGGGCAATCGTGCGCGCAAGCCGTATGATCTGGAAACCCGATTCGGTTGTCGAAAGCGATACCGGCATCGGTTCGGTGATCTCCCCGGACTTCAACGAAAGGATCGCTTCCTTTGATTCGCCCGGAATGTCATCGGCGGTAAAACGGCCCAGCATGCCACCCAGTTCGCGGGTTTCGGGGTTCTGGCTGTACGTACGCGCCAGCACGCTGAAATCCTCGCCGGCCACCGCCCTGGCGCGAATGTCCTTCAATCGCGCCATCAGCGAATCGCGCTCGGCCGGGCTTTGCTTCACACGCAGAAGAATGTGGCGCGATCGCGTGGCATCACCCTTGCGATCGAGCACCTGAATGATATGAACGCCGAACATCGATTCAACCGGCTCGGATATGCCGTTGATCCCCAGCTTCTTGGCGGCGTTCTCGTATTCCGGCACAAACGTCCCCTTGTTGACGAAGCCGTTGTCACCGCCCGCCGAAGCCGAGCCCGGATCCTCGCTGTAGCGCCGGGCAAAGTCGGCAAAGTCACCGCCCGCCTTTATCGAATCGATGATACGCTTGGCCAGTTCAATGGTCGTGTTCTTTGCATCGGCGCTTGGCTTTGCCAGCAGCACAATGCTCTCCAGCTCGTATTGCTGGTCAATCTTTGGCAGCGAATCCTTATAGATCCGGTAGAATTCCTGCACATCACTTTCGGTCGGCTTCAGATCGACGAACATTCGCTGGCGGATCTGATCAACCATCAAACGCTGCCTGATCACCTCGCGCGTCTCGCGGCGAATCTTGTCCATCGACATGCCATACGCCTTTTCGGTGCGCTCAACCGAGCCCCCGAACTGCGACGTAATACGGCGAATCTGGTACTCCAACGCACGATTAAGCTCGTCGTCGGAAATCACGATGCTATCCTCCTGCGCCCGCGTAAGCACCAGCTTTTCGTCGATCAGCGCGTTGAGGATTTCGCGCTGCAGCTTTGGATCGCGTGCATCGGCGCCTTTGTTCTGGCGCGCATAGGCGGTAACCTGCTGAAGGACGTCGCTTACAAGGATGATCTCGTTGCCCACAACGGCGGCAACACCATCAACCAACGCACGGTTCCCCCCGGGAAGCATCGGCTGCGCGGAAAGGTTTGTTGCGGCAAACGCCACAACGATCAGGATTGATACTGCGAACAGGGAGCGTAGATACTGCTTCATACCCTCTAAGACGGGGGAAACCACTCAACGCAACGCGCAACCATACCGGAACATTGTCAAGCAGGTGTTGCGTGCGGGAACGTGCCAAAGATAGCTAAAGGCAAAACACGGACAGGACAAAAAACTCCGGCCCTCGATTCCGTTGAAAAAACCGAGGGCCGGAGCTTCAATTGCGTCGATTCAGAACCGAACATTCCGGTCAGGCATCGGATCAGGCAGATATTGCCGCACCCAATTACTTGGTTGTCAGCGCTTCCTTCAGGGCCTTGTCGTTGATGCGCACCGGATAGGTGGCGCGGAGCGAACGCACCCAATCGGCGCTGAGTTCCTTCTGGAGATTATCCATGAAATCGCCCTGCACTTCCGAACGCGCTTCCTCGAAGGTCATCGGGCGCGGCGACTCCACGCTGTCGATATGAACGATGCTCCAGCCGCCCTGATACGAGAATGGCGGAAGAATCTCGCCGGGCTTCGGATTCGGGTTCACCTTCAGCACCTGCGCAACGATATCGGCATTGCGCGCGCTGGCCAGCGCCCACTTGCCGCCGCGATCGCGGAATTCCTTACGCTCGGTGCGCTGCGCGGCAAGGGTATCGAACGGAATCGTGCCGCTCTTGGCCTTTTCGTAGGCATCCTTCACATCCGGTTCATTGTAAAGGAAGATCTCCGTAAGCGCCAGCTTCGGCTGCGTGCGATACTTTGCCCTGTGTGCCTCGAAATACGCGCGGCCCTTCTCCTCGGAGTATCCCGAGTTGAGCTTCTTCCACACCATCTCATCCTCGAGATTGAAGATCAGGATGCCGTCGCGGAATTCCTGCATCAGCGCTGCGAACTCCGGATACTCCTGTTCCAGGTTCTTCGCCTCGTCGATCATCGCGGCCTGCTCGAACAGGGATTGGATTGCCGAACGCATCCCCGCACGCGAAAGCGGCGTGGCGCGCAGATCGGCGCGCTCGCGCAAGGTGTCGATCCAGGCGCCAACGCTGTAGGCCGCGCCCCCATACCGGAACAATGTCTGCGAGCGCAACCCGGGGCCAATGCCGGCCGCCCAGGCGGTGTCGGCAGTGGTCGCGTTCTGATTGACCGCCGCCAGCATCTGATCGAACGTGTTGTCATCGATCTTCAGCCCGTGCTTCTCCAGCACACTGCGCACATAGGCAGCGCGGTCGTCGCTCATCAGCCGCTGCTTGTAGAACTGGCGGATCGTCTCCTTCTCCTCGTCGAACGTGGGGCGGCGACTATCCAAACGCTTGATGATGTGGAACCCGAAGCGCTCGGTGCGCACGATATCGGAAACCTCGCCATCCTTCAGCTTGAACAGCGCGGCCTGCACCTCGGCATCCAGCTTCCCGTCCTTGGCCTCGAAGCCAAGCGAGCGTGTGTACCAACTGAGGAAATCGCCGCCGTTCTCGGCGCTGACACGGTCGTCGGAAACCTCCTTGGCAACCTTCGCGAAATCCTCGCCCGCGCGAATGCGCTTCAGCACTTCCTCCGCCTTGCGGCGCTGCGGGCTGTTCGGGTCCATATCGGTGGAAGGCGCGGAAATCAGGATATGAGCGCCACGCACCTTTACACGCGGGCCGCGGTCAAGCACCTTCAGCACCACATAACCGGCCGGCACGCGCACCAGGCCAGGATAGATCATCCCGGACTTGGTTTCGTAGGCCGCATCCTCGATCGAGGGAAGGATCATACCGGCGGTGATGTACGACGGAAGACGCCCGCCGGCCTGCTTGGTGGAGGGGTCATCGCTGGAGTCGCGGGCCATGCCCTCGAAGTCACCACCGGCGCGCACCCGCTGCAGGATCCCGACGGCCCGATTATATGCCCGCGCGGTATCGGCCGGATCGTTCGGGCGCATCGCCACGTAAATCAGCGCCAGCAACAACTCGTCGTCGCGGCGCTTGAAGATCCGCTCCACGGCAGGATCAACCACCTTGCGCTCGATCAGGTAACCCGTGTTCGGCGCGGGCGGCACGGCAAGCTGAAGGCGGTTGTTCTTCAGGTCGGCCACCACCTCCGGCCGCTTGTCCACACCGGCATCCAGCGCGGCCTGCACTTTCAGGCGGTAGTTGGCGTACATGTTCACAAACGCTAGCGCGCTGTCGCGCTCAAGCTGGTACAACGTCTTGCCACCACGATTGGCGTTGCGCATGAACGCCTCGGCGATCTGGGCCACGGTGAACTTCTCGTGGCCTACCTCGAGAACGATGGCCGATCCGTTATGCTGCGACCCACCAGGCTTCGCTGCCTCGTGCTGGCCGCCGCCGGCACCCTTTGTTGCCGGCTTGGTTTGCGCGGGCGCCGTGGTCGTGATCGCGCCCAACAGGGCCGCGGCCAAAAGCGCCGTGGCCGTTACGCGAGTAGTCGCGCGAAGAGAACTGCTTCCGAACATAGAGGTTGTTTGAAGGATAGATCAACCGGCGTTCCAGATCGGCACACAACAATGTGCAACGAGCCGGCCATGCCGCGCTGGGGCGCGTGGGGAAGCGCCAGGTTATCGGATTCCCATAAGAGGTACAAGTTTACTGAAGGGTGGTCTGGTGTGCAAGGTAAACGCCGGGGAAGTGCTCGTCGGGGAATTGTTGTTCACCGCGACAACGGTTGCGCATGGGATGGTGAAATCCAACGGCCCACCCTGCATCGTTGCACGAAGCAAGGCCTAGCATCTGTCCCAAAAAAGACGACCCGAGCCCAGGCAACATCTCCCGGAACGTATGAAGAAGGGGAAGACGCCGATGGGCCCGGGCCAAGGCACGCCGGCAGGTTTTCCCACGTTCCGGCCGGCCGCCACGAACCTGTATAATCGATTCTGGAACCAACGACCACCCCTCGCCCCACCATGCACGGGATCCCAGAACCCGTGCGGGCGCCCTCAGGCGTTACCCGCAACCGGATTGCACGGTACAATGGCCGCTGCCTGATGCTGAGGTGCGAACGGTTGGGAGACACCCAGACAGATGCCGGCAGAGACATCGTGGCCAATTGAGCGCCAACGGCAGGTGAACCGCGCAACGTTGGTAAACCGGGTATTGGTAAACCGGATTGTGAACGGCGTTGCAATGTTATCGCGGTGGGTGATGGCAGGGCAATATCCCCAAGGTGGTATTACGCGATGATTAACCGAATCGCGCCAAAAACGCCGTTGTTACGGATCGTTAATTGCAGCCAGAGTGTGCCGGGCCTGTGATTGCCGGGTGCGGGATAATGGCGGAACACACGGCACGGCGTTCGGGCCGATGGTTGGGCAGGTATCGGTGTGCAGGTGGTACGATGCGGTGTGTTGCCGAAGCCCGGGCCGCGCGATCTGCCGCAACCCGGGCTTCCCTGTTCAATTGTCGCATTCAATCATTGCAAACGATGCCGCATCAGGAACAATAGCGGCCCCGAACGAGCATCGTTGGCATCGCCACTACGGCACGCAACCTCCCGGCGGCGGCACCATGTTCGGGATCACCTTCACCAGGCAGTTTACCGGATCGTACAGGACATCGCAGCAGCAACCCGGGGCTAGAAACACACCCGAAAACCATGTGGCATATGGCGGCGGGGCCCCACCCACGAACGCACAGGCGGCGCCGGCGTTACTGAACACGCCGATCACATTTGTGCCCGGCGGCACCGGGATCAAGGCAACACCATTGGGCGCAAGCAGTGCGGTGCATGGCACGGCGGGAGCCGTCCACAAACACACGACCAACGGACAATTCGTGCCGTTGAGCACCGTGATGTTGGCCGCGCCGCAAGGCTGCGCGCGTGTTGCCGTTGGCGCCGTAAGGGCGGCAAGCAACACTACGGCCAGAAGCAGAAAACGAGTTGTGGCTCTCATTATGAGCATCCTCCAAACCTGTGAAAATGAGGTCTGCCCATGACGAACACGCGACGCCGTGTGAACACGGGCCGATGCTGGCCATGTATACATGGCCGACGACATGGCAGGACAGTACGCCGGAGTACGAAGGGGACCCGATGCGAGCCGCGGCGCACGGAATTCGTGGAGGCCTCGGAATCACGATCGTGATGGTGGGAATCACGGTTGACCGGAACGTTCCCTCATGCCCGATAAGAGGAACGACCGCCATGAAACTGGACATTCAAACTGGACAATGGGAATATGAGGTGGCTGACTATCGCGCCGCGGATATGGAATCGGCCGATACGGACCCGGACGCCCGGGCCGCGGCACCGGTGGGTATCCTGTGCTGGCGCACGCAGCACAGGGGCAACCCCGTGGCGTGGATAATCGGTGGAGGCGTTCGCGCCAGCGTTACTACAAAGCCACGCGACCGCCGGCAACATCCAACGTTACGCCGGTCAGCCACGAGGCATTCTCCGAGGCCAGAAACAGCGCGGCGCGCGCCACGTCATCGGGCGCGCCAATGCGGCGCAAGGGAAACGTGGAGGCCAGCTCCTGCATCTGCTGGCCGGGCATTGTCTCCAGCATCCGCTCGGTAAGGATCGCCGATGGCGCCAGACAGTTCACCCGCACGCCGCTTGGCCCAACCTCGCCGGCAAGATGCCGGGAGAACATTACCACACCGGCTTTCGCGGCAGCGTACGCCGCCGACGAACCGCCGGGCTGGCGACCGGCGCTGGAAGCCATCGTGACAATGGCGCCGCCACCCCGGGCGACCATCCCGGGCAGGAAGCTTCGCACGGTAACAAACGTCGCCGTGAGGTTGGCATCCACCACGAACCGCCACTGTTCCTCGGCCATCGCCTCGGTGGGCGACGGCGCACCATGATGGCCGGCAAAGGCCATCAGGATATCAACAGGCCCCATCTCCCACTCCGCCTGCATGCGCAGCTCCTCAACCGCCTCGAACCGCGTGCAATCGGCAACGATGCCGACGGCTTCACCGTCGGCATCGCGTATCTGACGCACCACGTTGTTGATGGCCGCGCGGTCACGACCGTTAACAACAACGCGCGCACCGCTTGCCGCCAGCAGCCGGCACGTTGCCGCGCCAATCCCGCGCGAACCGCCGGTAACCACGGCTACTTTATTGGCCAGCCCGGAACCCAGCCGATTCATGCTGCCGTCTCCGTGCCAACGCCGGCCCCGCCAACGGACCCGGCGGCACTGTCCCGGCCATGCCGTGGCCGATCACAATCAGGCCCCCAATGATCGAAGTCGTGATCGCCGTGCCAGCCGCCAAATCGGCCGCGCCATTTGGCGATGTATTGCTCGCGTTCCTCCGGGCTCATCGTGGCCATGCGTTGCTCAATCTTCCGGCGCAGGCGATCGCGCCCCATATGCCGATGCGGGCCGGGCCGACCGCCAAAGAATATGCGCGCAAGCAACAGCAGGCCCAGCGTTTGCCAGTAACCAAGCACCGGCCCATTAAACAACACCGGGATCAGCGCATTCCACAGGCTCATCGTAACGAACCCGACAACGGCTATCAGTGCCAGCACGGCCAGCACAATCCGGATCTTCATCAACACTCCACGCGTTTTCATATGCTCTCTCTCTCCTCTATGAGATAATCAGTTCATCGTACAAGTCGCGCAGTTGCAGCCGCAGATAGGCAACGGCGTATCGCTTGCGCGATAGCAGCGTTGGCACCGCCACGCCGGTTGCCTCGGAAATCTCCTTGAAGCTCATCCCTTCCAGCTCGTGCATCTCAAACACCCGGCGCTGTGTCTCGGGAAGTTCCTCCAAGGCCTCGCCCAGCGTTTCCCAGAACCGCTCGCTGAAGTACGCCGCCTCCGGCGTATCAGCCGCCGGCGCAAGCAGATCATCCAGCAATCGCGCCGCGCCCTCCTCACCATCGTCGGCTCCGGCGATCGAGGAAAGCGATTCCGGCCGCCGTTTGCGGTACCAATCGATAATCCTGTTGCGCGCCACGGTAAACAACCACGACGTGAACTTCTCGATTGGCCCGGCCAGCGCCTCGCCCGCCGCCATCTGGTACAATACATCCTGCACGATATCCTCGGCGTCCTCCGGCACACGCACACGACTGCGGATGAAATCCAGCAACCGCGGGCGATGCGTACGAATCACCCGCTCCATGTGCAGCGCCCGCGCACCGGGTTCCGCAGGGGATACCGGCGCGCGTGCTTCTGGCTTCAGCTCTATGTGGGTCGAAGGACGTTCCACCGCGCCAATCATATCCCTATCACTATCTCTGCTTCAGCAACACAGCACCCCATGGACGATCGAACGGGAAAAAGATGCGATGACATGCGGGAGCTTGCACATAAAACGGTGGCGGAGTGACAACAGCCCACAGGGATCAGGGCGGCATATGCGGACAAACGGCAAACCCCATGCCCTGCAAGGCGGGGTCATCCGCGTGGCAGAACACAGGGCAGCAATGCGCGTCAGGTTTGGATGCTGCGTTCACGGCCGGCGGAGCGGCCGGATCGATCTACTCCACATCCATGAAATCGCCATCGAGAGGATCGGGACCGTAGGCATTCTCGCCCGAATCACCCGGCAGGCAGCCAACTTCCACGAAGGTCCAGAGCGGACCGATAAGCGGGATAAACCGGATGAAGACCCACGCGCCGGATTTCCCGCGATCGTGCCAGCGCTTCACTTCCATCGCAACACCCGCAATGAGTGTAAAGACCAGCCAGATCACCATCAGCACAGCCAACATCGGCCCCGACGAAGGATTGTCTTGGATCGACTGCCCAAACAGAATGATGGCGACCAGGCTTCCGTAGATGGGGATCACGCCGCGCAACCAGTATGTGGACCGGCTGATTCGCCCATTGAACGAGAAATACAGTTCCTTGAATGTCATGGCGCCTCGTGATGTCGTGAGAGTGAACGCATCGGTTGCCAGGCATGGCCCGGCAAGGATATCACCGGGCACGGGGCACGGCGGGTCTACTTCGCTCGCATCCGATTATTGCGGGGATTATGCTCCAGCTCGGCAAGGCCCAGCAGTTCCATAAGCGGTGGTACGTACAGCGCGAACCGCCCCCGGAATCCCCGCTTTATCCCGTACCAGCCGCTGACAGGATTATCCACCGATCGGGCCCAGGCCTCCACGGTACCGTCGGCGGCGGCCTTCTGCTCGTCGGCGCTTCCAAGAGGCATCCAATCCCCATGGGCCTTCAGCATGGCATGCAGATCCTCGATACACCGGAGCTCGTATCGCAGCTGTGTTTTGCCTACCTGGCATACAAGCGCTGGCGGGTCGGACTCCTCGTCGCGGTACATCAGGAACTCCGCGTTACCGGTGGGAGTCTTCAAATGCCACGGCCGCTCGCGGGTTCCCAGGGGTGCTGTATCTGTATCGCTATCGCTCATTGGTCTTCTCCTGCTAACATTGTTCAATTGCCATAGCTTGATTGCCGGACCACACGCCGCCGTGGCAAACGCATGGGCGGCAACTAACATAGCACATGGCATCGTGGCATGGAATTACCAAGAAGCTCCCCCCGGGGCATTCCACATTGGTGCCGATAATCGTCGTACGGAATATCTTGCAGCCGTACCGGCAGGCCAACCAGCCGTTGCTCCCACACGGAGCCCATATCAAACGCAGTGGAATCGATGACGCACATACCAGCCGACACCGGCATCCCCGTCGCTCGCGACTGGCGGATCCGCCTTGCAACCCAGGCAGATATCGTGGAACTGAGCGCCACGGCGCGCAGGATTTTCCACGACACATTCGCGGCATTTAATACACCCGAGGATATGGCGGCGTACAACGCAACGGCGTTCACGCCCGAGGCATTCGCCAGGGCAATCCAGGATCACACCCATAACGTATTGATTGCGGTACCGAATGATTTGGCCGGCGCAGATGCGATCTCGCCCGCAAGCGTTCTGGGCTTTGCGCAACTCCGGCACGGCCCGCCACACGCAAGCGTTGGCGGCCAGCACGCCGTGGAAATTCAACGCTTCTATGTGGACAGGCCGTATCATGGCTCCGGGTTGGCGCAGGCATTGATGGCCATGGTTGCCGAGCATGTTACGCAATCGGGCGGCTCAACGATCTGGCTTGGTGTGTGGGAGCACAACACACGGGCCATCGCCTTCTACCAGAAGATTGGATTCAGCGAGGTTGGTGAAACCACGTTCATCCTTGGCACGGATGTTCAGCGCGACCTGGTGATGGCCGCGGCGATCGATCGGCTTCGGCTGCACGCGCCCACCTGATGGGCTGTTGTTGAACAGCGCGTGGACCTGTAGGCATTTCAATAAACCGCCAATGGGCAATCGCTGGGCCAGACCATGATACGCGGCACGCAGATGGCGCCGCGTGCGTTCATCCCCCATCCCCCTGATCCCGGCACAATCGAGCATCGCGAACATGGCCCCATCGCCCGCAAGCACCGGGCAAGACGGCATACTTGTTATCAGGCATGATCAGCAATACAATCTCGCGCGAATCCCGATTCTTTCTCTGGCTGGTGGTTGCGGTGATCGGCCCGTTCGGGCTGCTCCTGTACCTGTATCCGGGCGGCGCAGGCGATTATTGGGTTTGGCCAATCGAGCAATCGCGCACCGCGATGATGGTTGGCGCCATCTACTTCACGTGCGGCTTCTACTATGTTCATCTTGCGCGCCAGCGTAGCTGGGCATTGGTGGCGCCCAGCCTGCGTTCGTTGTTCGTGGTGGCGGCCTGGTTGCTTGTGGCGGCAATGTTCCACTGGCAAAGCTTCCACGCGTATCGGCCGCTTACACTGATCTGGCTTGGCGCGTACTACCTGCCGTTGATGGCAATCCCAATCCTGTTCCGACTGCAGAAGGAACGCTTCGCCGATGCCGGCACCACGGAGCTGGGCACACGGCGGATTGCAACGGGATGGCGTGCCTGGCTGTACGCGCGCGCGGTGGTATACGGGCCGCTGTCGCTGTTCATGTTCATCCACGCAAACGAGATATGCAGCATGTGGCCGTGGCCGATCGACCCACTGAACATCCGGATCTTCAGCGGCCAGGTTGCCGTGTTCGGCGCCTTCACCGCGCTGGCAATGGGCAACGGACTGTGGTGGCGCATTCGGTTGTTCATGGTGCTCACCGCAATGCTGGGCGCCGCGCATATCGTTGCGCTGACAGTGGTGCAAACGCCCTATTCCACGGCTACCCCGGTTGGCACGCTGCTGCCGCTGATGTTCGCCGAGTGGCTGATTACCGCGCTTGCGCTGTTATGGAACTATCGCGATTAACTATTCGGCGAGGAATATCATGGTGATTCGATACGGCGTTGGCCTTGTGAGCATCATCTATACCGCATTGGGGATCATCGGGTTTCTGCCCATCGATGCCATCAACACGATGCATCACGAACACACGGGCACGCACCTGATGTTCAATCTGATTGCCATCAACACAGCCCACAACCTGATCCATCTGGCAATCGGCATAAGCGGACTGATTGCGCTGCGATCGCTGCCAGCCGCGCAGCTCTGGGGGAAAATCGTGGGCGCCACGCTGTTGCTGGTGTTCGCCGCCGGGATGGTGCAGGCGTTCATGGAAGGATACCCAAGCAGCCAGATGTTGTTCGGCATCGTGCCGCTGAATTCGCCGGCGCATACCCTGCACCTGGCCACCGGCGTGGTTGCCCTGTACCTTGGTCTGGCGCGGCAACCGGAACCGGCCCGGGGATGATGATTGCCACAGGGCCGGCCCCATCAGGACCACCGGAATTCAGGCCGATGGGGCCATCCACCGGTATTTGATATCCTCCAACTGCCACTGGGGCTCGAATCCCCGCTCGACAATCACGAAGCCATTGCGTTCGTAGAACCGCTGGGCGCCGGTGTTCCGTTCGAACGTGTACAGCCACAGGCTGCCGTTGGATTCGGCTTTCGCGCCGTTCAGCAGCATTGTGCCCAGGCCACGCCGCTGATGATCGAGCGACACATACAGCTGCGCAACCGAATCCTCCGTTGCAGCGATAAACGCCGCTACACGATCGCCGTGCATCATTACCCGCACCGAATTGTTCGGCACAACCTGCTCCATCAGATACGCACGCTGCTCGCCGATCGAATGCGGATCAACCAGGCCAACAGCCGCCTCGAAACTGGCACGCCACATCGCAACAAGGTCATCGGCAAGCGCCTCATGGAACGCCACCAATGCATACCCCGGCGCCATGTTATTGCTCAGGTCGATCATGCCCGGGATGTTCCTTCCATTGCATTGATGTATTCGGAACGCGCGATGGCATGAACATGTACCGGACGGTTGCACGATGGGTCAACCGTGGCGCGATCGAAACGCATCCCAAGCTTGCGCATGATGTTGGCCGAGGCATCGTTGCCAACCTGATGGATGGAGATAATCGAATCCAGCCGATGGTGCTCGAACGCATCACGAAGCACGGCGCGGGCGGCTTCGGTGGCGAGCCCCTGAGCCCAGAACTCGCGACCAAGTCGCCAGCCGATCTCAACGGCGGGCAGAACCTCCAGGAGAAACGTTGGCACGCTAAGGCCGCACATGCCAACGAAGGCCCCTGTTCCGGCATGCTCCAGCGCAAAAAGCCCATACCCACGCGCCGCCCAGCCCTCGCGGATACGCCCCACCGCAGCCTCGCAATGTTGCCGGCTTTGCGGGCTTCCGCTGCCAATCCATCGCATTACCTCGGGATCGGAGCAGATACGGTAATAGGGTTCCAGATCGGTGTTCCGCCATTGACGCAACAACAGGCGATCGGTGCGGATGTGGTAGCTGGCATTCATGCGGTTTGCTTGCAACGGATTG
Organism: uncultured bacterium; assembly: GCA_966128725.1. Taxonomy (GTDB): domain Bacteria; phylum Bacteroidota; class Ignavibacteria; order OLB7; family OLB7; genus JAFDZV01. Next base: position 11,918 of record CBHYLN010000080.1, on the reverse strand, counting down.
TTCGGAATCAGCGAGGGGCTTTGTTAATCGCCAGGCGCTAGCGAAACAGGTTGTTGAAAATTTCAAGGATCACCCATGCGTTGCCGCAGCCGCCCCGCCCGGCACCGTCACTCTCGGTACGCGTTGCAAGCGGCCTGTCGTCAACCACTATCTGCTGGGCCGGCTCACCCTGTGCGTTCGCCTGCTCAGGAACGTTCGGATCAGGGTCGGATTGGTTCATGTGCATATTCGCGTTGTTGGTTGCCAAAGGCATTCCCGCACATCGTCTCCTGCATGCCCGGATGATTTCCGCCGCACACGACCGGCAATATCGCCGGTGTCGTGGTTCTGCCCAATCCAGCCATCCCCCTGATTATCACAAACCGGTGATTCCGGGATACGGCCGCGTACATCGCGCATGTACTTCCCCTTGCCTGCAATCCGGAGGCGTCGTGTTCTCACTTACCCAAGTGACGAGCACTGTTCTCCTTAGAGTGTCGCAACGGCATGGCAATCGCGGATGCCCTGATTAACCGGCACTGAACCGCCAAAGAAAATGCGGTGGCGGATGAGCCAGCCAGCTCGCCCGCCACCGCGATTACCATCCGCACGCAGCCATTGCAGTGTTATTGCTGCATGGCCCCGATCAGATTCAACTCCTCGTATCCAAAGTTGGCTGTTGCCGAAACCGTGCACATCGTAAGCGTAGTGCGCACGCTGTGCTGGGTATCGTCACCGTCGGAATCGCAGACAATACCGGTTGCCGGCGGAAGCGTGGCCGCATCAACCGTCACGGTGTACAGGCCTGGATGCAGTCCGCTGAAGCTGTATGCGCCAAGAACCGATGTTGTTGTGCTCCAGGTTTGATCGGTTGTGCCATCGTTGTTGAAGTCGGCAGCCAGGCGCACGGTTACCAGCGGCAACCCGACGTCCAGAAGCCCCTTCGTACAATCCCCACCGTTCTCGAGGTACACAACGCCGCTGATCGAGCCGTTTGCATAGTCCGGGCGGAGCGGCGTTACCGCGCTGCCGGAGGAATCCACGGCCAGGATGTCGAACGGTGAGCGTATCGTGTTCAGATTGCTGAGATCCAGCCCGTTGATCACAAGCTCGTACGTGCCCGCCGGAAGATTATCGGCGTGGTAATCCATCGAGCTTCGCGCGAATGTCGCGGTGCTGATACGGAACTGCTCCCACTCCAGATTCCCGGATGGATTGTTGTTCGCGTAATGCGTGCCGCCCGAGGTGATCAGTTCATAGCTGATACCGCTTGCGCGCGCGAACACGGCATTGCGCGAATCGTCCGGTGGATTGCTCGTGGTTGTGCCGCCCGTTGGCACGCCCAGTGCGTTCAGGCAGGCGACGCTGGAACCTGCCACCCCTTCGGCCACGGCGTCGTTGTCGGCCCATGCTGGAAGCGAGTTCGGAGTGTCGTCATCATCGGTATCGTTGTCGGAACAATCGTACGATCCGCGATCGAAATCCCCGTCCCAGATCGCCACGTTGGACGGCGCCCTCGTCACATCGAGATACAGATGCCACACGCCATTGTAATTGGTGGGCGAAAGCGTGGGATACGAGGGATACACAACCGCTGCGTCCAGCGCGTTCCCCAATGGGGCGGAGAAGGAGATATTGCTGCCGGCCGCCACCGCCATCGTGCCGGTGGTACGCAGCTTGAAGCTGCTCCAGTGGAATGCCTCGGGATTACTGCTGACAATCTTCAGCAGATAGAAGTAATCGCCGCTCCCACACCGGGCCGCGGCAGCATTGCTCTTGGTGATGGTATACCACCCATTGTCGGTCAAGGTGTCGCCGCTCCACGCGCCCAGAACCGACGTCCCGGTGGCGTCGCCATTTGGATCGGCATACAGTGTGAAGGTAAGCGGTGTGGTACCCTGATCGAAAATTCCGCGCGTGTCGCCGTCGAAAATGCCAAGCTCGATCGTTGAGGAGGCAGCGGGCGAGGCAAGCTTGATCATCAGCGTATTCTCGCCGATGGTTTTGATGTCGCCGCCGGCAAGCGACAGGAAATGTTGATCGGTTGTGGACCCGGTTGGCAGATAACGATACGGTTGCGCCGCAACATCCGGCGCGGCAACTGGAACCGCGACAACAACCGCGGCACACACCGCGATTGCTGCACCAAGGAATGAGTCGTGCTTCATGGCACACTCCACAAAATGAATGATGTTGGACCTCCGGTGGTTCGCGAGCATAATCGTTCGGCCGTGTGGACATTCAACAGCAGCACCTGCAACCGCCGTATCAAAAGCAGTTGCAGGGACATTTGTTGATTGCTGATCTCGTTCGATTCGAATCGGCAGGAACGGTGGACGCCACCCCTGCCGGCTCGGCACGCAGTTTACCGGACACTTGAATAATTGCCAGACTGTGCTGGGGGAGGGCATTGTGTGGCTGTGTTTAGGACACAGCGAAAATAGCACCCGATTATGGTACCAACATGAGGCCGCGACACAAGCCCATGGCGTGGAATGGTTTATTGGAAGGTGATGCCAAGGCCGTTTGTGGCCATGTCATGAGGCGATTGAAGTAATTGGCTGAACGCCGGGCGAAGCTCAACGCTTCTTGCGCTCATCAGGGGGCGGCAGGTCCGGCCCCAGGAAGAGCACGAAAACCTTCTCCCACAACTCCGCCGAACAATTCATCATCGCACAGTGAATTGTTCCTTCGGCGCATGTGAACATGCCGCCTTGATTCCGGTCGTCCCCCGTTACCCGCACACGAAACCGCATCGAGTCGGTCCGGGCTTCGTAGGCGCGCATCACGGCCGACATGCGCCAACCGGCACGCGACGTTTCCACCGTAACCGTGTCGATCGCGAGCACATAATCGGTCGAATCCAATTTCGCCAGGCTTCGGATCGAGTCCACGTCATGGCTTCGCGCATGTTCGTCCACCAGCACCACCGATCCGCGGAATCGTTTGCCCAGCGAATACATCAGCACGTTTTGAAGCAATGCCGGAACCGCCAGGCTGCACGAGGAGTGCTGCTCCAGGTGGTGGACATTATTCAGATATGCCCCTGGCAGGTCTCGCGTGCGCCGCGCCGCTGTTGGGCTGTCGGCGAATGCAGCGGAGTCGGGCAGGCCATGTGTATCCTGCTCGCGGCGCTGCGCAAGCAACCGGTCAATGGAATCCATCTGGCGGCGCGCAGACAAATCGGCAGGAATCACCAGTGGCACAAGGATAACGATGCGTGGACCAACATTCCGCCGCCCGGACTCCTGCTGCCCGGTAGCCGCCTGCGTCAGCGCCATCACCATGATCGTGGTGCACAGGGTTATGCAATGTGTTTTCACTCGGGCATGTCAATTTTCGTGTTCACTGTCGGTGCGTCGCGCAGGAAGTATCGGCGGGCCGGGCAATGGATGGCACCCCGGCGCATCGCTCCGGGCAACGGTTATGCCTTGTAGGCGCGCCCGCGATCGGCCACATCTCGTTCGCGCACATGCTGCATCACCGGCACACCATAACCGCAACTGGTGGACGTGCTTTCCACCTGCATTTCAATCACCTGGCGTGGGCGCAATGGCAGTTCGGGCGTGGCGTCGGCGATCAACCGCTGGTCCAGCGGCGAATCGGAAACAGGCGTTGCGCGCACCGTGCCATACAGCCGCACGATCGCGGCATTCTCCGGCTCGAACGAGCAGAACATGATCGTGGCGAGGCCGCCAAGTTCGGCATGCCGGGATGTTTCGTTGCCGCTGCCGATGTAATCCAGAAACGCTACGTGGTTGGGACCCAGGATATGCAGGCGCACGCCGCCGCGCGGCGATACATTGACAGGGCCAACACCTTTTGGCCCGGGCTCCAGACCCGGCGCCGCGCTTGCCACAAAAAAGAGCGGAGCGCTGGCGATCAGCGCGGCCTGTTCGTCGGTAATGTGCGAGTAGTTGGATGCCATGATCGGTTGTTGAAATCAGGGGGAGAGAATTCCTGCGCATTGCCAGCATCCGTGGCGCTGGCGCCTGCACGGGCATTCCGCAATACACGATATCACGCCCTGGTTGTTACGCGGGCACACCAGGCCGCCCAACGCCGCGCTGCACGGCCAGATATCGTGCGCCCGTTGCGCCAACAGCATCGGCAGCAGCTACGCCGTGGGCAACAGCTCGAACGCGCCCAACGGAGCAACGCGGCCGTTGAGGATGACCTCCACAACATGCCGGCCGGGATAATGGCGGCGCGTGGTGAGATCGGCCAGCGACACCGTTTTCCGGAGTGCGGCACGCTGGCCCGGCGCCAGCTCAATCGCCTTCATCTTGAACACCTTGGCACTGGTTTGCCCATTGGCCTTCACGAAGTGAACGCGGAAATCCACCAGCACCGACTGCGCCCGCCCCGCCACATTCTCCACTTCAAAGGAAACCTCAACCGATCCCCCCATGCGTGGCCTGCCGGGCGTGATTCGCTCGCCTCGAACGGCCACATCGGCATCGCCGCCAAAGCCAAGGATCGCCAACGCGCGAGCGTCACCTGCCTTTACCATCGATCGCAGGGCATGGCGTACAAGCCACTCGCGCTCCGTGCTCGCACGGCGCATCCACTGCTGTGCGGTACGTATCAACACATCGGGATTATCCTTGCCGATGTCGTTCAGATTGTTGGCCACCGAACGGCGCACATACAGCTCGGAATCGTCCTTCAGCAGATCCAGCAATGCCAGCACCGGTCGTGGATCCGCCTGGAACGCGCGCAACCGCGAGGCCCACGGCAGGCGCGGCCGGGTCCCCTCGGAAACCAGGCGCCGCACATGCACGCTGGGATCGCTGGCCCAGTGGTGCAACCGCTTCAACGTCTGCTCCTGATGGCGTTCCAGATAGGGGCGGATGCTGAACTCCGCGGTGAAACGCTGGGTAAGCTCGTACTGTGCCTGCATCGAGTGCTCGAAATGATCCAGCCCGTGCTCGGCAATAAAACAGGCGTGCGGCAGGTACAGGAACGGCGCCATCCCGTTCTGCTCGGTTTGCCCAAGCACCGGCCCGAAGGACGCAACCAGAATCTCCACCGCGGCTGGATAACTCGGCGGCAGATGCCGATGCAATGCGCGGGCGATATGCCAACCGCGCGGCAGCAGCTCCAACGGCTCGTAGCCGTTTAATGCGTCGGCAACAAAGGCATCGGCCCCGAACGCCGGATATACACGGTGGATCATCCCGGCGATGCGGCGGGGAATCTCGACCCCGAAATGATTCTTAAGCGGTTCGGCCACGTTGGGTTATCGGCTGTTAGGGTGTATGTATCCTGCGCGATCGGTTGGCGGGAAGCCCGCGTTGGCTATCGGTCTGTTGAAATACCTCAACACCGCGGACTGTTCAACAACAGTCTGCTATCGCGTGCGCGTGCCGGCCCGGGCATCGGCCAGACGCCTGGGCGCAACAAGCTCCCAGGCAAGTTTGATGTGCGCGGCAAGGGTAGCATCATCAACACAGTCCAGCTCGATGCCAACCCACCCGCGGACCCCCACGTACGGCGGGTTGAAATAGGTGCCGGGCTGCTCGGCGATCAGCTCCTGCTGCACACCCGGCGGCGCCGGAACCCACACCGCGATGTGCCCGTCATTGTGATGATTGTTCGCATACATCACGAACACCTTCTTGCGGACAAAAAACGTCGGCTCGCCATGCGAAAGCTTCTCCTCGGTTTCCGGAAGCTCGGCACACAGACGGCGCACACGGTCGAGTGGGGAAGTGCTCATACAGGTTCACGACAATCGGTAGGTACGGGAACGCCAATGCCAGGTGATCGGTATCAATGCCCATTCCGCAGGGCAACATCATCGCTCGGCTTCTCCGGTGGTGCCAGGTCCGGCATCTGCCCCTTGCCGCTCAGCGGCGAACTGCTGGGATATGGAACGCGGCCGGAGGGCACCACCTTGGACGCCGGCCCCAGATGCACGTCCTGATCGTCGAAGTAGATATGCGGACGGAAGGCTTCCAGCACATGGCTCTTCTCCACGCCGCCAAGGAAGAATGCCTCGTCGACATACACATTCCAATCGCGGAGCGTTTTGATCACACGCATTTCGGCGGGGCTGCTGCGGGCGGTGACAATGGCGATGCGCACGGGCGAGTATTCCACGCGAACCGGAAGGCGATCCTGCAGGCGCGCCAGCTTCATCAACAGCTTGGCATACGGCCCTTCGCGCAGCGGCACATCCTGGTTGCGATCCTCCGATTGCAGGAAGGCATCCAGACCCTGGGTTTTGTACACCAGTTCGCTGCTGTCGTCGAACAACACGGCGTCCCCGTCGAAGGCGATGCGCACCTGGCCCTCCGGGATTTCGGCGGCTGCCTTTGGTGGGCGCGTAAGGATGGCCGCGGCCGAGCGGCGGCTGTCGATCACGCGCTGTGCGTCGGCAACGTTGGTGGTAAGGAAAAGATCCACGCTGAATGCTTCCAGATAGTCCACCACCGATTCACCGGCCGTCCAGGCGGATCGGGAGATCGGCAACTGCATCTGGCGGATGGTCTTCAACACGCGCAGGCCCGTTTCCGGGCTGTTGCGCGACATGATCACAACTTCCACAAGGGGCGCCTCGTTGGGGCGCTGGAAACGGTTCAGGCCAAGCAACGCCTTCACCAGCGGATAACCGGTGCCCGGAAGCAGTGGGATATCCTCCCGCTCCAGCATGTGCCGCCGATACGCTTCGATGGCCGAGTCGGAGTCGCTTGCAAGGCCCTCGCGGTACAGACGGTCGGCCTCCTCCAGATCGAAGAGTGCCGTTGCCGAGATGCCCACAACCAGTGTTTCGGAAAGATCGAACGCCATAATGGATGCCGCTGGCAAGAAGTAAACGTATTCGCCCGCAGTATACGCAGCCGCCGCGTTTTCGCCATCGGTGGTCCTTCGCGCTGAACTGGCCTGCAACGCAATGCCGCGAGCAAACCAGTGGCAATCCATTCGCCGTTCCGCAACGCAACGCGCCGCTCCGGGATATCCCGAAGCGGCGCGCACAACACGTGGCTGCCCCTGAACCCGGGGCAGCCGGCGCCGTCGATGTCAATTGTTCAGGTAGGCCGGGCAATAATAGGCTGCCATCCGGCAGCACCTACCTGCCAAGCAACACCGGGTAGGATGTTGTACCACCGCGAGTTGAACACACAAGCAGATAGGTTCCGCGCGGCAGTGCCTCAACGTTGATGCGCGCAACGCCGCCTGCCCCGGCATCAAGCCCAACAGGCCCGGCAACACGTTCGCCGAGCAACGTGTACAATGCGGCTTCGCCGTTGGTGGATTCCGGCACCGCGACAATCAGGTTACTCCCGCTCACGGAAACCCGGGTTGAAATCCCCTCTTGGATTGCGGGCCGTTCCACCGAGCTTGTAAGGCTCAACCGTGCAATGAACACGTCGCTCCCCACAATCGACGTTGGCGTGCTTCCAATGCTCCTGATGGTGTCCGGTCCAAAACATGTTCGCCCGCCAAAGCTGCCTGCCATGTACAACGTGCCAGCACCATCAAGGCACAACGGCCCACCCTCGGCACTGGAGGGTCCGTCGCCGTAGCGATCGCTCACCATCCACCGGCGTTCGCCTGTCGTCGAAAGCTTTGCCACGAACACAGTCCCTTCGCTCAGGTCCTGCGAAAATCCACCGACATACGCGTTGCCATCGGCATCGGTTGTGATCCCATTGATCAACTGCAGGTTCTGGCCCTCAAACACTGTTGCCCAATGTGGATCTCCATTGCCGCCGAACCTGGCAACCACGGCATCGGCCTCGCTGGTCGCCTGGAACGATCGATCGGCGATGCCCAAGCGACCAAAAAACGAAACGGCAACAGCGATGTCGCCGGCGCGATCCACCGCAAGCCGTAGCGACGAGGGCACGAAGCCGGCCGATGGCGAGTATGCGGGGCCACCCTCGGCACGAGCCCATTCGGCACGGCCATCGGAACGATAACGTGCCAGTACGATATTGTCGGCGCCCGTGGCCGTCACGGATTTGCCGCCGAATTCCGCCGTGCCCTGGAATTGCCCCAGCAGCACCACATCACCGTTGGGCGCGGCCGCGATGCTGTGGCAGGAGTCCGCCAGCGGCCCACCGGCTCGCCATGCGGACCGAACACTTCCATCCGTGTTCAGAGCGGAGAGGAGTATGTCGTTACTCCCTGAACTTTCGATAACGGTATCGCCAAGGCCAACGCGCCCGTTGAACGTACTCGCAAACCAAAGCCCGGTTTCGGTGGCGGCAATGCCCGATACCGCGAACAGGCCGGTGCCCGCGGCCAGCCTGGTCCACAGCAGTTCCCCGCTGGCGCTGTACTTCAATACAATGACATTCGAGCCCGGCGCCGTCTGTATCTCGCGAAAGTTGGCGCCGTCTTCCACAACCACGAACGGCCCAACGAAGGTGGCGGCCAGATACACATTGCCGGCAGCATCAACATCCATAACTCCTGGCGAGCTTTGTGTTCCGGTGACGAATGTTCGGATCCACCGCATGTTACCGGCGCGATCCCAGCTCGCGATGAACTGCGACGGAGGGATCGGGCTGGAGAACTCGTAGGAGTAAGCGGCCATGTAGATATTGCCGGCCGCGTCGGTCTCGCAGCCAACAGGACTCTCCTGGCCTTCCGCGCCGATGGACCACGCCTTGGTCCAGGAAGGGGTTTGCGCATTACCACACACCGTGCACCACATCACAACAAGCAGCAACACAGGCAATGCGGCCATTCGCGGAATTGCAATCGGGATGATGAGAGACATATAGCCAGGGTTTTGGATGAAAGGATACCGCACGGCATCGCCGCGTATGAAACGAACATAATCGGCGTGCGCGGCATCCAACGAACCAAGGATGGAGCGATAGTGAAGATTCTATCCTACTGTTTGCTTGTGATGGAAATTCATCGTGCCGTGTCAGGTAATGGTGCGCGTATGCAGGCCATTCCCGGCTACCGCGGCTCAGGTTTTTATTCCGGCAACAGACACGCGGCGTGGGTTGCACCCCTTCCCACGCCGCGCTGATCTGGATTCACGGCTACACATCCGGCACAATGTTCTAGCGCGAATACATGCGATGGCAACATCACGCGATTTGTACGAGCTGATCGGCACACTCACAAAAACGGAGAAGAGATATTGCCGATTGATGCTTGCGGCTGGCACCGGGCGCAAGGCGCATAGCTGCGGCCGGCTGTTCGATCTGCTGTGCGCGATGCCTACCCCGAACGAGACCAGCCTGCGCGAGGTGGTGACGGGCGAGTCGTTCGCGGGTCATCTGGCGGTAACCAAGGGGCATCTTTACGAACATCTTCTCCGCTCGTTGCGTGCATTCGGCACCGCGAAGCAAACGTGGGCACGAGTACACGGGCTTGTCGAAGGTGCGCGCGTGCTGGTTGACCGCGGCCTTGAATTACAGGCCCGCAGGCGCCTGCACGAGGCGCGCCTGTTGGCCGAACGCCACGAGTATCTGCCCGAACAACTGCTGATAGCACGCCTGGAGCTTCGAATCGATTCCAACATTGGATTCAACGCCGTCACAACGGAGGACCAGAACGCACGGCGCCAACGTGTGAAACGGATTACCGAAGCGATCGACAACTACTGGGATTATCTGCATCTGGATGCCGTCGCGGCTCGCGAGCTGCTGCTGCATGGCACGGCGTCCGGGACAGTTGGCGGGCCTGATGGCGGGCAACGGCTGCGCGAGTTGCTGGTAGCCCCGCTGGCGAACGTGCAGCCACCTTCCACCGCGGCCGCGGCACACATGCATCGCCGCACATTGCGCACATATCACCTGCTGATGGGCAGGTACGACAACGGATACGAACACTCCTGCCAAACGCTTGCCACGATTGAATCGTATCCGTTACGCGAACGCATGGAGTTCCTGGATTATGTGTCGATGCTGTACAACCATGTCATGGTGGCGTTACGAACCGGGCACGAGCAGGCCGCGCGGACGGCGTTCGAGAGGCTGAAGGGTCTGAAGCCGGAAGGCCATTCCGCACGGGAGCATCACCGCCAATTGGTGTTTTCCTGTCGGTTGGAACTGGCAATGCTGACGTTCGACGAACAGACCATCGTGGCGATGGAGCCCGAGCTACAGGCCATCATCGCAAGCTCCAACGCGTCGTTCGCACGCCAGCTCCGCATGGGATATTACGTGGAGCTGGCAGTTGCCCAGTTGGCACACGGCAGGCCACGCGCGGCGCTGGGAACGCTGCACCCTGTCATCAACGACAACCGGCCCGGATTCCGCGACGACATCCTGTGTATCGCACGGCTGCTCCGCATGATGATCCACTACGATCTTGGCGACACCGAATTGCTGCCCTATCTGGTGCGCTCCACATACCGGTTCATTGCACAGTGCCGTGGTGTTTCCGGTGTCGACCGCGCTGTACTCCGATTCATGCGTCGCCTTCCGGCGATTGTCACCAACGAGCAGCTTATCACGGAGTTCGCTCGCATTCGTACCGAACTGGAGAACATCGCGGCGGATTCGGCCGAGCGTGAGGCATCGTCGTTGCAGTGTTTCATGCCGTGGCTGGACGCCCACATCAACGGCTGCACATACGGCGAAGCAGTGCGGTATGCGCGGCAGGTGTCGGCCGCCAACACAGCCAGGACGATTGCGCCTCAGCCGGAACGCGCGGAGCTTGCCTGCCACGATGCACACGGCGTTGGCATGGCCTCCGCCGACTGACGCGCCGGCAAGGTTACTCGAAAAAATACCGAAGCGTAAACACGGCACCGTTTTCGTCGTGCTGATATTCCAACTCCCCCCGAAGCCCCGTTAATGCCCCGGTGGCCGAGCCGGGCACCACGTTGCCGAAACTTTTCGCGGCATTGGTTCCATCGTGGATGCCGCCATGCTGCATCACGAAGGTGCCCGTGCGGTCCGCGATGCTGCCCTCGAATATCTCCTGCGCGATATACCCGGCACCGCCGCCGGCCGATTGGCAGGTCAGCAATTCCGCGGTGCTTGTCCCGGCCACATCGCCCTCGAACGTCTTTGTTACCGTAACGCGCGCCAGCGTCGGGCTGTCGACCGCCTCCTGATATGTGGTCGGGCTCCAGCCAGTGACTGTGAAGTTGGATATCGCGGTTGTGCTCATTGCAATGCCATGCGGATTGTTTGTTGTTGCCTGTATCGGATCGATAGTATTATCGATCAACGCCGCAATGTAATGCCACCCACGAACGCTTCATTGTAGAAACGCGACGCAACGGCGGTTTGCACAAGATTGATTTACCGCAAAGACGCAAAGGTCGCGAAGGCAATACGGCTATCGGCACACGATCAAGGTTCAACAGGTTTTTGATGTATTGGCCGTTGTTCGTACGTTTTCATCGGTCGCTAACATTAACCGTACATCACGTGGGGAGCGATCCATGGGAACCAGCCACACGACAAGCCGTACGAGAATTATTTGCCGCGAAGACGCAAAGGGCGTGAAGGTGACGCAGCTGCTGGCACACGATCATGGTTCGACAGGTTTTTGATGTGTTGCCCGTTGTTCGTACGGTTTCATTGGTCGTTAACTTCTACCATACATCACGTGGGAAGCGATCCATGGGAACCGGCCACACGACAAGCCGTACAAGAATCATTTACCGCGAAGACGCAAAGGGCGCGAAGGCAATACGGTTACCGGCACACGATCATGTTTCGACAGGTCTTTGATGTGTTGCCCGCTGTTCGTGCGGTTTCATCGGTCGTTAACTTCTACCATACATCACGTGGGGAGCGATCCATGGGAACCGGCCACACGACAAGCCGTACGAGAACTATTTACCGCAAAGACGCAAAGGGCGCGAAGGTGAAGCAGCGGCTGGCACACGATCAGGGTTCGACAAGTCTTTGATGTGTTGCCCGTTGTTCGTACGTTTTCATCGGTCGCAAACATCAACCGTACATCACGTGGGGAGCGATCCATGGGAACCAGCCACACGACAAGCCGTA
>CBHYLN010000079.1:0-24884 GCA_966128725.1 uncultured bacterium | reverse complement strand
CGCATCGCACGAGCGCCAGAAGTCCAGTGTCATCGCCTGGAACGCCACATCGCGCAGCATGCCGGTGATCTTCCCGTTTTTTACCTGATAGAATGTCTGCCCACCGAACTGGAAATTTCTGCGCTGCTGATCGATCGACCACGAGCCGTTCCCCTTGATCAACACACCGTCATCGATGCCGCCAATCAGATCGTCGGGTGTTGTATGCCCGGCGCCGGGCTGCAACGACACATTGGGCATGCGCTGCATGGGCATGTGCTCGTAGCTGTCGGCATAGGCGCAGCCATGTGATTCGCTGTCGCCAATCCATCCCGCCTGCTCGCGGATGGTCTGATAGCCAACAAATCTGCCGTCGCGGATGATGTCGAAGCGCGACGCCTTCACGCCTTCGTCGTCGTACCCAACAGTGGCCAGGCCATGCCGCTCGGTACGATCGCCAACAATCGACACGATGTCCGATCCGTACGTGAGTTTGCGAAGGTTGTCGGTGGTTACGAACGATGTGCCGGCGTAATTGGCCTCGAACCCGAGCGCGCGGTCGAGCTCCGTGGCGTGTGCAACCGACTCGTGGATCACCAGCCACAGGTGCGACGGCATCAGGATCAGATCGCGCACACCGGGCTGGATGGATGGGGCTTTCAATTTCTCGACGGCGTCCTCGGCCGCCGCGCGCGCATCCTCCAACAACGGATACTCGCGGCAGTATTCGTATCCCCGGCCCATCGGCTGGCAATACCCCGCGCGCGATTGAAAGTCGGCGCCATCCTCGGATACGGCCGTCACGTCGAACGACGGCCACACACGATAAATATCCTGCTCGATGAACGAGCCCTCCGTGGAGGCAAACGTCTTTTTCTCGTTCGCCACGAACAGCGATGCGCTGCAGAACTTCGCGCCCTTCACCTTCAACGCCTCGGCGTTGATCGCCAACAACAGGTCCGCCTTTTCCTGTGTGGGAATATCGAACGGATTGATCTGGATGGGCGTTGACCAGCGATCGCGAAATGCCGCAACCGGCGCCAGCGTCACCGGCTGCTTCTGCAGCACCGCGTTTGCCTTGGCGATCGCAACCGCCTCACGCGCAACCCGCACAACCTCCGCCCGCGTCACGGTTGTGCTCGAGGCAAAACCCCACGCACCGCTTGCGATCACGCGCACGCCGAAACCGAAGCTTTCGCCTTCGGAAGCATATTCCACGCGGTCCTCGCGGGCGCTGATGTTCTGATTGCGGTAGTGATTGATGCGGATGTCGGCGTACGTGGCACCGGCCGATGTTGCCGCCGAAAGTGCATCGGACGTAAGGGTTTCCAGATCGGCATCGGGCGGAACCACCATCGCCCGAACCCCGGAGCCTGGCCCGTTTAAGAGCACCAACCCGGCGGCAGCCGCAGCCGAACAGCCGAGGAATTCACGACGTCGCATACAAAAATACTTCGATTGTGTTGTGCCGATCGGCGCTGCCCGCATACGCCGTGCGCCAGGGCACGTGGCCGCTGTACATGGCATCCGGCACCGCACGGCGCCGGCAAGGGGCGCAAGATATGATTTCGAACGATCGGCCGCACGAGCACGCCGGGCTGGAATTGCAACAGCCAACGTGGCGTGGCAATCGCCGTACCATCGCCCGATCAACCGCGCTGAAATTCGCCCAGAAGCTTCATGATTGCGTAGAGATGGTGTGCCTCGTGGAGCAGAAAGAACTCGGCCCACCGGGCAATTGTGATCGCTCCGAACAGCGGGTGCGAACCACGCTGCGCCAGCTCGCGATCATCAAGCCCGGCAAGCAGCGCGTGCAGAGCAACGCGCTCATGATTCAGCCGCGCGATATTCCGGCTTAATGGCGCGCTCCGCCATTCGGCGAATCCGGGATCCAACTCGGCCCGGTAGCGCTCGAACTCCGGCCCCGTGCCGCCGATCATTATTGCGATTCGATCCTGAAATATTCCCTGGTAGCGGCCCAGATGCGCGACGATGTCGGCAACCGACCACCGATCCCCGGCCGGACGGCGCACGAGCAATGTCTCGTTGACGCCGTCCAGCAGAATCGGAATCACCTGATGCTGCGCACCAAGCCGGACCAACGTTGTGTCGGCCAGCCCCATCGCTACTTCTCCACAACCACACCGGCCGTTCCCACCCAGTTGCTTCCGGCAGCGCGACAGTAGTACGCGCCGGCGGCAAGGCCGCGAACATCCACATCCACGAAGGCGGCATGATTCGCCGCGAAGTTGCTGCTCAGGTCCATCACCATGGTGCCGCGCTCGTCGTACAGGCCGCACGTTGCGCCGGCAGTGCGCGCACCGGCCGGCAACGCCACCAACACACGGGCCCACGAGGCCGCTGGGTTTGGAAGCACGGTAAGGCTCGCCGTGCCGATCGCCGCGGCCTCCTGCGGCACGCCAAGCGGTGGCAGGCTGATACGGCGGCAGAAATGCGCGCCGGTTTTCGACGACACGAAACATGTCATGGTGGAGTCACCGCCGCCACGGAACAGGAGCGTCCACGACGCTTCGTCCAGCGGGTAACCGTTCGGCAGATTCGCGGAATCGGCCTGCACAAGCTGGCCCAGCGTAACAAACGTCGGCTTGGCGCCCGGGAGCTCCATATGGTACCTGCTGTAGGTGGTATCGGTTTTCAACTGTGCTATCATCCGATCGCTGCTGACATACGTGCCGGTGGTATCAAGTTCCAGGCTCAGCACCGGCGGAAGCGGAATAGCCTGGCCGATGCTCTGCGTTTGAAATCCCAGGATCGGAATCTGGACAACACCCAGCGAGGCGCTGGTGCTTTGTGATGGCGAGTAGAATGTATACACCCATGCGGTTGCCTGGCCGTTTTCCAGGTTGAACTCCAGCGTGAAACCGCTTTGCTCCAGGCTGCCGACCGTTGCAACAAACGCAAGGCGGGCGTCGGCACCCAGCGAGTCCTTTGCCTTGGTAAGCGCGGTGCGATACCCTGCCTTCGACAGGAACGGCACCAGTAGCTGCGCGCGGGCAACGGCAGTGCCAAATACGATCATTGCAACGACACACAGTGTACGAGATACGTGCTTGTTCATGCTGCGTTCCGATTTGATAATGCGTGCTGATATTGGCAGCAGCGCGTGCCAACCTGGAATGTGAAGCGGGGTGCGACCGAAAAGTTACAACAAAAACCGGGCGACCTGTTGGGCCGCCCGGCATGGATTTCTTGGATTGCATGTTTCTGATTGCGCCGGAATCCCGGCGCCGCCATTGCCGCCGCTGCCTGTATTGCCAGGCGCCGGTTCTCAGCGACCTCCGCCAAGGTCAAGGCTGATACCAACCTGTACGCCGTACGATGTAAAGCCAACGCTATGGTTGGTGCTCACGTACGGTGCCACATCGTTTTTATCGGCGTGCACGGTTTCGGTGCTTGTGGCCGCGCGCGGGAACACATGGGCCACCGAGGCAGCGCATTCGATCGACATCGAGCTCGACATACGATAACGGAGCGGAAGCTCAAGGCCAAGTCGGAGCGTGGAGCCGCCGAGGCCACCGGCCAGCCCCGGCGCCAACGAAAGATCGCCTGCAACCGGAAGCGCGAAGTTGTAGCTCACCCCGGCCCACGGCTCGCTGGCAACAACAACCGTGTTGACCGGCACCAGCTCGGAGCCGGACGGCATATCCTGTGTGTTGCTTCCGGAACCCCGAACTCGCGAGGCTATCCGCCCGGGAGGCGCGGCCAGCACCAGATCCGCCGAAACATTGTCGGTAGCCCGAGCAGCAGCCCCCATGCCCAGCACAACGGAGAACTGATGACCTTCCGGAAGCCTGACGCCAACGCGCACATCAAGTTCGCGCGCACGTTCGGCGCTGCTACGATCCAGCGACGCAATGCCGCCACGCAGCGATGCAGCCCAGCCAAACCGTGCTGCCGGGGCTGGCGCCGGGCCAAATGACGGGGGCGCTTGCTGCGGCTGCGCGGCAAGCGGCGCGGCCGAATCACGCGGAGCCAACGCGGCGTTTGCAAGGTCGGCACGCAGCGAAGGATGCTGCGGCGCCGTGTTCACACCGGAGTCACGCACGACACCGTCGTGCGTAGCAATGGCCGCCATTGATGGGGCCAACCGCCGAACATGTTGCGCGGAATCCGTGCCGGACGAACGGTGATCGGCAACCGCCGCTGGC
Organism: uncultured bacterium; assembly: GCA_966128725.1. Taxonomy (GTDB): domain Bacteria; phylum Bacteroidota; class Ignavibacteria; order OLB7; family OLB7; genus JAFDZV01. The sequence continues at coordinate 20,736 of CBHYLN010000079.1, read as the reverse complement.
AACTGCCTGCGCGTGGCACCATTGCTCGCCCTCACGCTTGTGCGCTCAGGCCGGCCACTACTGGCGCCAATAAGCGCATCGTTCCGCCCACCCTGATTGAGCACTCCGGCAAATGCGTTGCGCTTGGCGGAGGCATCACCATCACCTGCATGCGCCGCTGTGCCGCCGGGCAACGGACGGGCACCCGCCGCCAGCAGCGAAGCGTCGGCACCACGCGCACGGTCTGCAACCCGGGCAGCCTGCTTGCCGCTGTTGCCCGTATCGGAGTTGATAAGCCCGCCAACACCAAACGCGAGAAGCAGGAGCACCAGAGCCACCATGCTTCCGGAAATGCGATCGAACATCCGGCGCATGGCCGTTGGCGGCACGGTCGGTTTCCCGTACAACCCCTCGGATGCCAGCCGCTGGAACAGGGCTTGCTCCATGGACGGGTTTGGCCGATGGAGCACCGGTGTACGACGCGCCGCTTCGGCCACCGCCTGCATCTGCCGCAGAAGCGCACGCGCATCAGGCGACTCGGCAAGGAGCTGCTGCAGATCGTTCTGTTCAGCGGGTGTCAGGTCGCCGTCGAGATATCGCGATATGAGATGTTCGAATCGTGCCACGATTGGCCGGCCGTATATAGATGAATGTGTTCGATCGCGTTTCGTGTGAGAAAAAGCAGAGCTCAGCGCCTTCTGGCACCCAACCACCCTGTGGTGGCCGGCGCCAACATCATTGGCTGCTCTCGCTGAAGAGCGGTTCCAAGGCGCGCCGAATGGCGCTGCGCGCGCGGCTGAGCCGCATGCGAGCCGCCTCCTCGGTACAGCCGATGATCTCGGCGGTTTCCTGATAGCTCATTCCGTTTACCTCGCGCAGGATGAATACTTCGCGAAGCGCTGCCGGCAACGTTTCCACCACCTGGTTCACAGCCGTCATCAACTGATCGTCGGTAACAGCGCGGCCAAAGGTGTCGGCATGCGCTTCCTCCACCGTCACCAGCAAATGTTCGTCGTACGAGGATGGAAGGCTTGTCAGGTATCGTTGCGAGCGAATATGATTCAGGGCCAGATTGCGTGCCACCCGGAACAGCCAGCCGCCCACGTTGCGGATCGGCTCGGTTGCGCCGTCGGAAGCGGCAATGCGCGTGCGTTCGCGGAACAACCGCACAAATGCTTCCTGGAAAATATCCTCGGCCGCGGCATCGTCGGTCCCGACAATCGAATGCACATACCCCAACAGGCGCGCGCTGTACCTGCTGTACAGCGTTGTGTAGGCGTCGTCCTCGCCGCCAAGGAACCGATTGAACAGCTCCTCATCGCAGTGGGCGTCGAGCGCCAGTGTGGTATGGTCGGTACGATCGTTCATCGGCATGACGGAACGGCTTCACATGCGGTGCGCGGCATCCGGGCTATGAGTTGATTGCGCCCTGCCGCTACTACCTAAACATGCGCCGATCGGAAACGTGACACACCGCCACGGCCAATGTAACATCCCGGCAAAGTTTCCTTGCCACGAAACGGCCGGTTGCGCACGTACATGGCGCAAACGGCCCTGTTTGGCCGATAATCGTCCCGAAAAAAAACGCGCCCCAACCCAGGTTGGAGCGCGTGATCAACAAAGCCGCCGTATCGGCGGCAACACATTCGGGCCGGCGTTAACGCATCACGGCGCGGTGTCGGGCTGCGACGCGGTCAGCAGTTCATCCGGCAGCAGGGCGTTTGGCACCACGGCCGAAACCGTATGCTGGCTGCCAACCACGGGCGCATGAACGGCCGCGCGGGCGCTTGCCGGCTGCGGGCGCCGCGTTTGCACCGAGCGGCGACCCGGCGTGGACTGCTTGCCGGCCGCTGCGGCCCTGCGTGCCTCGCGGATGGCGCGGGCTTCGTCGTACACCTTCTTTGGCGGCGTGCGCAGATCCCATACCAGGCCAACCCAGGAAAGCATCGTGAGAATGTAGTGCGAGATGTCCACCTCCCACCAGTAGAAACCCTGGCGTTCGGAGGAAAGGCAGCGATGGTGGTTGTTATGCCAACCTTCGCCCAGAGTAATCAGCGCAAGAATGAAGCTGTTGCGGCTGTCATCGGAAGTATTGAACCTCCGGCGGCCGAACATATGCGCCAGCGAGTTGATCGTGAACGTGCCATGATACAGCAACGTGGTGCTGAGGAAGCCGCCCCAGATCAGCAACTGGAATCCATTGGTCCCGAGATGCGGGGCCGCACTGGCAAGCAGCTCTCCAAGGCCGAACAGCGCAACGCCCATTCCCACGGCGAACCAGATATAGTAGCGGTTCAGCCAGCGGATTTCCGGGTACTGCTCCAGATCGCGCACAAGGCTTGGCTCGTAGCGGCTGAATCGTTTCGAGAGGATCCAACCGACATGCGCCCACCATACACCGCCGGTAACCGGCGAATGCACATCCTGCTCCGTATCGGAATACCGATGATGCGTGCGGTGATGAGCTGCCCACCACAATGGGCCGTTCTGCAACGACATCGCGCCAATCGCGCCAAGGATGAACTGGAAGGTGCGTGTAGTCTTGAACGTTCGGTGGGCGAAATAGCGATGGTATCCGGCCGTGACCGCGAACATGCGCAACACGTACAGGAAGATGCACGCGGCAAGCGCTGTCCAACTGAAACCAACAACGAATACCAGAAGCGAGACGACGTGTATCCCAACAAATCCGATGTTCAGGGCATGGTCACCAAGAGACTTTTTCGTAGGGCGCATCGAGTATGAGGGTTCGGGAGAGTCGAAAAACTACGAGACATGAAACTACACCAAAGAACCTTACGAGCCTACGTCGAAATCGTCTCGATACAGTAACACAACACCACCGAGTGGCAACGGGCTGGTGCGCTAATGCACACCAGCCCGTGCGTTTGAAGATTACGAGGCAATCCGGCGGGATCGGCACCCCGGCACCGGACAATCGGTTACGGAATGATCACAACCGGAGCCGAGGCCGTGGCCATGGCTCCGCGCACAACCACACGGTACGCGCCGGCCGGCAAACCGGCCACGGCGAACTCCATGGTATGTGGCCCGGCCTCAACCATGCCCAAATCCACCACACGAGCCACCGCGCCAACGGCATTCACCAGTTCGGCACGAAGCGCACCGCGCACATGCTGCACCAGCCGTACGTTCAGGCGGTCGTTCGCCGGATTGGGAACCACCCCGTCGATGGCAAGGCGGTCGGCCTCGTTGCGGACGGCATCCACGCCGAAAACAAACGTGCCGGTTGCAAACGCGCGGCCGTAGATATCGGGCACCGTGTTGCGATTATCCTGCCAGGCCGTATACAGCGTATCGCCAAAAAAGGCAGCCGAGGGTGAGAACGCCGAGTCGGTCCCGCGGCTCACCATGCGCACCGGCATGCGCTCGTTCAGGTTCTTGTCCAGCACGGTTGCATACACGCCATCATCGCAGGCGGCAATGAAGCCGATGCCGCTGTCCTCCCGATTTTCCGTTATGAAGAACCGGGGCTGCGCGTTCGGGCGGAACACCTGTGCCGAGGCCAACTTGGCGCCTGCCAGGCTGTACATCTCGATGGTATAGTGGGCGGTATCAGGCCCAATGAATGTGCGCAGGAATCGATCGCCCAGGATACGCTGGAACCGCTGGCCGGTGGGCATGGAGTACATGGTGGTATCGCGCGGCGAGCCATCCTTGTAGCGAATGCCGAAGGAGTCACGTATAACAACGAACTCGCGATCGCCCAGCGGGAGCAGGTTGTAACGGCCGTTTGGCAAGGGAATGTTGTTGAAGCTCCATCGCACCACACCCGTGGTATCAACACAGGTCACGAACCCGGCGGGCTCCACACTGGACACCCATGCACAGAGGATCTCGGCACGATTCGGATCGTACGCATACGCCCACGAACGAAGCGTTATTATCTCCTTGGAGCGGCGTTCCTGGTAAATGTTCACCTTCTTCCAGGTGCCACCAACAGGGAGATACATGTTGAAGCTCGCCTTGCGCACGGTATCATTGCCGCCGGAAATCGGGACCAGATCGCCCCGCCACTGCATCGAGCCGGCAACAGTGGCACCATCGAACTCGCGAGGGTCGGAGCGCGTGGCAACATTGGAAACCACAGCCGTTGCCGACGCATCGGCCATAAGCACTTCGGGCTTCACCACGGCAACCGTATCGGCGGCAACTTCGGTACGGCGCGACCAGTCGCCAAGCACGTAGAAAAGCTCCTCCGTCTTGCGAACCGTATCGCCGGTGGGCCGCAACTCACCCCAACGAACGTACAGGGTGCCGCCGCGCACCATTACACCGGGCCAGTGCTGCTTGGTATTGTGCCCCTGTGTTGGTTCCGGTGCCACACGGGTATCCTGGTCCTGCGCCAGAGCGGGGAGCGCGAGCAGGACAAACGCACATATAGCGATGCCAAAAACAAAACGGTTGTAGCGATTGTGCATGATAGACGCAACAATTAGGTTGTACGGAACTACCGGTTAGATCTTGCTCGGCCGGAACAAGCCTTTCTTCCGCGGGCGGGGTGTACGAGAGTTGAAGAAAGATATCTAGGAATTGCTTCCGAAAGTAGCTCAATCTTTGCTCCGTATGGCGTGCCGTGCGCCCCGCTCCGACAGCCTGAGCCACAAAAACGCCACACATACCGGACAATTTCAGCATCAGGTAGCGATTCCAGCATGGAATCGGCGTTTGGCAATGCGGCAATTTATGCCACATGATGTTGCCGAATCTTGATTACTGGCATTAATAAGCGAAAAAGGCCTAATTCCGTCTGTTTTTGCGGTCGTGAGCTCTGTCCTGTTTTGGGATGTACCCGCAGGGCTGTGGTGCGATCGGCCAATATCGGCGACTTTCCGGGTGTAATCAGGCACCAGCGATCGGCAATTCATGCCAGCATTTGGCATGTTGGCCAATATTGGCAGATTCAATCCAACCAAACTCCACAAAGGTGGAATAGTTCTCTGGTGCCGGCTACTATAGTTTTGTATTCGACCAATGGTCGTAAGTCGTTCTGGCCCCAAACAGTCCGATGTACTCCGTGGTCGTAGAGGTCCAAACGCGTACCGATGCAGGTCGCCGAGATGCCGAATTAGACTCGCAGTTCGATCAAACCTTGCTGAAATGTCCAGTTCGACAGGGATCGATCAAATCGCTTGAGTCCGCTGCAGATGACATGGTATTATGTCCTTACCACCAGAGAACCATGTCTGCGGTGTTCCGGGTTGTCGTGCACTCTCGGATCAACGACAAAACTCTGAGAATCCGTCCCCAATGGATCAGAGGAGCTTGGCGAGATGGGGGGTAACACCCCCCATCTCGCAGGTACGCATCTCAGCAAATTAGGGTAACCACCCAACCCCACAAACTGCTGCAACACCTCGAAACAACTTGCGATTCGCCTATTTCCGTTGAATGGGGCGGCAAATACCGTCGCTTTCCACATGCTTGTAACAGCTACCACCCGCTCGTGCACCCTACGAGGGGTGGTAGCTGTTGTGTTTCTCACCGCACAGTTATATCGCGCAGTTGTGTAGTTTCACCGGCATGAATCATGCTCCCGCCATCATGCTCGCCCTGATCGCAACCATGCTGCTGTCCGCCGGATGTTCCGACGACACTCTACGGCCGCCGCACTCGGGCGGGACGATGGATTGCGTAGCAAACGGAACGTCGTGGGCTGCAACCAGCGCGAACGCCTCGTGGGCAGCTTCAACGCTGTTTGTGCAGGGACGCCGCGTTATCGCTGCCGGGGACACCGAAACGATAGCGCTTACGCTGTACGGCGTTGCCAACAGCGGCATCTACGGTATCGGCACGGTTTCCGGAAGCAACATCAACGCGGCATCGTTCAAACGCGGCGGGGTCAACTACGCAACGGCAATTCTGCCGTCGGTGGCCGGATCGGTGGAAATAAGCCGCCTGGATGGCGATAGTGTGGTGGGCACGTTCCAGTTCGTGGTGGTGCGCAACGGCGATCCCAAATCAACCGACACGTTGCGCACCGAGCGTGGCCATTTCGCCATCGCTCTGGAGCACTGACGGCTGCTCCCTGTGCAGCCTCCCCCTGCTACAGGGTTTTCACCGCGAACTCAACAACTCGATTCTTTCGACGCTCCTCATCGGTTGCCGCTGCTTTCGCGCGCCGGGCACCGAAACCACGCGCCACAACACGCTTTGGCTCAACGCCGCCAACCGACGTCATGTAGTGCAGCACCGCCTCGGCACGCCGCTGCGAAAGCGCGTTGTTGTACGCATCGGAACCGATATCGTCGGTATGGCCGGCTACCTCGATGGTCATCGTCGGGTAGGCCCGCATCAGTTCGATCAGGCGATCGAGCTCCGGGCGCGATTCGCGGCGCAGTGTATCGGACTTGTAGTCGAAAAAGATGTTGTTGAGCGCGAACCGTACGCCCAGATCAATCCGATGCAGCTCGATGCGGCTCGTCGCCTCGTGTGACTCGGTGTTGGCCGGCACCGTATACCGTTGCGACTGGAAGCCATACCCCGGCGCGCTTACGGCAATGCCGTAGTCGCGGCCCGGTGCAAGGATTACCGCGAAGCGATCGTCGACACCGGCGCCGGACGTACGCAGCACCGTTGCGCCCGTCTCAAGATCCTCGATGGTGATCGTGGCATCCACCGCGGCCTTTGTTTCGGCATCGACGATTGTGCCGGTTAGCAGCACAACGCCCGTGGGCAGAAACTCCGGACGAATGGTGGCGTCCACGATGGCCGCCTGGTCGGCAACGTTGCCCGAATCCCGCGACAGATACACCCGGTCGCCCGAGGCCTGTATCGCAAGGAATGATTCATTCGCGGGCGTATTCACTCCCGAACCAAGGTTCCGTGCAGGCGCCCAGGTACTTCCGTCGCGCACGGTAACGTAGATATCGTCGCCGCCGTACCCACCGGAACGGCCCGACGCGAAGTACAACGTTTTGCCATCGGCGGCGATGAACGGCGCGAAGCTGCCGCCAGCCGCGTTCACCGATTCGCCAAGATTCTCCGGCGCCGACCACGCGCCATCGCGCAGATACGACACCCAGATCTGATGCTGGCCGGTTGTGGAATGGGCGGTGGTGGCAAAATAGAATGCCGTGCCCTCGGCGTTGATCGCCGAACCGTACACCGTGAACCGGTTGGCCGACAGAAAGAACGACGTGATCCCCCCGCCCAGGCCTCGCACATTGTGCCAGCCGGAGCCATCGATATCGGCCCTGTAGAATGGACCGCCCTTGCGATACCATCCGTTGGCCAGCGAGCTGAAGTACACAACCGACCCGCTGGGGCTGATTGCCTCGATTGCATCGTCCTGCCCGGTATTTACTTCCGGCCCGAGATTCACCGCTTCGCCCCACGACGTTCGCCCGTCGGCGGAGATAACACGCTCCACATAGTAGATATCGCTGTCGTAGTCGGTGCTGTTGGCACGGCGGCGCGCCCACGGGCGACCGTTGTAGCGGTTGGAGTTGAAGAACATGACGCGACCGTCGGCCGTGATGCGCGGTGTGTTGCTGTTCAACATGCGCAACGACCCCGCGCCGCTCGAGGAATCGGCACGGTTTCCCGTGGAGACCTTCCAACCGGTTGAATCGTCAACGCCCACGCCACGGCGCATGCGTAACGCCGCGAAATCCTGAGACAGGATCGCGGTTGGAAGCGCAAAACAGAAAACCACGACAAGCGCAGCCAGCGCATTGGCGCGTGCAATAGTACGGGCAGTATTCGAATCCATGGGGTCGTAAGTCCTAACACACAACAGACATTAGCCAGGCCGTTATCGCTTCGGCTGGCTGCCGAGAACATGTACTACGAGAAAGAGGGAGTAGTCAGATTCGTCGGCTCGGCACGAACCGGGTATTCCGTGCCGAACATTGTAGTGCGCAGGGAGCGCCAATATAAGGATGGGAACTAATACCCAAAATGTAACGCCTGGTATCCACAACGCTGTGTGGTGGTGTACGAATGGCTGAGTCACACGCGAATTTTTGCCGGGCGTGCAAGGCACGTCCCAAGTGGTGATCGGGCCTGCAACCCCTGTCAAATAAGGCGCCGGGCCTTCAGCTCCAGATACTTGTTGATCGAGCTCACCGTAAGCGCGCTGGGTGTTGTCAGTATCGACGCGATGCCATAACGCTGCAATTCCTTCACAATTAGTCGCTTTTCGAAGTCGAACTTCTCCGTGATCGTCTTCATGTAAATTTCCTCCACCGTATGCGGCACCTTCGCCAGCGACGCGGTGAGCTCCGTGTTCTCGAAGAACACCACAACCAGCAGATGGTCGCGAGCGATTTTCCTCAGATATGGTAGCTGGCGCTGCAGCGACGCCAGCGTCTCGAAGTTCGTATACAACAGCAACAGGCTGCGCGAATTCACCTTCTGCCGGATGGTGGCATACAGCGTATCGAAACTCGACTCCAGGAAATTGGTGCGCTGATTGTACAGCGTCCCCAGCACATTCTGCATCTGCGACAGTCGGCGGTCGGCCGGGAGAATCTCGTTAACACGTTCGGCGAACGTGATCAGCCCCGCCTTGTCGCCCTTCAGCAGCGCCGTATTGGCCATCACCAGACTGGTGTTCACCGCGTAGTCCAGCAACGTCATCCCCTCGAAGGGCATCTTCATCGTGCGCCCCTTGTCGATCACGCAATACACCTGCTGCGCCTTCTCGTCCTGATACTGATTCACCATCAGATCGGCCGTACGGGCAGTGGCTCGCCAGTTGATCGTGCGGTAATCGTCGCCGCGAACGTACTCGCGAATCTGGTCGAACTCCATCGTATGGCCAATGCGGCGCACCTTCTTCACGCCAACGCTGCTCAGCCGGTTGGAAACCGCCAGCAACTCGTACTTCCGCATCTGCTGGTACGAGGGATACACCGGCACCATCCGGTCGGCATCAAAGCGGAAACGCCGGCGCACCAGCCCCAGTGGGCTGGCCACAAACACGTTGATCACGCCAAAGTTGTACTCGCCGCGCTCCACGGGCCGAACCGTATACCGGACCGATGTCTCGGCCCCAGGCCCAAGCAGCAGCCGTTCATGCATCGTGCGCTGCTGAAACTGCACGGGCAATTCGTCGATCACCTCCACATGCGTCGCGAACCCGTAACCGTTGCGGACCACGATATCCACGTCGTTCGGATCGCCGTTCGACATACGCTCCGGCATCGTGCGCGCTGCGGTTGCACCGCCACGACGGGCAAACAGCAGGGCCGTGTCCAGCACGGCCAACCCCACCAGCACCAGCACGCCGATCTTGGCGAAGTCCAGCACGGTGGGCTCGGCGAACGCAATCAGGAACAGCACGCAGAGCGCCGTGACCACGATGAAGAACCGGCTTCCGAGATAGAAACCGCGCATAGGCCTACCTTGGCACCTCGATCTTCTGAACGATCTGCCCGATCACATCCTCGGGCGACACACCTTCCATCTCGCGCTCCGGTGTCAGCAGGATTCGATGCTGCAGCACCGGCGTCACCACGCGCTTCACGTCCTCAGGGATCACGAAGTCGCGACCGCTCATCGCGGCGAATGCCTTGGCGCCCATCATGATCGCAATCGACGCGCGCGGCGAGGCCCCCAGGTATACCGAACTGTTGTTACGCGTGGCGTCCACGATCTGCGCGATGTAATGCAGAAGCGGGTCCTCGCAGTGAATCCCGCGGATCGAATGGCGATGCCCGGCAATTGCCTCGGTGCTGAGCACCGGCTGCACCACGTTCAGATCGTTGCCGTTGCGCCTGGCATGGAACTCGCCCAGAATCCGGGTTTCCTCGGCAAGCGATGGGTACTTCACCGTAATCTTGAACATGAACCGATCAAGCTGCGCCTCCGGCAATCGATACGTGCCCTCCTGATCGATCGGGTTCTGCGTGGCCAGCACCAGGAACGGGCTCGACATCGTATACGTGGTGCCATCCACGGTTACCTGCCGCTCCTCCATCACCTCGAACAGCGCGGCCTGCGTTTTGGCGGGCGCGCGATTGATTTCGTCGATCAGCACAAGGTTGCTGAAGATCGGCCCGCTTTTGAACTCGAACTCCGACGTCTTCATGTTGAAGATCGACGAGCCCAGTATGTCCGACGGCATAAGGTCCGGCGTGAACTGGATGCGCGAGAAATCCACCGCCAGCGTGCGCGCCACAAGCTTGGCCGTAAGCGTCTTGGCAATGCCGGGCACCCCCTCCATCAGCACGTGCCCGTCGGCCAGCGTGGCAGCAATCACCAGATCGATCATCTCCTGCTGGCCAACCACGATCTTGCCCACTTCGGCCCGAATTGCGTCAACCGCATCGCGCAGATCGGAGAGATTGGTTCGCTGCGAAATCAGGTTCTGCGAGTCCATGATATTGGTTTGTTATCGTTACCCGATACGTTGATCACACCTGCCCGCGCCGCTTGCGCCCACAAGCGGCCATGCGGCCCGCTACCGCGCGCTTTGCCTGCGGAACGCCTCGATGCTGTCGCTCAGATTCCGCAGGTCGTCCTTGCCAACCTCGACCTGCACGCGCAATGCGTCGATCAGCGCGAACAACTGCCGCACCGATTCCAGATCCACACCGGAACGCGCCGCCAGCACCCGGTACATCTCGTCGGTGCGTTCGCCGGTATTCACGCCATAAGCCGAACGCAGATGCTCGAAGAAGTAGGTCACCTTCTTCTCAACAATGTTCCGATGGTCGCCATGTTTTATGTACAACTGGCTCACGGTTGCCACGAAGTCCAGCGTGTTGTTCGGCAGCGGCTCCACAATTGGAATTGGCCGCTGGCGACGGCGCCCCATGAAAATCACGAACAGCACCGCGCCTGCCAGTGCGGTGAACAACGCCCAGCGCAGCGCCTCGTGCTTCAACAGGAACGCCAGCCCCGATTCCGGACCGGCATCCTCGTCATCGGAACTCTGCTCCCTCTGGTGCGAGCCGCCCGATCCGGATTGGCTTCCGGAACTGTCGCCCTGGCGCTTCGGGTTCGGCGCCCCGCGGCCTCTCCGGCGGAACTTGGCCATGCTCAGGCGAACCGAGCGGCCATCCTTGTAATACTCATCCCACGTAAGCTGGTTGGCGCCCACGTACGACAACGAACGGAACGAATACTCCGTGGTCAACGAGTCCAGAAGACTGTAGTTGGAGTACGCGTACGGCAATGTGCTCACCAGGAACGCGCCCTTGCCCCACGGCCGGCGCAGGAAGTTCGCGCGCCCCTCGCCGTCAACACCCAACACAACCGAGTTCGCCGTATCAAGCACCGAGAAGAAGCTGGGGGTTGGCAGCCGCAGGAACCGCACACCGGCGCCGGTGGCCAGCGAGGGGTTCACAAGATCGATGCCGGAGGTTACTTCCACACTGTCGGCACGTTCGGTGACGATGCCAAGCGTGTCGCCGATGGTGGAGCCGTAGTGCTCCGAGGCGATAAACACCGTGTTGCCCCGCGCGGCGAACGCCATCAATGCGCTGGCATCTTCCTCGCTCGGAAAGAAGTCCGTGTTGATGATCACATACGCGCCGCGCGTTGCGCTGTCGATCGCGTCCTTCGGGGTGTTGGTCGTTGTTTCGATCGTGGCGCCGGGGAACAGGTCCGGCAACGACTCGTACAGCAGATAGGCGCCGTACGGAGCCTTGGAAGCCGCCCGGAAATTGGGTTGCCAGTCAACCGGCGGCGGGCTGGGTGTCTTGTAGAACATCACCACCATCGCCACCAGCAACGCAATCAGGGCCACAACTCGCCAGTTGATCTTCACGCCTGTGCCTCCAATCGCGTACCGAACACCGCGAAGCGCTCGCTCATGCGCCGATAGGTCGACTCGTCGAGCGCCATGTCGCCATACCACACGTATTCAAACAGCAGCGAGATCTCCGCGAACGGTGTGCGAAGTTCTCCGCCTGCAAGCTCGCGTTGATAGTCGTAGTTGGTTTTATCCATGCGCCAGTGGATAAGCCCGCGCTCGGCCAGGCGCTTGATCTGCGCCAGATACTGAAGGCGCACGGCACGGCGATAATTCCGTTCGGCCAGCGCCGCGGCCAGCAGCGGATCGATATCCACCGTGGCGATATCCTCAACATGATCCTCATCGGTCACAGCGACCGCGGGCACGTTCGACACACTGGGCCGTCCGATACCGCCAACGAGCTTCACGATCAGGTAGATAAGCGCGATCGCAACCAGGCCATACCCCACATAGGTAAGCACCGTGACAAGCACCGGTGAGGGATTGACGCCGGCCAGCAGTTCCGACAGCCATTTGACGAAGCGCTCGAACAGCGAGGGCGACGGCTCGACATGTCTGTCGTAGTTCAGGTCCTCGTCCTGCCGCATCTTCCGCAACGCGTTCTGGTTGCCGCGCCGCGCGGTAACCCGTGCGGAATCGTAGCGCGTCACCTGGGGCGGCATCTCCTCGATGCCGACATCCCCGATCGTATCAGCACGCCATTGCGCGGCAACCGGATGCGACGGCGCCAGAAACCACAGCGCCACCAGGCACGCCACCAGGCAAATCACGGCCTGCCCGCGACCGATGATCGGGGCGCGGAGAATTCCGGACGTCGAGCGGAAGAAGCGTGGCACGCAGATGAAGGATTACGGTACGTTGATCGACGAAGTGTCGGTATCGGCATCACCGCTGCCGATCGAATCGATGCGGGCAATCAGGCCAACAAAATCGGTACGCTCAACCAGATTGAAGAACTGCAGGGCGATCCCCAACGACGGCAGAAGCCACGTAAGGAGAACGAACATCACGGTAATCGCCGACACGACCGTCAACAGGATTGAGCCGGTGGACATCGCCGAGGCGATACCAAGCGAGCTGAGAACGCGGCTCAGCAGCATGCCCGGCGTTACCAGAACCGACGCGATATAGATGGCGATCAGGCTCAGCGCCAGATTCAACCCGAAGGTTTGCCACCAGTGACCCTTGATCACCTTTATCGCACGGCCGAATGCCGCGCCCACGCCACTATCCTCCAGGATCGCAGCCGGCACCACGAACGCGAGCGGAATCGTGAGGTATATCGATGCGATGGTGGCAACAAGGCTGCCCAGCGCCGAGAAAAACGAAATGTTGATGGCAAGCAATCCCACGCGCAGCACCGCCATGAAAACGAAGATGGCGCCAACGGCAATCGTACCGCCCAGCAGACGACCGAAGTCAAGACGGACCTGATTCCACACGTCGTTCACGGTGAAGCTGGAGTGCCCGCGTTCCCTGTAGAGCTTCACGCAGCCCAGCACCACACCCTGTTGCAACACGGCGGCAATCATGCCCAGCACCAGCATCGCCAGCAATGTTGGCAACGAGCCGGCGCCCGACGAACCTTCGTAGTAGTAGCTGTACGAGGTAGTACGCCGAACCCAGTCCAGTATCAATTGCCCGCCAACGATCCCGATGAACAGCGCCGGAGGCCCAACGAAATACAGCGTGCTCTTGACAAGAACGCGCGCATTCTGCCGAAGAAAGCTGAACGTGAAATTGAGCTGCTCGCCCAGCCTGCGCGGGCGCAATACGTCAAGTGTTGTGGATTGATCCATCGGTGATCCTGGCGTTCAGAATGTGGGGATAGATCACGAAATACCAGAGCACGAAGCCAAGCGAGCCAAGGATGATCAGCAGGCTTGTCGCGATCGGCATCTCGGTATGGCGCGTAACGAACGATTCAAGGAATCCGGCGATCACGAAGATCGGCACCAGCCCGACCGAAACTTTCACACCGTTTCGAGCACCGCGCATGAACGAATCCTTGCGCGTGTAGGTGCCCGGGAACAGCAGGCTGTTGCCGATGGTCAGGCCGGCCGCGCCCGCAATAATGATCGCGGAGATTTCCAACGTTCCGTGTATCCATATGGTAAGGGCGCTCTCCAGGCCCAACCCACGTTGGATGAAGAAGTACTGAAACACCCCGAGCAGCACCCCGTTGCGGAACAGCGCCATCACCGTGCCAACCGAAAGAAGCAGCCCGCCGGCGATCGCGTAGAACGAAACCAGCACGTTGTTGATCGTGATGCGCAGGAACATGCCGCCCTGATCGGCATCCTTGTATATGCCCATCGGATCACCTTTCTCGATGTTGTCGAGCGTGGTATCCACGTACTCGTCCGAGAGGATCGACCGCGCGAACGACGTGTCGTGCTCCAACGAAAACGCACCGATAAGGCAGGAGAGCAGGAAGACGATGAACGAGGCTCGCAGCTCACGGCGCACGTTGTACATCACCAATGGGATCTCGCGGGTCCAGAAGGTGACGATACGGCCTGCGCGTTCCTTGCGATTACGATAAATCGCCATGTGAATGCGCCCGGCCAGCCCGTTCAGATACTGCGTGGTATTGGTTTTCGGGTAGTGCGTGCGCGCGTACGAAAGGTCATCGGTGATACGCACGAACAGATCCGCCAGTTGATCCGGGTCAACGTTCGTGTTCTCCGAAAGGAGTTGCTCGAACTGCTTCCAACGCTCGGCGTTTTGCCGGAGAAAGGCGGCTTCTCGCATGAAGATTGATCCAACTGCATGTGTGCGGCACCGGCACCCACCATCAACATTCTCGGCAGCCATATGGCCCGAGATATGCCGCTTGATGGATCACTCGATTTTCGCATTTTTGCCGGTGAATCCACCGGCCAAGGAAACGGCCGTACGTCAACAGCCGGGGCGCCGTGTGTGAATCGGGACGAACATAGTCCAAAACGATGAAAGTACAAATCCAGACCACCCAGAACGTCGACATCGAATACGATTTGGCCAACGTTGGCGATCGGATTGGCGCGGCGTTGATCGACAATGTTATCCGTGCCGTATACGCCATTATTGCCATCATGGTAATGGCGCCGATGCTTGCGACGGCGCAGATGGAGGAATCCGGTTCGATGATGGTGGGCATGTATTTTCTGATTGTGCTGCTGCCCGTGCTCACCTACTCCCCGATCTGCGAGATCCTGATGGACGGCCAGACCTTCGGCAAGAAGGCATTGCAGATCAAGGTTGTGCGTCTGGACGGCAACCGTGCGTCGATCTCGGCGTACCTGATTCGCTGGCTGCTTAGCCTGGTTGAAATCTTTGCCTTCAACGGCGGCGTGGCATTGGCCTCGATCCTTGTAACCCGCAACGGACAGCGCCTGGGCGACATCGCCGCCGGCACCACGGTGGTGAAGGTGAGGCGCATGGTGTCGCTCTCGCAAACCATCTTCGCCCGCATCGACGACGACTACACACCGGTGTTCCCCAACGTCACCACGCTGGGCGATCGCGACATCGCCATCATCAAGGAAGTGATCACCTCGCGCGAGCGCGCCAGCAATCCGATGGTGCTTGGTCGCCTTTCGCGCAATGTGAAACAGGCCCTGGGCGTCGACACCGATCTGCCTTCGTTGAAGTTCCTGCGCACGGTGGTCAAGGATTACAACTACTACGCCGGGCAATCCTAGCCGCATCGGCCTGCCGCCATGGACGGGCGCGCACGGGATCTGCCGCGCGCCATGGCGTTACCGCCGGCCACCAACCCGGCAACACCATCCGCCCCCTGACGGCCGCATGAACATGCCATTACAGCAACCATGAAAGAATTCATGGCAGAAATTCCCATTGCTGGAACAAAAACGCGCTTCCGGGGGACTCCGTTGGAGCGTTTTTGCTCATCCGGTAATCGCCCCTCGTTGTATATTGGCTTCGCATTGCGTTCTGAAGGCCGTCCCCCCGATCCCCTCTCCGCTTGCCGGCCGCCGCACCACAAGTTTTCCGTTGCGTGTCCTGATGCAGGCGGACCGCGTTCCATTTTTGCTGCGTACAAACAATGACTATGCAATCGGGCTACTATCGATTCCCCACGATACAGGGAGATACAGTCGTATTCACAAGCGAGGATGATCTCTGGTCGGTCCCGGCCGGCGGAGGCATCGCGCGAAGGCTTACTTCAAGCGTCAGCCAGGTCTCGAGACCTCTTCTGTCGCCGGACGGCGAGTGGCTTGCGTTTGTTGCCCGCGAGGAAGGCTACAACGAGCTGTACGTGATGCCGGCATCCGGCGGCGAAATGAAGCGCCTGACGTTCTTCGGCAGCGCCACGCAGCCGGTAGGTTTCTCGCGCGACGGCAGCCAGATCCTGTTCGTGACCAACCACGCGCAACCCTTTCCCCGCATCATGAAGGTGTACTCCATCTCACCGGAGGGTGGCACCATCAGCGAGGTACCGGTTGGCCCTGCGTACAGCATTTCGCTGGGGCCGGAGCGCGGAACGGTGATCGGCCGCAACACGCTGGATCCCGCTCGGTGGAAGCGCTACCGTGGGGGCACGGCGGGCGACCTGTGGATCGACTCCGAAGGCAATGGCAGCTTCCGCCGTCTGGTTACGCTGCGCTCGAACCTTGCCAGCCCGATGTGGGTTGGCGATCGCATTTATTTCCTGAGCGACCACGAAGGCTACGGCAACGTATACAGCTGCACGGTTGACGGCGAGGACATTCGCCGCCATACCGATCACGATAATTATTACGCACGCAATGCCTCGTCCGATGGCAAGCGCATTGTGTACCATGTTGGCGGCGATATCTACCTGCTTGATCCCATCACGGATATCAGCTCGAAGGTGGAGATCGAATACCACTCGCCGCGCACACAGCGCAACCGCAAATTTGTTCCGGGGGCGGACTACCTCCAGAGCTACTCGCTGCACCCGAAGGGGCATTCGACGGTCCTGGTACTGCGCGGCAAGCCCATCACCATGGGGAACTTCGCCGGGCCGGTGCTTCAATACGGCGAACCGCTTGGAACCCGCTACCGCCTGGCCGAATACCTGAACGACGGCAAGCGCCTTGTTGCCACCAGCGACAATGGCGGCGAGGAAGCGCTGGCGGTGCTGAGCGATGAGAACGCCGAGGCCGAGGACAGAATCGAGGGGCTGGACATCGGGCGCCCGGTGGATCTGGCCGTGTCGCCGGTTGGCGACCGAGTGGCATTCGGCAATCACCGCAACGAGATCATCGTGGTGGACCTGGTTACCCGCGATATGCGGGTGATCGACAAGAGCAGCACCATGCACGATCACGCGGTTGCGTGGTCGCCCGATGGCAAGTGGCTCGCGTTCAACCACGCCGATGCCCCCGAGACTTCGTACCTGATGATCGCCAATGTGGAAACCGGCGAGAAGCACCAGGTCACCGAACCGATCCTGCACGACGTTGTTCCGGCGTTCGACCCCGACGGCAAGTACCTGTACTTCCTCTCGTATCGGGAGTTCGATCCGGTATACGACAATCTGCACTTCCATCTCAGCTTCCCGCGCGGCATGCGCCCGTATCTGATCACGCTTCGGCGCGATCTGCCCAATCCCTTCCAGGCCAAGCCCAAGGCGCCGAAGAAGGACGATCCGCAGATGGCCGAAAGCCACGAGGAAAAGCAGGAGCGCAAGGATATCTCGGTTGAGATCGACTTCGAGGGCATCACACGTCGCATCCTCCCCTTCCCCGCCAAGGACGCCAAGTACACGCAGGTGATCGGCACGCGCGGCAAGGTGCATTTCCTGAGCCAGCCGGTGCTGGGCAGCCTGGACACGAACTCCCCCGGCGAAGGCGTCGCAACCGGCAAGCTGGAATCGTACGACTTCGAGTCGCGCAAGCTGGACACGGTTGCCGAACGCGTAAGCGATGTGGATGTGTCGCGCGATGCCCAGACGATGATCTACCGCTCCGGCAAGCGGCTACGTGTGTTCGCCGCCGGAGCCCGACCGGACGAAAAGGCCGGCGACGATCCGGGAACCGCCAGCGGTTGGCTTGATCTTAGCCGTGCCCGCATCTCGATCACGCCGCCCGACGAGTGGAAGCAGATGTATCGCGAGGCGTGGCGCCTGCAGCGCGATTTCTTCTGGACCGAGGGGATGCTGGGCATCGACTGGGAGAAGGTGTATTCGCTGTATCTGCCGCTGATTGACCGCATAGGCACGCGATCGGAATTCAGCGACCTTATCTGGGAGATGCACGGCGAGCTTGGCACCTCGCACGCGTATGAGATGGGCGGCGACTATCGCGAATCGCCAACATACGCGCAGGGCTTCCTGGGCGCCGACCTGGCCTACGACGATGAACGCAACGGCTGGGTGGTGCGGCATATCGTGCGCGGCGACGTCTGGAGCAGCCAGTATGGCTCGCCGTTGGAGACCGCCGGCGTGAACATCACCGAAGGCGACATGGTGATCGCCATCAACGGACGTGGCGTATCCAAATCGCGCCCACCCTACGAATGCCTGGTGAACACGGCCGGCTCGGAGATTTCGCTGACGTTCGTGCCGCAGGGATCGGATACGCCGCGTACGGTAACGATCAAGATGCTGGCCAACGAAACCCCTGTGCGGTATCGCGAGTGGGTGGAAAACAACCGCCGCATCGTGCACCAGGCCACCGAGGGCCGCGTGGGGTATATCCACGTGCCCAACATGGGGCCGCTGGGATACAGCGAGTTCCATCGCGGATTCCTGAGCGAGGTTGGCCGCGATTCGTTGATTGTGGATGTTCGCTTCAACGGTGGCGGGCATGTATCGCAGTTGATCCTGGAGAAGCTGGCCCGCAAGCGCATCGGCTATGGCCTTCCGCGCCACGGCATGCCGGAACCCTACCCGCTGTACTCGGTTGACGGACCTATCGTGGCCATCACCAACGAAAACGCCGGCTCCGACGGCGACATCTTCTCGCACGGCTTCAAGCTGATGCGCCTTGGGCCGCTGATCGGCAAACGGACGTGGGGCGGGGTTGTTGGCATCTGGCCACGCAATCCGCTGGTCGACGGCTCGATCACGACACAGCCGGAGTTCTCCACGTGGTTCGAGGATGTGAAGTGGGGCCTTGAGAACTACGGCACCGATCCGGATATCGATATCGATATAACGCCGCAGGATTACGTTGCCGGCCGCGACCCGCAGTTGGAGCGCGCGATCGCCGAAGCACGGCGCCAGCTGGCCGAGCGGCCGTTCAGCGTGCCGGCCTTCAACGATCGTCCGGTAATGGCCCCCGACCCGCTGCCGGGCAAGGCCTCGATGAACGGGCTGGCGGCACATTCCACGGAAACCGCGTAGGCCTCGTGCCCACGCAGCCCACGCACCAATCGTACCACGCCCGCCTCGGCTTTATGCTGATGGCGGGCGTGCCGGTTTATACGGGAACATGGCCATCATTGATCCGCATAGGCCCATGTATTGCCCCACCGCACCGCATGTGTATCTTGCGTCCGCTGAACGCAGAGGCCACGGCGCGAAGATAGCCGCACTCAGCAGCGGCTCTCACCCATGGTTCCATCGCGGAGCCAACGCTCTTCGCATCATTCCAACGCCTCACGCACCACGGGCACCAATCCTCCTGGCGCCCGCGCGACCCGCAACCAAACGATACTCCAACAACCGTACGCGGTCTCCCAGCCGGAGTCCCGCACCATGTCCGCGCGACGTGCAGCCCACCGCAGGTGAGGATTGCATGCCGTGGCTCCTGGTCGGCATGGTGGCGCATGCCCACGCAATTGTGGCAGCCCGTGGAATCACGAGCTGCCCGCTGGCGCGCGCCATGTAATCCGGCTTGCACGATCGCGACCATTATGATAACCCGATGGGCACACACGCAGAACAGCAGGTTCAACAACGCCAACCGTCATCAGGTCTTACCCCTGCCTCGCCGGTGGCGGCCGGCATGCAGCCGGGAAGCCCGATTGCGCAATTGCAGCGCATGGCAGGCAATCAGGCCATGCAGCAGTTGATGCGCACAGCCGCGGATGACATGGCCGCCGATGCGGATGTGGCCCGGATTCTGCGCGCGGCCGATCGCGCCCAGAAAGAACCGCATGACCGCACCGGCATGTTCCTGCGCGGTTCGGAGATTGCCTACCGGATCATCAGCAAGTTTCTGGCGCACTATTCCGACAGGATCAGCGGCGCCGGATGCAACGACACGGTGGACGGCGTGAAGGCCGAGCGCTCCGGCAGGAACAACATCTCGGTGACGATCGGCCGGGCGTACGTGCTGAGCCTGAACGCGCAAACGCTGCAGGCGCATGTGGCCCAGATGGAGGAGGCGTTGAAGAAGACAGGGGTAGCGCCTGCCGAGGTCACACCCAGCGACACGCCCGCAGCACCGGTGGTGGCCGAGCCGCCGGCAACACCATCGGCAGCCGAACAGGCCGCGGCCAAGGAAAAGGAGTTCGCCGAAAAGGGGGCCGCCGCGCTTGCCGCCGTGGTCGCCGCCGGCCACAAACAGGGCACTCATCTGCGTGGCAAACTTGGGCAGGGGAAGGTAACGGCCGGCAAAGGCATTCCGCTGTGGTTCATGGAATTGCAAAACGCGTTGATGCTGAGCGGCGAATGGAAACAGGTGGAGGAGAACGCGCAACATGTGCTGCGCGACTACGCAACATGGTTTGTTGAACATCGGCACGGCGGCGTTATGCCGGAAAGTCTGCGGACATTCTTCGACTATATCGGGCGAAGCTCACAGAGCGACGCCGACGCGCGCGCCAACGGATTTCTTGGCACCGCGCATTTCGGCGGTACGCTGGGCGCGCCGCAGCTTGGCGGCACGGTGGACCTCACCAATGGCCTGGTGCGGAACCAGCTCTACGGGCTGCGCCTGACCAATATCACTGCCCGCCTGCGGGCCCAGGGCGAGCGTATCATCCTGGAGCGGCTGAATGCCCGCGCGGGCCAGGGCAGCATCAATGCCCAGGGCTTCCTGGACCCCTTCACCGCCGGCATCCCCATCGACATCTCCGTCACGGCCCGCAATGCCCAGCCGCTGCAAAGC
>CBHYLN010000078.1:0-25480 GCA_966128725.1 uncultured bacterium | reverse complement strand
CAACCGGACCGTTGCGGTTCAGGCGGTGATGCTGACGGAGTAATACAACGCCTGCCGGTTACGGCTTGCGCGCCACGATGGTGTACGTAAGCGGCAGCCGCGCAAGCCGTGATTCGTCCACGCCGTCGAACATCTTCCAGTAGCGCTGGTTGTGCTCGCCCAGTTGCTCGATCCTGAGCCCGGCGGCAATCAACGCGTTTACCACCGAGGCGATTGGCCACAGCCGTTCGTACTTGCGTGTCTGCTGTTCTTCCGGTCCCGCGGCGTCACCGATATACACGGCCGGCCACCCCTTGCTGGAAAAAGCCGCGTTGAAGTAGTCGTGCCCGGTAAGGCGCACGGTGTTGCCGTCGGCCTCCAGAATCCACGTAAGCGGGTGATCCTCCAGCAGATGGAACATTCCGCCCGGCGCCAGCAGCCGCGCCACTGTCTGTGCCCATCGCTCGATGTCGTGCAGCCAGCCGATGGCCCCGCGCCCCGTGTATACCAGATCGGCCGTGCCGTCGAGCTCGGCCGGTGTTTCCAACACATCGCATCGATACCATTGTGCGGGCGCATTCAGCGCCGCGCTGATCGCCCGCGCATTGGCGATGTGTGCGTCGGATATATCAATGCCCACCACCTCGGCGGCTCCTTCAATCCACAGCGAAAGTGTGTCCATGCCTGAAGCGCACTGCAAATGAACAGCGCGACCGCACCAGGCGCGCAGATTGCCCAACGCAGCTCGCTCCAGCGGATGCAGGGTGGACGTACCGGCGCGAAGCCGATCGATGTCGCTTGCTACCAGCGCCGTGTAGTATGCCGCGCCCTCGTTCCATGCCGCGCGGTTGGCCTGGTGCCGGCCGTGTACGTCGGTCTGCGACGCGGCTACAGGCTCCACACGGTCGGCGCCGTCGTCGGCAATCGGTGCAGGATTTGTTGGAGAACTCGGTTCGGTGTTCGGTTGGGTCATTGCGTCGATCCTGTTGTGCCGCCAGCGCGATTGCGTGATACCGTGTTCCGGCTTGCGGGTTTCAGTGCAGTTCTTCGTAGCCATGGTCTTTTGCGCGTCGCACGACCTCCTCGTGTGTTAGGCGCAGGTCACCGGAATGCCCCCAGCGTTCGGGCAGGCCAAGTTCGGCGTCGATGCGGTTCTGCTTCATGATGGTCGCATACTCCTCGTAGTTGCTCCATTCCTCGGCCGGCGTACGCCCTTTGTTCGTGTGACTGGGCAGGTGGCGATCATCAACCGACCTATGCAGGATTCCCTGCTGCGCGTGGTTTGCATGGATCAGCTCGTGGCTCAGGACGTTCGGGGACAGCAATGGGATGGACGTTCCGTTCCGGTTGGCGCCAACCAGATGTGCATCCCGTAGATCACGGGGCATGGAAATCGTGGACGAGGAGCCGACGTTCGGGCGGTACTCGTTCGGGTTGGGCTTTTGGCCAACAAGCTGGTGCGGCATCGCGTAGTACGTATCACGCTTCGACATCCGGCCCATGTCCGTAAGCATTGTGGCCTGCTCGTGGCTTTCGGGCGTTGCCCCCGGCTCGATTCCGCTTGCGCCAGCCGCGTCAATCGGTGCGATGTGTACACCATGCCCTCCATGTCCGCCCAACCCGCCCTTCATTGTGTCGTCGATCACTCCGCGAGCCGTTCTGCTCGGCATCAGCCGGGCAAAGGATGTCAGCGTCTCGGTACGGAAGTCCGGCCGTTCGTCCGTGCTGGAACCGGCGCGCGCATCGTCGTTGGCAATGGTGATCGCCCCGGTGCCGTCGCGAAGGCCTCGCCACAGTTCAGCCGCATGTGCCTGCTCCTCGGGTAGCAGGCCTGGGACGCGTAAATCCTCCTTGGAGGCAGCCAGGCGGCCGATGTGTTTCTGAAACAATCGTTGCAGGCGGTTGGAGTGGCTTTGCAGTTCCTTGAATCGCTCGTGCTCCTTATCCAACCCCGCGTCGCTGGCCTGGCGATAACCATGGTTGATTTCCGTTTGCAGGCCGTACAGTGTCTCCAGAGCTTCATTCGGCTCGTGCTTGTGGTCCGGGGTGGACTCCAGCCCCTCAAGACGTTCGCCGATACTATGCCTGCGGTGTTCGTGTTCAACCAGCGGCAGCATCGTGCCCGCGCTGTCGCCATCGTGATCACCATACGCCTCGGCCATTTCGTCAAGCTGCCGCCAACGCTCGCTTGGGGGCGGCGGCGGCTGGTGCGCATGCCGCATCAGTGGCTCGGTTGTGCCCGCGCTGTCACCATCGTGGTCGCCATAGTCCGCTGCCATCCGGGCCAATTGTCGGCGGCGCTTCTCGGACATTTTTGTTGTTGTGGACGGTGCGGATTGTGTAAGCCCGTATCGGGTGCGTTGAATGGGTTGTGCGCCGGACGGTGCGGTGATGTGCAGGTGCGCGAAGTTATGAGCGCCCTGCGGGACGGCCCTTGGTGTATCCTGCGTTGCCCCTGCCAGCAACGCTCCCGATGTGCCTGCGGCATCGGGCTGTCGCGAGTTCAAACGGACTTTCGGCTGATGCATGGTCGAGCCCGGAGATGGAAAAGCGTGGAGCGCGGGGAAACGCGTGTGAGCATGGGAGCCGAATAATACGAAATTCGGGCTCAGAGTTGCTGGGCGGAGCGGTTCGTCCGGAACCCGTGGTCTGCGCTACCGCACGTGCATGATTTTCGCGCCACCGCGCCGATCGCCTGCCGCAACGGCCACCAGATACGCCCCTTGCGGCAGGCGGCTCATGTCCACGCGATGTGTACAGGAAGTTGCGCAGACCGTTTCCTCCACATCGTACACCACGGTGCCTGTCATGGTAAGAAGCGTGATCGATACGCAGCCCGATGTTCCGATTGGCGGTATGTCGATAAACAGCTCCGCCGAGCCGGCAGTGTGCCGGATGCGTACGTCCAGCGCCCGTTCCGTCCCATCCACGCCCGCCTGGCCGCCGGCTGATACTCCGGCCGAAAGCGCGTCGCAGCCATCGGCGCTCACGACTCGCACGGTGTACAGGCCCGCGACGGTTGGCAGATACATCCGCGCGGTGGCGCCATCAATCGGCTGTTCGTTGCGGTACCACTGATACGCGGCGCCCGGCGATGACTCCAAGGTGTCACCACGGCGTGTGATGGTTGCGTTGGGCAGGGGCAGGACCGTGACGGAGGCTGTAGCCTGCGCGGTGCATCCGTTCGCATCGGTGATAATCGCGCGGTACTCGCCGGAGCGTTGTACCGTGATGCGGGCTGCCGTATCCCCAGATGACCATTGCAGTGTCCGATATGGTGCGTCGCCGGCGCCCGCGACCACCTCCAATAGTGTTGAGTCCCCTTCACAGAACCGTACCGGTCCCAATGCCACGATTCGTGGCGCGGGCCGCTTGTACGCCGTGACGGTGAATGGTTCGGATGTCGAACTGCAGCCGGAGTCGCCGGTGACGGTTACCGTATAGATGCCGCTTCTGGCAACCGCGATGGTTTTTGTGCTGGCGCCTGTTGACCATGCGACGGATACAAACGGCGTGTTGGCCGAAAGCATCACCGTGTCGCCATCGCACAGCGTTGCCGGGCCAGTGATCACCGGCTTCGCGGGCGCAATGGTATGCCGTATCCGCACTGTGTCGGAGATCGAACGGCATCCGTTTGCATCGGTGACGGTTACCCACACCGCGCCCGTGTCGCGTGCAGTGTATGCCTGTGTTGTGGCGCCATTGCGCCAGCGATAGGCCGCGAAGCCTGCCGGGGCCTTCAGCGTGATGCTGTCGCCTGGGCAGATCGACACGCTGCCCTGTGCGTTCAGTTGGATGTGGCCCGCCGGGGCGGCGCATGTGCTTCGCGAGGTAATGCCGGCACCGATGATGCGAAGGCTGTCGAACCGGTCAAACGCCCGACAATTGCCCTTCAATTGGAAATCCAACCAGGGGAGGAGATAGTCGTTGACAAGCGTTTGTTGGGCCGTGCGCGTGATCGCCGCCGCGGGTGTGCATGAAGCCTCGCCCAACGAACACAGATTGTCCGTGTTGGCGAACTGGCAGTGGCTTGCGCCGGTGATGTTGAGATAGGTTTTGCAGGCCGAGGCCAACGAGTCGTATATGGGGATCTGGTGAGTCGCCGGCGGCGCAACGCAGTCATTTCCGCCGGCGATGACCAGCGTGGGCGCCTTCACCAACCGTGCCGCAACCTTCGCCGATGGGTTGGTTTCCGCCGCCGCGAGATTCACCACTGCGTTAATGGACGAGTCGCCGGCCGCAGCCAGAACGCTTGCCCCGCCGCCCATCGAGTGCCCCATCACCGCGCACATTCGCGCCACCTTCAGGTGGAAACGCGAACTGACACGTGTACCCTCGGCGCGCATGTGGCGCAACACGAATGCAAGATCCAGTCCGAACTGCGCGTGGTTTGGTGAGAACGACCCTTCGGTTGTCGGGAACGCCACGATGTAGCCATTGGGTACCAGGGCCTCCCGGATGTTCGCATACGAGCCTGTCACCATCACGAATCCATGGCCGAACGCTATCACCGGAAACACTGTGCCCACGCCGCCGGCCAATGGCACCGCATCGCCGGCAACCGTCGCCGGGTAATACACCTCGATGGTGACAGCCCGGTTGCCGCGTGAGCTGTCCACCGCCGCCAGCGTTACATGCCCTATCTGGTAGGTCTGTGCGCGAGCGCCGGTAACAAGCGCGAAGACGAACACCAGCAAAACCAAGACATTGCGCATCGGTTATCGTAATGCGAGTCGAACATGGATTGAGGAGGGTGAACGGACACGGCCAGCACATTAAGGATTCGGTGGGAAAGGGGCAACAGCAAGCGCGCACTGGTTGGTATCTCCGCGATGCGGTCAGGGCTACCGTCGCGCATGTCCAATCCACAATCACACAATTCCGTGCCACTGAAACGCGACTCATGTCGTGAGGCTTGGTTACCCCGTCGGCTCGATGTTCTTGTTCGCGCGGAACAGATTGGCGGGGTCCCATGCGGCCTTCAACTCCACCAGGCGAGCATAGTTGTTGCCGTAGGCAGCACGGATGCGATCCTGGAGTTCGTCCTCGGTCTGGAAATTGATATAGGCTCCGCCGGTTGAAAACGCACGCAGCTCCTGCCAGGCACCACGCGTCCAGGCGATGTTCGCTGCGTCGTCATCGGCGGACTCCCACGAGGATGCGATGTTCAGAACAACCCGGGCATCACGGTTGCCGGCTGGTGAATGATTGTCGGGCAATGCGTTCAACGCCCCGCCCACCGGGAAGAGAACGATGCCGGAGTGCGGCGAGCGGAGTGCTTCGGCATGTTGCAGCACTCCGCCCAACAGGTTGCGTGATGCTGATTCCAGGAACTCGCTTTTCCAGTAATACCGCCGTCCCTTTGGCTGCGTTGCGTCCAGCATGCTCTGCTGTGCCGTATAGGGCACACGGCCAACTGTGTCGCCCACGGGTGCCCCGCATTCGCGCAGACGCGCAACCCAGGCATCGGCGTCGGTCGGGTTGCCGGTATGGCATACCACGGCCATCACAACCAGTTTGCCATGCGATGCGGGATTGATCCACGGGGCCGGCGGCGCCTTGCGCACCACCAGAGCGCATGTCAGTTCGGCCGGGGCTTCCGTTGCGATGGTCGGGTACAGATCCAGAATGCGCTCGGCATCGGTGGCCTCCCAGGCGATGGCGCCTCCGGTGATCACCGGACCAACGGGAAAAAGCTCGTACTCGAAGTTGGTCACCACTCCGAAGTTTCCGCCCCCGCCGCGAAGGCCCCAGTACAGATCCGCGTTCTCGTTTTCGGCCGCGCGCACCAGTTCGCCGCTGGCGGTCACCACCTGAAATGACCTCACGGTATCCGAAGTCCAACCGAAGCGACGCGTCAGGTAGCCGAAGCCGCCGCCCAGCGTAAGCCCGGCCACGCCCGTGTTCGATATAAATCCGAGCACGGCTGCCAGGCCGTGGAGCTGCGTTTCGCGATCAACGTCGCCAAGCAGGCAGCCCGGTTGCACGTTGGCGATGCGGGCCGTTGGATCAACCCACACACCGCGCATCAACGACATGTCCAGCATCAGCCCGCCATCGCATACGGCCAGGCCGGCGATGTTGTGCCCGCCGCCCTTTATCGAGATGGGAACCCCTGCATCGCGTGCGGCGTTCACGCAGGCGATGACATCGGCCACGCCAAGGCATTGCACGATCAATGCCGGTTGGCGGTCGATCATGCCATTCCACAGCCCGCGGGCAGTATCATATCCGGGGGCGCCCGGCTCGATCAACGTTCCGCGCAGGCGGGCGCGAAGCGCCGTGGCATTGATCGTTCCTGAATCGGTGGTTGAACCGGTCATTTGGGCTCCGTTGTTGCCCCGCGCGTGTTTGCACGGGGCAGGCGATCGCGCATTGCGCACATGGTTGCTGTTCGTGGAAACCCAAGCTACGGATGTTTGCCAAGGCGTGCCAGACGCGGTGTGTGCCGCGGTAGCCCTGTGGTAGCGGCGCGCACGGCAATACAGGTCGTGATGTCGGTTGTACAAACACAACGGGCGCGCCTGTTGGTGGCACGCCCGCGCGCATCGTTTGCGTTGGTGGAGCAAGCGGATAAGGTGCTCACATGTTCCCCGTCGTGTGGTAACACAGGGCCGAGCAATCGGCCATACTCCGGCCGCCATGATGTACACCGGTGTGTTGCTGGCAGGCCCGGCGTTATCGCAAGTCGGCCGGTTGTGCGCTCTTGGCGCTGCCCGCCGTGCTGCTCCCGCGATTCAGGGCCGATTCAAGCTGTGTAATCCGAGCTTGCAGCGCCTGGATCTGCGCCTGTTGCTGCTTTACTGCTTCGGTCAGCAGTGCCGTTATGTTCTGATAGGCCACGGCCTTGTAGCCGTCGGTGTTGGTAACCACAAGTTCCGGTACCACGCGTTCCACTTCCTGAGCAACGAACCCAACCTGCCGGCCGGCCGGGAAATTCCGCTCGGGGAAATCGGCGCGCCGATAGTCGTAGCTGACCCCGCGAAGCCGCATCACCTTGGCCAACGCATTATCCAACGCGGTCACGTTGGTCTTGTAGCGTGCGTCGGAAACCGTCCAGGTACCGCTCACCGTGCCGCTTCCGTTCACCGTGACATTGCCGTTGATGGTTGTGGTGCCGGCGGTCATGTTCACATTGCCGTTGCCGGCATTAAGTGTGATTGTGCCGTTGATGCTGATTGCGGTAATGGGGCCAGTGCCGGTATTGATATTCACCGGCGCATTGCTGGTGTTGATGTCGGTGGGCGAGTTGCCGCTGTTGATGTTGCATGGCCCGTTGCCCGTGCTCACGGTGAATGGCCCGTTTGCTGTGTTCAGATTTATTGCCCCGCCTGCCGTGTTGACATCAAATGGGCCGCCCTGGCTGTTCAGTTGGATTGGCCCGGCGCCCGTTGTTACCGTGAAGGGGCCGTTGCCGGTTGTGATGTCCATCGGTGCATTGGTGGTGTTGAACACCACACGCCCGCTTGATTGGATTCGGAGATGCTCCACGTTGTTGGTGATTACAACCAAATCGGCCGCGTTTGTTGAACCCAGCACGTCGGTCGGGTTGGTGACAACGTTGCCGCCGGTCAACCACTGCGCATTGCTGGTGGTTGCGGCAATCAGCGCTGCACCAAGGCTGAGCGCGGTACATAGTCGTTTCATGACTGCCCCTTGTCGATTGGTGATTGAAGAACGGAACGATCAAAGGTACAGGGTGGGTAACGCGTTCTCCAGTACATGATGATGTACTCCGATGTTGGTGGATGGCTCAGCGTTGTTGTGTGCTGCGGGCAAACCGTCTGGTTCGGCTGGCGCACGATCCTGCAATTCCCTTGACGCGGATCATGGCTTGCAACGCGCGGCCGGAGTACGTTACCGGTGAGCAGGCCATAATGCGTGGCGGAAACCATGGCTGTGGTGGTCGGTGAAGACGTTCGTGGCTGGGCCGAGCGCTTATGCGGCGAATGCGCTCGATTGATTGCAATAACGAAAAGGAATGCGTGATGAAACAGATGGAACGTGACTCAACATCGGAACCTGGCAAGAGCGCGGGTTTCATCGAACGGCTCGCCGATCGGATCGCGAGGCATGCAAACGCCGCGACGGTGTACGGTGAACCGGTGGAACGCTCGGGTGTAACGGTGATACCCGTGGCCAAGGTTCGTTACGGATTCGGAGGCGGATCGGGTGAGGGGGAGAATAATCAGGAGGGCTCTGGCGGCGGCGGTGGCATGATGGCCGCACCCGTGGGATTTATCGAGATACGGGATGGCGACACAACCTTTAGGAGCATCAAGGATCCGATGGCGTTGCTGCCGATTGTGGCGGCGGCCGGGTTGGGCGGTCTGCTTCTGCTGCGCGGGTTTACCAAGCTGGCAAAGGTGCGCGCCGAGGCCAATCCCAAGCCGGAGGAGTAGGCATTGTGCGGGGGTGACCGGGATGATCGGCGCCAGCGGCGGCTGGCGGAATGGTATTCCAGGCACGTAATCTTCGGTCAGCGTTGCCGCATGCACAACGCGCTTGCAGTGTCAGGTGCGACCAACGTCGCGGTTGAACGGCAAGCGCGTTTTCGTTGCAGGCATCGGCGTGGGTGCAGTGTCAGTTGAGATACCCTGGATGCTGCACCATCACGGCCGGCCATGATACCATGTTGGAGCCGTTGTGCAGGGTTATTGAAGCGGATTGCTGCCGCTGTGTTCGTGTTCGAACTGCATGGTGGTAAGTGGATCCGTTGCCCGCGAAGGGCCGCGGCCGTTGTATCCAGTCGATGTCCAACCTCGGAGGATGATGGTTTTGCCGGCGAACGGTGTAAGATCGAACTCCAGGCGCTTGTTGTACGACATGTCGTTCAGCGCCTCGTCACGGCCGATACGGAATCGGTACACGTCCACGTTCGCGAGCACGGCATGTGTTGCAGCGTCCAGCACATCCACGCGTTGGTGGAATCCGGCGCGGGTAACGCCCAGGGCGTTGTTTCGGCATCGGTCCTTCGGATCGTTCGGCAGCACCGTCCCGCGTTCGGCTGCCGACGGTACCATCTCAACCGTACGGGTAAACGCAACGGTCATACCGGCGCCGGTTACCGCGATCGGATTGCTGGTGATCTCGAAAATGCCGACGTCGATACGGTTGACGTGCAGAACAATCGGAGCGCCGGGCGCCGAGACACCCTTGATGCGGAGCGTGGCGTCGTTCCAGGCGCACCAGTAACGTATGCCGTAGGTTGAATCCGAGATGGTGTGCCATGTAATGGCGATCCGTACGCCCTGGCCTTGTTGGGCACATAGATGCATGCCGGCCAGGAGAATCAACACAGACGAAATCAATAGTTGTCGTTGGAAATAACGCATATGCCCCCCCCGAAGCTGATAAGTGAAATGATGGTTCCAACAGCACATTTCGATGGCTATCGAGTATTATTAATGCTTTGAAGTTAGCACTGACCTGAACCCAGCACAACAAGCAATAGGGTACGTCTTTATGTACCCCTCATCCTTGCCCGTAACCGTGATGAATCCAGGGGTGAAGCTGCAAACGTATATAATAAATATACATTATGCAATGGTTGACTTCCGATGATTAAGTCATTGGCCCTTTCCCGGTTACCGGTGCCGCCCGGAAGAACGCGGAACAACAACGCCGTTTGCACCGCGGTTCATGCCTCGGCTTGGCGCAGACCTTCGGGGGCGGTGTCGAGCACTGGTGGTGGTGGTGCCGGGCGTAGCGCCGCCCGGCGTCCCAGCGCAACGCAGCACACCACCAGCGCCGCGGCCAGCAGAAGGAGCGGCTGCAACGGCTCGCCGAGCATCAGCGCCGATGCGCTGATGGTACAGAATGGCTGCAGGAGCTGAAGCTGCCCAACACGGGCCACACCACCGATTGCCATACCGCTGTACCATGCGATGAATGCGGTGAACTGGCTTATCAATCCCACGTAACAAAACCCCAGCCAGGCGGCGGCTGATGCGGCCAGGCCATGTTGTGTGGCCGAGTACAGTGCAGGGGCAGCCGCAACCGGCGCGGCCAGCAGAAGTGCCCAACTGATCACCTGCCAACCACCCAGCTCGCGGGCCAGGCGCCCACCCTCGGCGTAGCCGATCGCAGCCATAGCAACGCCAACAAGCAGCAGCAGGTCGCCCGATTGCAGCGCGCCGCCGCCCGCGAACAACGTGAATCCGATGATGATGGCGCTGCCGGCGCTGCTGGCCAACCAGAACCTCAACGACGGGCGCTCCCGGTTTCGCCAAACCGATGCCATCGCGGTGGCCAGCGGAATGATGGCGATCACCACGGCGCCGTGTGATGCCGGCAGGCCGCGCATCGCAAGCGCGGTGAGATAGGGGAATCCGAGCACCACGCCGGCCGCCACAATCGCAAGGCCGCCGAACTGCCTGCGTGTTGGCAACGGCGGGCGCCGTATCAGCAACACAGTCGCGGCAACTAGCGCCGCCAATATCGCGCGCCCGAATCCGACAAACGTTGCGTCGAAGCCGGCCAGGGCCAGTCGTGTGGCAGGCAGCGTGATGCTGAATCCGATTACGCCGAGCATGCCGTAGAGCAGGCCAAGCCGGTCGCGGGATATCGAGGCTGTCATTCCGTCTCCTTGGCCTTGGCGGCACATGATGCGTTCCCGTGGCGGGCCGCATCATGCGTGGTATCGTTGCCCGCGGTATGGTGGCCACACGTCACGTTGGCCCATGCATGGGGTGTAAGGCTTTCCAGCAACATCAGCCCCTGGTTTGTGCCGGCGTAACGTTCGCCGGGTGCCAGTATGCAATCGCTGCCGTGCCGTTGGTCGGTAAGCCATATGCGCCCTTCAATGACGGTGATCGCAATTGTCCCGGCTCCGGCGTGCGTTCGCCATAGTTGCCCCCGGACAAGTTCGATGGTGCGTGATGCATCGTTCGTTCTCATGAGATCGTTCCCAAACCTGTTCATCGCAATCTCGCGGCAGTCCCGCGATAACCGGATGCAACTTAGCTGCGTCGGGGTGGCCATAACAGATTCAGATTTTTGTTGTATTGACCAGATCAGTTTGCGCGTCCCGTGACGTCTCCGATAACCCCGATACACCCTGGCGATGTTGCATACGTGTGGTAATCCCAATACACACTATCTTGGCGGGAACGATTTGCTGGCCGGCGAAGCATCACTTGCCTGCACGGGCGTGGAGCGGAGCCCACCATACATTCTCGGCACTTCATCTACATCGCCATGAAGACACTACCAGCAATCACCCTCCTGTTGTTATTCGCTACCCGTACGTTCTGCTCGGCACAATCCGTTGTACCGGCTGGCAGCGATGATCGTTCGGCCGCTCAGCGCGTCGAATACGCGGCTCGTGCTTACCCGTTCGAGCGCATACCGCAGAATGCAAGGCTGGAGGCGGCCCTGTATTCCGAAATGCGCATGCGCCCGTACAAGGGGGCTGCATCGCCGCAGCACGCAACGCGATGGACACCGATCGGCCCGTTCGATCTTGCGGGGCGTGTGATGACGATCGCGGTACATCCGTCGGACGGGAATACAGTGTGGATTGGTGCGGCCGATGGTGGTGTGTGGCGCTCGGCCGACCGCGGTGCCCACTGGGAGCCAGTGATGGACAACGAGGCCGCCATCGCGATGGGGGCAATTGCCGTGGATCCATCGAACCCGAATATCCTGTATGCCGGCACCGGCGAGGCTTCGCCCTTCATCGATGCCTACGGTGGCGCGGGTATCATGCGGAGCACCGATGCCGGCGTTACATGGCGCGGAGCCGGGCTGCGCAACGTTGGGGCGTTCTCCCGCATCGCGGTTCATCCGGGCAACGGAGCCATCGTGTTTGCAGCCGCAACCAAGAACAATGCCGGCCTGTATCGCTCGGTTGATTCCGGTGCTACATGGACCCGGATACTGGGCTCGCCGGTTACCGATATCACCATCAGCAGGTCGAATCCCAACGATGTGTGGATTGGCGGCGGAGATGCTCCGGTAATGCATTCGGCGGATGCCGGGGTAACGTTTGTTCCGTCGGCGGCCGGTATCGGCGCCAATGCGGTACCAACGCGCGTGTCGGTACAGGTTGCGCAGTCGTCACCCAATGTGTTGTACGCTCTTGCGCAGGAGGTGCAGTTCTCGCCGCCTTCGTCCGCCTCGCGCATTTATAAATCAACCAATGCAGGCGCTTCGTGGCAGGTGGTGATGGACAACGATCCCGATCTGCTCAACTACTTCGGGCACGTTCAGGGCGACTACAACAATGTGATTGCCGTTGCTCCGGATGATCCCAACGTGGTGATTGCCGGTGGCGTGGTACTGATTCGTTCGGTGGACGGCGGCCAGACCTGGACGACATTCGATTCGCAACTGCATCCGGACCATCATGCGATCGCGTTCGACCCAACCGATCCCACACGCGTGTATGTTGGCAACGACGGCGGGATGTATCGCAGCGACAATCGTGGTGGCTCGTACGCCCGGATTACCAGCGGGCTTGCCATCACACAGTTTTATGCGATGGCGGTTGACCAGACCGCGCCGGCCACAACCTATGGCGGTACGCAGGATAACGGCACGGTTACCACCGAAGCCACCGAGTATCGCAATGGCGGCCCCGGAATTGTTGGCGGTGGAGACGGATTCCACGTGGTTGTTGATCGCAGCAATCCATCGATTGTGTATTACGAACAGCCCTACGGGGCCATCATCCGCAAGGATCTTGGCACGGGTGCCGAGCAGACCTTTACGCAGGGAATCAGCACAAGCGATCAGGGGGCATGGGCCGCGCCGCTGATTGCCGATCCCGCTGACTCCTTGGGGTTATACTGTGGGCGCAGGCGTGTGTATCATCGTACCGCGTCCACCCGTTGGAGCCCGATTTCGCCAACCTTCCGCACCCCGATTTCCGCAATTGCGGTTTCGGAAGCGAATCCGCGCATCGTATACGCAGGCTCCGGGCTTGCTTCGGGATCGTCCATTCTGGTGAGCGACGGGGTGCCGCTTGGTGAACTGAAGGTGACGACTGATGGCGGCGCTACCTGGGCCGATCGGAATCTCGGGCTGCCGAATCGCATCATTACAAGCATCGTGGCCTCGCGCCATGATACCTGTACCGCGTACGTAACGTTCTCCGGATTCTCGGCGGGCCACATCTTCAAAACCACCGACTGCGGCGCCACCTGGGGCGACATCAGCCGCGGCCTGCCGGACATTCCCGTGAATGCGCTTGTGCTGGACCCATCGAACGAGCGTGTGATCCACGCAGGGACGGATATCGGGATGTTTGTCAGCGATGATGGCGGCGCCACATGGTGGACGTTTAATAACGGGCTCCCGCGCGTTGCGGTTGTGGCGATGGAGATTCATCGTGCGTCCAACACGCTCCGCGTTGCCACACATGGCCGGTCGATGTGGGAAATTGCTCTTGGGCAGCCCGATGTGCAGCCGGCGATCACTGCTCCGGTTGGTCGTGAGACCTGGATGGGGCGTACCCATCAGAACATTGCATGGGCCGGGCTGCAATCCCCCGTTGATGTATTGTATTCGGTTGGTGGTGGAACGTGGTTGACGGTTGCTACCGACGTCACAGGCAGCAGGCTGGACTGGGTTGTGCCGGACATCGACGCCACCACGGCACGTGTGCGTGTGGTTGAGCGCGGTGGGGCCAACCGGAGCGTCATCAGCGCGGAATTCACCATCGAACACAGCCGTCCGGGTGGTGTTATCTCGGCGTCGCTGCAGGCCCTGCCGTGCTGGGGTCTTGCGTTTGATGGTGACGTGCTGTGGGCAAGCGTCGAGAACAGCGACACGTTGCTGACCATCGATCCCGGTACGCTGATTGTCCGATCGATCCTGAAACTGAAGGAGGATGGGCGCCATCGGCTTACGGACATCACGTGGCACCCTGGACGGCGCACGTTGTTTGCGCACGACGTTGCCGATGCCACACCCGACAGCGTTGGCGGTGCGTGGCTGGTGGAGTTTGACCGCGAAGGAACAATTCTGAATCGTTGGGTGTCGCCCTGTTCCTATCCCACCGGGCTTGTCTGGCTGGATAGTCTCGATGGTGGTTCCCTTCTGGCGTCGGATCTGTTCGGTGCGCAGAACATGTACGTGATCGATCCCTCGAACGGCTCGGTGCGGCGCGTGATATCCCCGTCGGCGGTTGTCGATCTCGGCCCGGCAGGCCTTGCCTCGGCAGGCGATGGCAGAAGCTTTTGGCGCGTGATCGACGACTTCGACCCGAACAGCGGTCCACGAGGCTCCTCGCTGGGGCTTTATGCGCCCGGTGAGCAGGCGTCGCGTTGCTCCTTCCCGCTGCGGCTCACGCCCGACTCGGCAAGCGCCCTGGGGTATTCCCAATGGGGGAAGCTGTTCGCCCGCGGCGTGGAACGCGATCCGGTCGACGGAAATCTGTGGGTGACAAATCTGGATGGCGCAATCTACAAAGTAGTGCGATGCGAACCCGAGGCCGCAGGCGTGCCGGACCGTGGCATACGCCAGGGCATGGCGCCGGGTATGGCGGGCGATGTAAAACTTTCCGTGAGTCCGAACCCGGTGCGCTTACAGGCCGGCGTGCATTTTGTACTCCAGCGAGCGGCTGGCGTGCGGATCGAATTGTTCGACAACACCGGTCGCTCGGTTGCCCTCATTACCGAAGGCCGTTTCGATGGCGGCGAGCACGAAGTGGGGCTGAACACCCGGGGGCTGCCATCGGGTCTGTATCGTTGCCGCATCGCCGTTGATGGCCGCTTGAGCGCGGATGCCGCCGTTGTTATCGTGCGGTAGCGTTAGCCCATCCGTTGCGCCGAACTGTGCCGCTGGTACCCTGTACACTTACCGGGTGCCGGCGGCACAATCACATCCGCCCGTTTCCGAAGCCGGTGAGCAGGCATATATGCCATTGGGGCCACCATAACAGATTTGAATTCTTGCCGCATCAACCAGATCAGATTAGCTTTGCCCGGTTGGTGATCCTGGGTGGATTTGGCCGAGCATGTAATGAAGGTTGATATGGCGACCGATACCGGCGCGATGCTGTACGAGCGCGTGGCTTCAACAGTGGAATCGATGATCGAGCGGGGCGTATTGCGCCCGGGCGAGCGTGTGCCCTCGGTGCGGGTGCTCAGCCGCCAGCACGGGGTAAGCATGTCCACCGCGTTTCAGGCGTATTACCTGCTGGAGAACAAGGGGCTGATTGAAGCGCGGGCGCGTTCCGGTTATTACGTACGCCTGGCCGCTCGCGGCCTGCCGCCGGAGCCGAACGCCACCAGGTCATCATCCGTCGCGCGCCGCGTGGGTGTGGACGAATTGGTAAGCCGTGTTTTCCGTGCCGCCGCCGACCCCAGCATCGTGCAGCTTGGCGCGGCCAGTCCCAGCGCCGAGCTGCTGCCCATTGCCCGGTTGAAGGCCGCCACAATGAAGGTGCTTCGCGCCGGCGGCGATGCCGGCTCGTCGTATTGCTTCCCGCCAGGAGATCTGGGGCTGCGGCGGCAGATCGCGCGTCGTGCGCCGGAATGGGGCGGGAGTCTCTCGGCCGAGGAGATCGTGATCACCAACGGCTGTGCCGAGGCCCTGCACCTTGCGCTTCGTGCCGTGGCACGCCCCGGCGACACCATCGCCATCGAATCGCCCACCTACTTCGGCATCCTTCAGACAATCGAAAGCCTTGGGATGAAGGCCATCGAGATTGCCACATCCCCACGCGACGGGATGTCGCTCGATGCGCTTGATATCGCATTACGCAAACATCCGGTGAAGGCCTGCCTGGTGGTGGCGAACTTCAACCAGCCGCTTGGGAGCTTGATGCCCGACTCGAACAAGGAGCGGCTGGTGGCGATGCTCGCCAAACGGAACATCCCGCTTATCGAGGATGATATCTACGGCGATCTGTATTTCGGTACCCGCCGCCCTCGCAACGCCCGCGCCTACGACCGCGACGGCCGTGTGCTGTTGTGCGGTTCGTTCTCCAAAACCCTTGCGCCCGGGTATCGGGTGGGCTGGGTGGCGCCCGGTTGTTATCAGGAGCAGGTGGAACGGCTGAAGTTGATGACCAGTATTGCAACCGCGTCGCTGCCGCAAGTCGCGATCGCGGAATTTCTGCATAGCGGCGGCTACGATCGGCATCTCGGCCGCTTGCGGAATGCCTTCGCCACGCAAACGCAGTTGATGACACAGGCCATCTGCGCGTGGTTCCCCGCCGGTACGCGGGTAACACGGCCGGCGGGTGGATTTGTGTTATGGGTGGAGCTTCCGAAAGGCACCGATGCGATGGCGCTGCACGCGCTTGCGTTGGAGCAGAAGATCAGCATCGCGCCGGGGCCGATATTCTCTCCGAAGGGCGGCTACACAAACTTCATCCGGCTTACGTGCGGCAACCCTTGGTCCAACAGGATTGAATCGGCCGTGCGCACGCTTGGCCGGTTGGCTGGCGGATAGCGGCACGGTTTATGACGCGTTGCGTCGCCGCCGAAAGGTTGCGTGCCATGTGTGCTGGCAGTGCGATAGTGGCGCGGCAGTGGGCCATGCAATGAACTCTGTTGAGGTATGAGCGCCTGCAAGCGTGGCAAGTGCTCGATTCTCCGTGCCCCAACCGGGGCCGGCGGCGGATTGTGATCACCGTGCCGGCACGCGAGCCCGCGAAACGCTTCGCCGATGGGGTCCGTGGCCGTTCGGTATCGAACGCGTGCACGATTATTGCCTCGGCGGCCACCGGTTATCGGGGCCGTGCCGGATTCCGTTATTCGTGCAGTGTCGTTTGCTGCACGGCAGTGTACAGCGGCGTGGTCTGATGCCGGCGATTCCAGAACGGCGAGCTGGGCCAGCGTTGCTCGATGGTGTAATGCGCCGCGCGCTGGGCCAGATATTCCGCGAAATCATCGTCCAACAGGCGCTCGTAAGCGCGGGCAATATCGGCCCGACCCAGCAGCCAGTGGGCGATTGCCTGCCCGGCGCCTTCGCCGCTCCGCATTGCGCGGATGATTCCGCTGGCCGAAAGCGGGTCAACACCCAGCGCGGCGTCGCCACAGGCAAGCCAAGGGCTCGTGAACTCGATGCGGGCAAGCCGTTGGCTCACCGCCGAGAAGATCGTGGGTGCCGATATGCGCTGGCATCCGGCGATACGTTCCAGCGTGTGGGGTGCTTCCGCAAGCGATTGGTCCCACACCCTGGCGTTGGCACGGCCAAGGCGTCGGCAGATGTCGGCATCGGTCATGAACATCACAACGTGTCGGTCCGGCGGCACCGGCGCCGAGTACCACCAGCCATGTTCGGCGGCCTCAACCAGCGTATATCCCTTGCCGCCATGTGGTGCGTGATACTGCGCTGCCACGCCGATCAGGTGATCGTGCAGGACGCGCCGGGCACCCAGGCGGCGGGCGATGCGTGCGTTGCGGCCGGTGCTGTCGATCACGGCTCGGGCACATAGGCGCCCCCCGTTGCCCAACTCAAGCTGCCAACGGCCGTCCGGCAGCGGAATGCAATCCGTGACCTGCGTGTCCTGTTGCCAGTGCGCGCCTGCCGCCACGGCCGTTTGCGCCATGGCCTGGTCGAACCGACCGCGATCCACATGCCATCCCTGCCCGTGCGGGTGAAAGATGAACGAGCTTTCGGCCAGCTCCGGGCTACCCCATGCGCTGCGATTGCCATGCGAGGGGGCGGCCTCCAGCGCGGTGAACGGCTCCCACAGGCCCAGGCGCGCAAGCAGCGTGCGGGCCGAAGGGGGCAGTGTTTCGCCGGGGCGCATGTGCTGGTAGCCCGTGCTCTCGACAAGCACTGTGCTGAATCCCGCCCGGGCCAGCACCAGCGTGGCGGCGGAGCCGGCTGGGCCGGCTCCCACCACTGCAACATCGTAGTCCGATACGTGCGTCATCGGCCTGGTCCGCTGTGTTCACGGCTTCCGTCTTCCGCGCCCGCCGCCTTCGACCGGCCGCAATACCCTTCGATGCACTCGCGCAGCCGATCGATATCCAGCCCGGCCTCACGAAGCCGCTTCTGGAACTTCGGCGTGGCGGCGCCACCCTCGGCCAGCAGACAGCGCAGCAGCTCGCACAGCTTCTGGTCGCGTTCCTGCAGCCACCGTACCAGCGGGCCGCCATTGCCGTCCCTTGGATCGGCATCACGATTCCCGCCATACCACACGGCGGCGGTTCGTGTCTGCTCGCGGTGGAACGGATGCCCCTCGCGTGATTGCCCGCTTGCACGTACCCGGCAGCGATAGACGCCACTGATCCCCATTGCGAACGATGCGCTGAACTGGCCCGGCTCACCCTCGACAAGCGCCAGCCTGTTGCTTGTTCCATCGGGTCGGACAAGCTCGGCCCACAGGTGCGCACCAGGGCGTGCGGGCATGCCCGATTCGGCAAGCGATGCGCTCACCACGGCCTGTGCGCCCGGCTCGAATCCGGATTGATGCAGCGATACCGCCAACGACAGGTTGGAGTAGCTGTGCACCAGCAGACTGTACGGAAGGCCCTTTCGGTTGCCAACCGCCGAACGTGCCAGCGAGCCGGCAACGTCGCCGGCCGTGTTCGCCAACGCACCCGCGCGCTGCATGTCCTGCGGCCGTACGATGCGCCCGAGGTCCGCGTCGGAGCCGTGGGCTGCCTGATGACCCGGCGCGCCCGCGCCGGTTGCCGCGATGCCGGGTGTGCCTGCCGGGCGCGCGGTGCGCGGCCTGCCGATCTCCAGCAGTGCGTGCCACGTTCCGGCGTGGTCGAACCGGCCCGGTG
Organism: uncultured bacterium; assembly: GCA_966128725.1. GTDB lineage: Bacteria > Bacteroidota > Ignavibacteria > OLB7 > OLB7 > JAFDZV01. The sequence continues at coordinate 6,806 of CBHYLN010000078.1, read as the reverse complement.
TCAGCTCCGTGGGCAGGGCGATCCTGTAATACGTCACGCCCTGCGACAACACGAATGCCATGCCGGGCTCGGCGCTGGCGCGCCATGGCTCGATGATCTGCCCGGTGGGCGTCTGGAGTCTGAAATTGATCGCGCCGGGGGCATCGCTCAGCACGATCACATCGATCCCGCTGTCGGCCTCGGTAATCAGGAACGGAACGCGTTGCTCGTGTTCCGGAACCAGCACGCCTTCGGGGTCCAGCACGATCTCGGCGCTGCTGATGCCGGCAAGGATCTGCAGGAAGTACTTCTGCAGGATGAATCGATTGTCGCCGGAGATGGCGCCGGTGAGCAACAGATAACCGCCGTGATTGCCGGAGATCGTCTGCAACGCAACCGCGCTGGTGTTCTGTGGTGTGCCCAGGCCCACCGCGTATGTGCGTTCGTTGATCTCGTTGGCCACGTCGGCAATCATGCGGGGCTGATTCTCGATGCCGTCGGTAAGCACCACCAGCGACTTCAAGTCGAAACCCGGGCCGGCCGCGTTCAGGATGGCTCGCCCCTCGAATATCCCGTCGCCGATCGAGGTTGAGCCGCCCGGGGTCAACTCCGTTCCGTTGATCAGGTCCTTCGTGTGCTGGCGTGCCGGATCGAACGGATCGCCCGCAGGCCCAAGCGTGGTAAGCCCGGCCAGCTTCTGCGCATCCTGATTGTAGCGTACCAGGCCAACCGCGTCGCCCTCAACCATCACGTCCACGAAGATTGATGCAGCCTGCCGCAGGCTTGCCACCTTCTGCTGCCCGTCGCCGCGATCGTCGGCCATGCTGCCGGAGCGGTCCAGCACCAGCGCTGCTGCGGCCACCTTGCGCGCAACCGTGTTCGCCGTGATTGTGATCGTCCACGAGCGGCCACTGGCTGCGTGGCGTACCGTAACCGCGTCGCTGATATGCTCGCCCAGCGGGCCAGTCTGATACACCATCCACAGCCGCGCGGTGACCACCTCGTTGCCGGTTGTTGGCCCAACGGATACCGACGTTGCGTCGAGCCGCAGCCGGGTATTTGCAGGGGCGTCGGTAGGGGCAACCTCCAGCACCACGGCCGCGCCGGTGGAGCGCACCTCGAAGTCGATTGCCAGAGCGGACTTCCGCGCCATTCCCATCGGGCCTTGCGGCACATCCTGGAAATTCAGATGTGGTGTCATCAGGGTGATGAATGTTGCATCGCAACGTTCCACCTCCACGTAGCCGCTGCCCTGCTTGATCACGAAGCCAAGGATGGGCCACTCGGTGACCATCTCCAGCATGCTGCCCACGCCACGGTCCCAGGCCTGGTACGCGGTGGTGCCGTCGGGGATCACGGAGTTGGGCCGCGGTACCGGCCACCAGTTGGTGCCGCATGCCTTGAAATCCGCCTGCCATGGCAGCGCCATGTATTGGCCGATATCGCCGGGCGTCAGGGCTGCCTGGTTCAGGCGCATCGGATCGGTTGGGCCGATATACTTCGTGGGATCGATGATCGGCTGCGCGACAACACCGCCGGCCTCGATGCCCGGGTAAAACGCAGCGCCCACGCAATTTTCCAGCGCCGAGTGGTCCAGCCCCTTGGCCGTGACAATAACCGGCGGCGTTGGGGCGCCGGCCCAGTCGCGGGTGAAATTGTTGTTCTTCCAATTCTGCATCACCGCGTACTGTGTCTTGGTGAGCGTTGCGCTGTTCAGCAGCGGCATGTTGCCGCCGCCACCCGAGGGGTTCGCCAGCCGATTGAAGATGCTGTCGCGTGTGGATTGCGGATCGTACACCGGCTGGCCCCAGCCGTGGGCGCCGTACACATTCACCGTGGCCATGGTGGTTTCCGCCCGGTTCAGAATCGGGTAGACATCGTTGGTGTACGAGGGCGTGGCCGGCCCGGCAAGCCAGCCCTTGTCGGCCGCCATTTGAAAAATCCGGTCGTACAGCGTGATCACATTGTCGGTCTGCGGCGAATACTTTGGTGGCCCAACAATCACCCACGCACCAACGGCATCGTATTCGTCGCCGCTTGCCCGCAGCTTGATGTGGGCGTTGATCGGTCCATCGCACACGTCGTCGTACCAACCCGGATTATCCAGAAACGAGTTGATGGGCGCGCCAGTGGGCGATGCTGATGTCCCGAAGCCACCCAGCACGATAAGTCGCGAAAAACCGTCGGTACGGACTTCTCCAAGCGGCACCACAACCGTGGGCGCGCCGCTGAAGGTGATGCGGCCGGTGTCCAGCTTCTGCTGCTGATTGGGGCCGGTGAGGGTGCGTGACCCCGGGTCGATCGTCATGTTGGCCGCTGGCGATGCCGGGTTCCGCTTCACGGCCTTCTTGTTGACAACATGCACCTTCCAGGTGATCTCGGCCTCGGCCCGGGTGATTTCCGTTACCGTGCCATTATCGTGATAGGCGAATATCCGGAACTCGGCCCCCTGGCGTTTTACTCTGCATTGTGAATCCTTGAATCCCCCTGGTGGGTTGGGATGTTCCCATGGCCGCAATGGGCCGATGAAGAATTCATCCGGGCTGTTGCCAACGCGGGCAACACCAATTGCCGGGTGAATCTTGATGCTGGTGATGGCCATAACAACTGTCTCCTGATCATTGACGAATACTGTGAAACCGACCATTGGAGCAGTGCGCACTTCCATAATCGTGCCTCCCGGGGTATACAGGCTCGATGGGCGCGCAATGGTAATACGCCGCGGAAGTCGTGGCCGCGGTGCTCAGGGGAATTATTTGTGTGCGGGGAAGGGGAACGCTGGTGGGGGATAGTGCTGTGCCGATGTTGAATTCGGCGACGCGCAATATAATGTTGATAGCAAGCCAGGCAAAGAACTTTGTCGTGCCGCCGCATGCCTGATAAACGCCGTGCGGTATTCATACGAAGTACATCGCGGGATGGCGTGTAATTCCTGAAGAAGGTCCCGGTTTTGCTGTTGTCGCTGCTTGCACACGATGCTCCCGCACATCGCGGGAGCATCGTGTTGTTGTTGCGCGGATATGGCAGGAGGCAAGGCGAAGCAGTGCTTGCGTTCCCCATTCCGGATCGTGATCTCGGCCTATGCCCGTGGCATATCGTATCGCGATTGTTCGCAGTGCCCGTGATAGCCGTTGCGCACTATCCGTGCGTTAGTCGCAATTGCATTTGTAGGCCGAGTCCGTGATTGTGATTTCATAACATCCGTCCTCGCCGCGAGACAGGCACACATCGGCACAGCAGAGCGTGCCGCGCAGCAGCATCCTCACGCACTCGTTGGGGCGCAGCCTGGTTGGTACACCACAGGCTCCGGTTGCGGTGAAATGTGTGTTGCTGTCGCATGGGAATCGGAAGCGGGCCCGGGATTGCTGTGATATCAACTCGCACTGCTCCGTACCATCGGGCAGGCTTATGCATATCGTGATATGGCATGTTGTGCTGTTTGCGATTCGCAGGCAGCAGGTGTCAAGATCCTGAGCGGAGGCTGTCGCCGTTGTTGTGCAAAATGCCAGAACAATCGCGGCTACCGCTGCAAGAGCCTGTGCAAGTAATGGGAGTCGTGACTTCATGATGCGATCCTTGTGAAATATGTGGTTATGGGGATAGCGGTGACTTGCGATTGGTGCGCGCACGGCACGCCGCAGGCATGCAAGGGCATGCAAGGGCATGCAGGCGGAGTGTGTCCGGCAGGATTGTTGCTATATGGGAATGTTTGACCCCCTGCACGGCGGCAGTGGGCGTTGTGGGAGGGATAATCATAAAGAGTCATGAGCCCGCCGAAAGTGGACATGCATGTTGCCCTCGTGCTGCCTTTGCGTCGAGTCGTATGGTCTGCGCCACGGCAAGCACCCCGCAAACAAACTCCGTCTGGTACCGGATGTGTTCGTTGTGCGGCTGCGTTCGCAGGCATCCATTTGGAACGCGCCCGGCTTTTACTTTTGCTTCAGTAGTGTGGGATGCCTGGTTCCCTTGTGACGGTGCTGCTTTTTTTTTTGCTGCGATGCTCGGCTCGACAGCCGGTTATGATTTACTGGCAAGTATTGCCGGCAATCACCATTGATGTCGCATTGCCCGGCTTCCAGTCCTATCCGCTGTGAGTGCCCGACATGCCGATAATTCGCCTGATTTCGTCGAAATTAACAATGCCAGATGTTCCGGAAATCAGCAGATCGTGGCCTTGCGTTATCGGCGAAATGGAGCGCTCATCGCTGTTGGAATTGCTTTGAAGTTCAACCCGATGTGTGTGACGACGCACGTAAAAAATTACGACACGGATCATCTTGGTCTCATAATCATCGTGTAGCTTCGTATTATTGGCCGCGATTCGGGAGCCTTTGGTCCACAAGTAGCTGCCGATGAGTGACACCTTTCCAGGTGGCGATCATCCCTTACTGCCGTATGTGGCTGTCCAGGCCACGTGGTCCATTTGCCATCCCCTGAGTCACAATCTTCGTCCATTTTATGGAGGTCCAGTTGTGAAAACACCTGCACAGTGTTTTACGCTTCTTTCTCTGTGGCTTGTTCTGTCGTGTGCCCCGGTGTCCGCGCAGATCAAGCTGTATTCGGGTGCCTTTGGTGCGGGCAACGCCGCAACCGACGGGCAGTCGTTGGTGTCGGGCACTATCGGTCAAACGTTGATCGGTCGTGTGATGGCCGGCAACAGCCTGGTTGGTGAGGGCTTCTGGTACCTGGTACCATTGCGCCCAATTGCCGCCGCTCCTACGGCTCCGATCGTGACCGGCGCCGGCATGGCATTGCATCAGAATTTCCCCAATCCGTTCTCCGCGAACACCTCGATCACGTTCGATCTTCCAAGCAGCACCAATGTATCGTTGAAGGTGTTTGATGCACTGGGAAACGAAGTCCGCACGCTGGTTGATGGTATACGTCCGATGGGGCGTTCCACTGTCATACTGAACGCGGAACATCTGGAGTCGGGGCAATATCTGGCCCGGCTTGTTGCGAACGGTGTTTCCAGAACCATCGTGATGGTGGTTGTCCGTTAACAGCCTGTTGAAACGCTTGTAGATCTCAGGACTGTTCAACAACAGCCAGCTGTAAGGTGGCCCAACGGATGCGCGCCAGGCGTTCTAATGGACGTGGAAGTGAGCGTATGTGAACCTCAATACAGCAGATCGCGCCGTTCAACAGTTTATCAGCCCCCCTCGGCATTGGTGGATAATTGCTCGCGTCCAGCGAAGCACGCTCTCCATCCTCTGTTGAACTCCATTTCTCAATCCCAACATAACGCGTAATCATGAAGAAGAGGTCCCTCTTTCTCGCGATGCTTGTGTTTGCCTGCCTGGTAACACGTGAGGCGTCCGCGCAAGTTCCACGAATCATCAGCTATCAAGGCATCTTTACCGATCTGTCCGGCGATCCGGTTCCCGACGGTGAGCGTACCATGACGCTGAATATTTACGATGCCGCTTTGGGCGGACATCTCCTGTACACCGAAACGCAGAAAGTGACCTTTGTGCGCGGTGTATTCAATGTTGGCATAGGCTCGGTGAAGCCGCTGCCAATGGACCTGCGATTCGATCGCGCCTATTATCTGGGCCTTGCGATTGATGACGGGCAGGAACTTTCGCCCCGCACACAGTTCACCGCCGGCGCGTATTCGCTCCGTGCAGGACAGGCTGATGTCGCCGATTCGGTGTCCCCGAACGCAGGCGGTGTAGTCACCAATGTCAACGGGCAATCTGGACCGTTGAACCTTGTGGGCGTGGGAACAACAACCGTCTCGCAGGCGGGAAACACGATCACCATCGGAAGCGATGGCGTGTCGGGCATCAACGGTGCAACCGGAGCGCTCGAGATTGTTGGCGCCGGTGCCACCACGGTTACGCGTAACGGCAGCAAGCTTACGATCAGCACGCCGGTTGGTGTGCAAAGCGTAACCGCGCTCGATCCATCGATCTCGATTACAGGCGGTACGTCGCCGGCCGTGCAGATTGGCGTTACCGAGCTTGGGATCACGACGCCGAAAATTGCTGACCTGGCTGTGACCGCCTCGAAGCTTGCGAATGGCGCAATCACAACGGCGAAGTTCGCTGATGGATCGATAACAACGATCAAGCTTGCAGATGGCTCGGTGATCACCGCGAAGCTCGCGGATGCCGCAGTGACTTCGATAAAGCTTGCAGATGGCTCGGTGCTGACCGAGAAGCTCGCCGATGGCTCGGTGACAACACCGAAGCTCGCCGATGGTTCGGTGACAACGCCGAAGCTTGCGGACAGTTCTGTAACGGGCTCGAAGCTTGGAACATCTGCGGTTGCAACCGGCCATCTCACGGATGGCTCGGTAACAACACCGAAGTTGGCCGATGGTGCGGTAACAACGCTGAAGTTGGGTGATGGCTCAGTGACGACACCGAAGCTCGCCGATGGTTCGGTGACAACTCCGAAGCTCGCCGATGGTTCGGTGACAACGCCGAAGATTGCGGACAGCTCTGTAACGGGCTCGAAGCTTGGAACATCTGCGGTTGCAACCGGCCATCTCACCGATGGCTCGGTAACGACACCGAAGCTCGCCGATGGTTCGGTGACAACACCGAAGTTGGCTGATGGTGCGGTGACAACTCCGAAGTTGGTCGATGGCTCAGTGACAACGCCGAAGATTGCGGACAGCTCCGTAACGGGCTCGAAGCTTGGAACATCTGCAATTGCAACCGGCCATCTCACCGATGGCTCGGTAACGACGCCGAAGCTCGCCGATGGTTCGGTGACCGACGCGAAGGTGGCAAACGGCATCAGCTACTCGAAGCTGAGCGGTGCGCCTACGAGTTTGCCGCCGAACGGTCCGGCGGGCGGCGATCTCACCGGGACGT